>NZ_CP040396.1:3672500-3905000 GCF_005577435.1 Paenibacillus algicola | reverse complement strand
TGGGTACGATCTGTACAGGATAGGTGGGAGCCGTTGAAACAGGAGCGCCAGCTTCTGTGGAGGCGCCGTTGGGATACCACCCTGATCGTATCTAGGTTCTAACTTGGTACCGTGATCCGGTGCGAGGACAGTGTCAGGCGGGCAGTTTGACTGGGGCGGTCGCCTCCTAAAGAGTAACGGAGGCGCCCCAAGGTTCCCTCAGAATGGTTGGAAATCATTCGAAGAGTGCAAAGGCATAAGGGAGCTTGACTGCGAGACCTACACGTCGAGCAGGGACGAAAGTCGGGCTTAGTGATCCGGTGGTACCGCATGGAAGGGCCATCGCTCAACGGATAAAAGCTACCCTGGGGATAACAGGCTTATCTCCCCCAAGAGTCCACATCGACGGGGAGGTTTGGCACCTCGATGTCGGCTCATCGCATCCTGGGGCTGAAGTAGGTCCCAAGGGTTGGGCTGTTCGCCCATTAAAGCGGTACGCGAGCTGGGTTCAGAACGTCGTGAGACAGTTCGGTCCCTATCTGTCGTGGGCGTAGGAAATTTGAGAGGAGCTGTCCTTAGTACGAGAGGACCGGGATGGACGTACCGCTGGTGCACCAGTTGTTCCGCCAGGAGCATGGCTGGGTAGCTACGTACGGAAGGGATAAGCGCTGAAAGCATCTAAGCGTGAAGCCCCCCTCAAGATGAGATTTCCCAATTAGTAAGACCCCTTGAAGACCACGAGGTAGATAGGTTGGAGGTGGAAGTGCAGCAATGCATGGAGCTGACCAATACTAATCGGTCGAGGGCTTATCCTACAAGCTTTGCGAAGCAAAGCTAGCTACGAAAGCATTACGCTAATGATCAATCTAATAACGCACATTCGTTTCGTATCTAGTTTTCAGGTGATCAAACATCTGAATCACGTTTGGTGGTGATGGCGGAAGGGTTCCACGCGTACCCATCCCGAACACGACCGTTAAGCCTTCCAGCGCCGATGGTACTTGGACCGCAGGGTCCCGGGAGAGTAGGACGCCGCCAAGCGTGCATTACATATTCCCTGATAGCTCAGTTGGTAGAGCACTCGACTGTTAATCGAGTTGTCACAGGTTCGAGTCCTGTTCGGGGAGCCACTTGCTTCCATAGCTCAGTAGGTAGAGTGCATCCATGGTAAGGATGAGGTCACCGGTTCGATCCCGGTTGGAAGCTCCATTGCAAGGCCCGTTGGTCAAGGGGTTAAGACACCTCCCTTTCACGGAGGTAACAGGGGTTCGAATCCCCTACGGGTCACCACTTTCTTAATATGTCTCATCTACATGGAGGCTTAGCTCAGCTGGGAGAGCATCTGCCTTACAAGCAGAGGGTCGGGGGTTCGATCCCCTCAGCCTCCACCATGATCGTTTCATAATATGTCTCATGGTTGGACAAACTAAGGAGCGAACATCATATTGGGGATTAGCCAAGCGGTAAGGCAACGGACTTTGACTCCGTCATGCATAGGTTCGAATCCTATATCCCCAGCCATTTTCTTAAGTGAGTTTGCTTGAGAGCCATTAGCTCAGTTGGTAGAGCACCTGACTTTTAATCAGGGTGTCGAAGGTTCGAGTCCTTCATGGCTCACCATTGTTTTAACCTTGTGCGCGTGTGGCGGAATTGGCAGACGCACTAGACTTAGGATCTAGCGTCTTTGACGTGGGGGTTCAAGTCCCTCCACGCGCACCATGTTTTGCGGACGTGGCTCAGCGGTAGAGCATCGCCTTGCCAAGGCGAGGGTCGCGGGTTCGATTCCCGTCGTCCGCTCCATAAGTCCCCTTAGCTCAGCTGGATAGAGCGTTTGACTACGAATCAAAAGGTCGGGAGTTCGAATCTCTCAGGGGACGCCATTTTTCATAAGTAGTATGTAACGGGACGTAGCTCAGCTTGGTAGAGCACCTGGTTTGGGACCAGGGGGTCGCATGTTCAAATCGTGTCGTCCCGATTGTTACATCTGCGGGTGTAGTTCAATGGTAGAACTCCAGCCTTCCAAGCTGGTAGCGTGGGTTCGATTCCCATCACCCGCTCCATACATAACGCAGGACATCACTAAGGTGATGTTTTTTTTACATCCTCATGCCATGCTCCTGCGAAGTGTCACTGTGATAAAGCGTTAGATGCATTGCTATAACTCAGGGGCATTGAACTTTCAGCCAGGTAGATTATGAGCGCGATCAGGCTTACAGCCTTGCGGTTTTGAAACGCTGAACGTTCCTGATCCTATGTATTGATAACGCTGAATGTTACTTATGCAAGCATGCAGCTTACGCCGGATTGTCTTTATCCAGCATGTGGATAAGACTTGCGTGAAAACGTCTTCTTTTGTCGGAATGCTGAATTTTTTAACCGTAAAGTAAAGATTTTCGAGAGTATTTATTGTATGATGTTAGGAAGCATAAACTAGATAAACTGTTATCGGGATGAGATGGGAGGAGCAATATGTCTGAACTTACTGTAACCGCCAAGAGCAATTCCAACAATCTGCTGCGGCGTGATGTACGGTTTCTAGGAAACATTCTGGGTGAAGTTCTGGTCCACCAAGGCGGAACTGAATTACTGGATATTGTCGAAAAAATCCGTGAGACCAGTAAATCGCTGCGTTCCGAGTTTTTACCGGAGCTTTTTGCAGAATTCAAGCAAATGGTAAGCACGTTGAAACCGGACGTGAGGCATCAGGTGATCCGCGCGTTCGCGGTGTACTTCCAATTGGTAAACATTGCAGAGCAGAACCACCGGATCCGCCGTAAACGGGATTATGAGCGTTCTGCAGGGGAAAGCGTGCAGCCTGGCTCTATCGAAAGTGCTGTGCAGGAGCTCAAGGAGCGTAACTTCACGTTTGAAGAAGTGCAAAATATGCTGGAAGGGCTTTCCCTGGAGCTCGTGATGACGGCTCATCCAACAGAAGCGATGCGCCGTGCGATTCTTGATATTCATAAAAGAATTTCCGAGGACGTTATGCTGCTGGATAATCCGACGCTGACTTTCCGCGAAAGAGAGCAGCTGCGCGAGAAGCTGTTGAATGATGTCATTACCCTGTGGCAGACAGATGAGCTGCGTGACCGCAAGCCAACGGTACTGGATGAAGTGCGCAATGGGATGTACTATTTCCATGAGACGCTGTTCCACGTGCTGCCAGAGGTTTATCAGGAGCTGGAACGCTGCCTGAACAAATATTATCCGGGGAATGACTGGCATGTGCCTACATACCTTCGCTTTGGTTCCTGGATCGGCGGCGACCGTGATGGAAATCCATCGGTAAAGGCGGATGTAACGTGGAAGACGCTGGAAATGCAGCGCAAGCTGGCTATCCGCGAGTACCAGCGTATTTTGACAGGTCTGATGAAGAGTCTGAGCTTCAGCACGACCATCGTGAACGTATCTGAAGAGCTGCTGGCGTCGATCAATGAGGATCGCGAGAAGGTAACGCTGAAGAAGATGGAGATCTGGCATAACGAGAAGGAGCCCTACCGCATTAAGCTGGCTTACATGCTGGCCAAAATGACCCACGTCCTGGATCCGAACATGACAGGTACAGAGCGTTACCAGACACCTCAGGAATTCATTGAGGATTTGCGGATTATTGACCGCAGCCTGCGTCATCATTTTGCGGATTATGTGGCAGACACGTCTGTGAAGCAGACGATCCGTCAAGCGGAGCTGTTCGGGTTCCATACAGCGACACTGGATATCCGCCAGCACAGTAAAGAGCATGAGAACGCGATGAAGGAAATTCTTGCTCAGATGAACGTGGTGGAAGACTACGCGTCTATGGAGGAAGAAGACAAAATTGAGCTGCTGAATAAGCTGCTTAATGATCCTCGTCCGCTGACGACTCCTTACCAGGGCTACAGTGAAAGCACAGAGGAGTGCCTGGAGGTATTCCGCACAGTGTACCGAGCGCAGCAGGAATTCGGCGTCAACTGTATTTCCAGCTACCTCATCAGTATGTCTGAGGGGGCTAGTGATATCCTGGAGGTCATGGTATTCGCGAAGGAAGTCGGGTTGATTCGCAAGCATGCAGACGGCCGTGTCACAGCGACACTGCAGTCAGCCCCATTGTTTGAAACGATTGAGGATCTTCATGCCGCTCCGGCCATAATGAAGCGTCTGTTCCAGCTTCCATTCTTCCGGGAGAGCGTGAAGGCCATGAATGATGTGCAGGAAATCATGCTGGGTTACTCCGACAGTAATAAAGATGGCGGCGCAGTGACCGCAAACTGGGAGCTGCAAGTGGCCATGAAGGAAATTACGAAGGTGGGCGAAGAGTTCGGCATCAAGCTGAAATACTTCCACGGACGCGGAGGATCTCTCGGACGCGGAGGAATGCCGCTGAACCGCAGTATTTTGGCACAACCGGCGAACACTATTGCTGGCGGAATCAAAATTACCGAGCAGGGAGAGGTCATCTCCTCCCGGTACTCGCTGAAGGGCATTGCATACCGCAGCTTGGAGCAGGCCACATCGGCGTTGATCAAGGCATCTATCCAGGCGCGTACACCGCAGGAGAATGCCCAGGAGAAGGAGTGGGAGGCTATTGCAGCCCAAATCTCCGAAGTGTCGCAGAACAAGTATCAGGACCTGATTTTCCGCGATCCGGATTTCTTGTCCTTCTTTAAGGAATCTACACCGTTGCCAGAGGTAGGAGAACTGAACATCGGATCCCGTCCTTCCAAGCGGAAGAACAGTGACCGTTTTGAGGATCTGCGGGCTATTCCATGGGTATTTGCTTGGACGCAGAGCCGTTATCTGCTCCCGGCCTGGTATGCGGCAGGCACTGGCCTGAACAGTTATTATGAGGGCAAAGAAGAGAATCTGAAGGTTCTTCAGGATATGTATGTTAACTATCCGTTCTTCACTTCCCTCATTAATACACTGCAGATGGCTCTGGCTAAGGCTGATCTGATCATCGCAGAGGAATATTCCTTAATGACGAGTGATGAGACGGCTAGACAGCGCATCTTCGGTCTGATGAAGAACGAGTTTGAGCTGACGAAGCAAATGGTGCTGAAAATTACGGGCCAGCAGGAGATTCTGGATAACCAGCTGATGCTGCAGGAATCCATTCGTTTGCGTAACCCGTACGTAGATCCGCTGAGCTACCTGCAGGTGCAGCTGTTGAAGGAGCTTCGTAATCTCCGTGACAGCGGTGAGGACGATCCGGATCTGCTGCGTGAAGTGCTGCTGACGATTAACGGCATTGCCGCGGGACTCCGCAATACCGGTTAATGGGAAACAGGCCTTGAGGCATGTGCTGTGAAGCAGGCCCTATAAGCCATGAAATGACACGGAAGAGGCTCCCTTTAGGGGGAGCTTCTTTTTTCGTGCAGGTGGGGCTTTATGATTTGTGTTGCTTTTTAGATTTGGATGATTTACCATTTTAATGATGTGTTTAGACGTTACCCATCAGACCATTCTGGGGGAATTATGGTGGACAATTTAGATGTACGACTGGCGAAGCTGGCCCGAAAGGGAGACCAGCGGGCTTTTGCCGAGCTATTAGAGCTGTATAAAGATAAGATCTTCCATCTCGCGTATCGGATGCTGTATAACCGGCATGAGGCGGAGGATGTAGTGCAGGAAACGTTTTTGAGGGTATATAAGAATCTGGACCGCTATGATGAGAAGCAGAAGTTCTCCACCTGGGTGTACCGGATCGCAACCAATCTGTGTATTGATCGCCTTCGCAAACGAAAGCCCTCATACTCGCTTGATGCGGAGATGAGTGAACAGGAGGGCACGGATGGATATTCCATGCTGCCGAGTCAGGACCCTTCTGTAGAATCCGAGGTACTGCTGTCCGAGACGCAGCAAATTATTCATCAAGCGATGGCGACACTGCCTGCGAAGTACAAGAGTATTATGATTTTGAGGTACATTCAGGATCTATCCTTACAGGAAATCAGTGATGTACTGGATCTGCCGGTGACGACGATCAAGACGCGGGTGCACCGCGGACGTGAGTTTTTGCGGAAGAAGCTGGAGTATAAACTGTAAAACAGGAATTAAAATAAATGAAACATCTTCGTTTCCGGTGCGTAAACAAAGAAGCAAGTCTTATGCTTTGTGTGACAGAGCGGGACCCAGCAAAGAGATCGAACGAAAGGAATGGCTGATATGAACTGCAAAGTGGCCGTCTCTTTGATGCATGATTATCTGGATAATGACTTGTCCAAGCCGCAGCAGCTGGAGCTGAAAGCTCACATGGTGGAATGCACGGATTGCCGGAACAGACTGGAGGAGCTGGAGAAGACAGATATGCTCTTGTTCTCTCTGACTCATCATGCCACAGGCCCTTCGGAGGATTTAACAGAGCGCATTATGGGCATGCTGCCCAAAGAGAAGAAGCAAAAGGCATGGGTAACCTGGGTCAAAAGACATCCTGCTATCACCGCGGCAGCGCTGTTTCTTGTGGTGATGCTGTTCAGCACCGTCAGCTTATGGGATCAGAACAATCAGCTTGTGGTAAGAGGCACCGAGCTTGACAAGCTCGTGATCAAAGGCCAGACGGTAATCATACCGCCGGACCAGACCATTACAGGTGACATCACTGTGGAGAACGGCAAGACTGAGGTTTTTGGACAGGTAGAAGGGAATCTGACCGTCATCGACGGGGAGCTGTTTCAGGCTTCTACAGCGTATATTTCCGGACAGGTTAAAGATATAGATAAAGCTATGGATTGGATTTGGTATAAGATCACCAATCTTTTCACGGATGTTGCATACCGCTAATCATGACACCTGCCAGCGAGGCAGAGGGCATGAATACCGGCGCCTCTTTTCTGACGAGAAGGTGGCGCCTTTTTGTGTTTCTGTTATTTTCTAGGTGATAAATGGGCCGCTGACTTGCATCGGAGGGGCTAACGTTATAACCTAGAGTATGTAGAGCACATACTACATATATTAAAGGTTACTTAAAGAACATGGCGGGGGTTACTATATGGAGTATTTTGCGGACTTGACTTGGAAAGAGTCCATTAAAGATATTATCGATATCCTCATCGTCACTTATATCATATACCATCTGATTTTGCTCGTACGAGGAACGCGGGCGGTTCAGCTGCTGAAGGGGATTCTGGTGCTTGTCGTCATCTGGGCGCTTAGCACGTGGTTTGATCTATATACGCTAAAATGGCTGATGAACCAGATCTTTACGTTCGGGGTGCTGGCAATCTTTATTATTTTTCAGCCGGAGCTCCGCCGAGGTCTGGAGCAGCTGGGGCGCGGAAAGCTGTTCGGGCGGGCCGCGGATATGGATGAGCAGACTAATAAGTTAATCGGCGAAACCATTAAGGCCGTGAATTATTTATCACGTCGAAAAATAGGGGCGTTAATTGTGTTTGAACGCACGACGGGCCTGAACGAATACGTGGAATCCGGAATCTCGATGCGCTCTGTGCTGAGCTCGGAGCTGATCATTAATATTTTTATACCGAATACACCGCTGCATGACGGGGCTGTCATTATTCAGAACGGGCAAATTGCTGCAGCAGGCTGCTACCTGCCGCTGTCCGAGAATCCTTTTATCAGTAAGGAGCTGGGTACGCGCCACCGGGCGGCCATCGGGATCAGTGAGGTAGGAGATGCTATTTCTGTTGTCGTTTCGGAAGAGACGGGACAGGTCTCGCTGGCAATGAACGGACAGGTTGTCCGCGATATTAAAGAAGAATCACTGATTTCGAAGCTTTATGAACAATTGCGTCCGGCTGCCGCTGTAAAGGAGAAACGCTCGTTCTTCTGGAAACGGAAGGGAGACCGTTAGCATGGATAAATGGATTAAGAACAACACCGCTGCCAAGCTCATCGCTCTTGCTGTGAGCATGCTGCTATGGGTGATGGTGCATATTGAGAACGGTGTGCCTGCGCCGCCTACGACTTCGTTTGATACCAAAACGGTACAGGTGAATATCCAGACGTTCGGTTTTGATGATACTGCTTATGCCCTAACGGGGATCAGTGCCGATCAGGTGTCTTTAAGGGTGAAGGGGCGCCGAACGGATATTACGACGATTTTTGCCGATGAGTATAAGGTGAAGCTGGACTTAAGCGGGATCAAGTCTCCCGGCACACAGACACTGCCATTAACGCATTCGCTGCCCAACGGCGTGGAGCTGGTCTCGATGGAGCCTTCCGTCGTCACGGTCACGGTGGAGGAGCGCCAGTCTGAGACGGTTCCAGCGGCGGTCGGCACCAGCGGCGAGCTAGCTGAGGGCTACCGGCTGTCGGGACCGATCGAGGTGAATCCGAAGAATGTGCAGGTGACGATGCCGGAGTCAGAGCTTGCCAGGCTGTCCCAGGTGAAGGGCACGGTGGAGCTGGACGGGGCGAAGGAGTCTTTTGAAGAAAATCGGGTGAAGCTGACCGCATATGATCAGGAAGGAAATGAAATGACAGACGCTGTCATTAATCCGCCTGCTATTGCGGTTCAGGTTCCGGTGGAAGCGGGCTTTGTAAAGGTACCGCTGGAGGTTCAGTACACTGGCAGTCTGCCGGAGGGGCTCGTGCTTTCTGAAGCTGACCCGCGCATCACAGAGGTTACACTATACGGCGAGCCGGAGCAGATTGAGAGTATAAAGTCCTATAACGGTGCGTTGATTGACTTGTCAGAGCTGACAGAGGCAGGGACAACAGTGCTTTCGGCAGACTTGACGCCGCCTCCAGGATTTGAGAGAATCGAGCCGGGCTCCATGGAAGTGGAAATGACGGTTGTTGCGGTCAGCGAGCGGATGATGGATGATATTCCGATTTCGATCACGAATGTTCCTTCCGGTCTGAAGGCGGTCATGGTCGAGCCTGGACGTTCCTTCCTATCCATGACGCTGAAAGGGGCGCCGGCGCGGCTGGACGAGCTGCAGGTCCAAGATATCATTCTTTCCGCAGATGCCTCCGGGCTGGACGCAGGCATTCATGAAATCCCGTTAGAAGTTACCTTGCCCCGGTTCGTCAGCCGGGTGAACAACAGCCGCATTGTCATTACAGTAGAGCTAAGGGAGCCGGCTGAGCCTGCAACGGGAGAGCCTTCCGAGCCGCCGGGAAGTCCAGGCTCCAGCGATAATGATGGCAGAGAGCCGGTGCCTGAGCCGGAAGAGGAGCCTGACGGAGATCGCAGCGGAGAGAAGGATCCGCCGCGTGAGGAAGATGACCGCGCTGGCTCCCAGCCTGGGAGCGGGACAGGCCCGGGAGAAGAGGAACCAGCTCCGGAACCCGGTAATGAGCCGGGCAATCCAGAGCGTGATCCAGCTGACGATCCAGAGAATGAAGCGTCAACAGAGACGACAGACACCAGAGCAGAATAAATATATAATTGAAGCAGCATTTATACAAAAGGAGATCAAAGAACAATGGGGAAATATTTCGGTACTGATGGGGTCAGAGGCGTTGCAAACCAGGAATTAACCGCAGAAATGGCGTACAGCATTGGCCGCTGCGGCGGGTATGTTCTTGCAGGGAGCAAGGAGAAGCCAAACGTTGTCATTGGCATGGATACACGGATTTCCGGCGCGATGCTGGAGTCGGCACTGGCAGCAGGACTGCTGTCCATTGGCGCGAATGTCATTCGAGTGGGGGTCGTAAGCACACCGGCCGTCGCTTATATTACACGTTTACTGAAGGCGGATGCAGGGGTTATGATCTCGGCGTCGCATAATCCGGTGGAGGATAACGGCATTAAATTTTTTGGCGGTGACGGCTTCAAGCTGTCGGATGAAACGGAGCTGCAGATTGAGAAGCTGATGGACGCCGAGCAAGACGAGCTTCCTCGTCCTGTCGGTAAGGATTTGGGGCGCATGACCACAGATGAAGAGGCGAAGTACAAATATTTAGAATATTTGAAGACCACCATCAAGAACCGCTTTGACGGCTTGAAGATTGTGCTGGACTGTGCCCATGGAGCTGCATATGAGCTTGCTCCCCAGCTGTTCCGGGATTTGGGAGCAGAGGTTATTGCCATCGGCGCTGAGCCGAATGGACTGAACATTAATGAAGAGTGCGGTTCTACACATCCGGAGCTTCTGCGCGATGAGGTGCTGCGTCACGGTGCGGATCTGGGACTTGCTTTTGACGGCGATGCGGATCGCCTGATTGCGATCGACAGCACGGGAGATGAAGTGGATGGCGACTTTATTCTGTGCATCTGCGGAGATGCCATGAACCGCGCCGGATTGTTGAAGGAAGGCACCGTAGTGTCTACCGTCATGAGCAATATTGGCTTCTATAAAGCGTGCGAATCGCTGAAGCTGAAGACAGCCAAGACCGCAGTAGGTGACCGCTACGTGATGGAAGAGATGCGTAAAGGCGGCTATAATCTGGGCGGCGAGCAGTCGGGGCACGTTATTTTTCTCGATTACAATACCACAGGGGATGGCATTCTGACGGGAATTCAGCTGGTAGATACATTGGTATCGGCCGGGAAGCCGCTGAGCGAGCTGAAAAAGAGCATGCGCAAATATCCACAGGTGCTCGTCAATGTTCGCGTTGGGGATAAGAGCAAGTATGCGGGGAATCCAGGCATTCTTGCTGCCATTGCGGAGGTTGAAGGCATTCTTGGCAGCAATGGGCGGGTGCTGGTTCGTCCATCCGGTACAGAGTCATTGATTCGTGTAATGGCAGAAGGACCTGACAAGGAAGAGCTGGAGCGTTATGTTCAGCAGATTGCAGAAGTCGTGAAGCAGGAACTTGCGTAATTAGCGGTATTTTGTCCAGGAAAAGGCCGGAGAAGAGAAAGATCGCGTTTCACCGGCCTGCTCTTGGGTTGATACAACTAAGAGAGCTCCAATGGGCAGGAAGACCAGTTGCCAAACCGGCTGGAGATGCATATAATAAACCATGTTATTCAAAAATAGAAAGGCAGGGTTGTGAGGTTACTGAAGCTTTACAAGCGCCAGAGCTTGTGAATGAGCGGGGACGGCAGAGTAGCTTAGATGAAATCATGGAGTCTGACGGAAGAAACGTACAGTCACCATGGCTAAGCGAGATGCCAACGGCATTCCAAGCTGACGAGGTGGAGGTGTTCGAAATGTTCGGCGGGGACCTCCCGGTATGCTGCACCAGCCGTAAGCCGGATCGGAAAAGGAACAGGCGACTGTTCCCACAACGTGCCGGCAGGTGCCACTATACTAAACTGGAAAACCACGAGTGTGCGAGAACACGCGTTTTGAATTCGCGGTGGAGGAAGAGTGCATTCAAGGTTTCGGTGAATTCAGTCTGCGTGACAGGCTTGAACGTTGATAACTGAATAAATCATTCTCCTTTGTATTTTCTACCGCACATGCAGATCCGTGTTCTGTTGACGTCTCATCGTGGGACACCGAACGGAGGAATTTTATTATGTGTGGTATTGTTGGATATATTGGGAACCAGAAGACGCAAACGGTGCTGATCGATGGATTGAAGAAGCTGGAGTACCGCGGGTACGATTCGGCAGGCATTGCCGTATTTACATCGGAGGGTCTTCAAGTTGCGAAAGCCAAAGGACGTCTGGCGAACCTGGAGTCGAAGCTGGAGAATGCTCCGCTCGTAGGAACTGCAGGAATTGGACATACACGTTGGGCTACGCATGGCAAGCCTTCGGATGTGAACTCCCATCCCCATACGGACGAAAGCCAGAAATTCTCGGTGGTGCATAACGGCATCGTGGAAAATTATCTTGAGCTTAAGGAAGAGCTGATAGAGCAAGGCCATCAGTTCGTGTCCGAGACGGATACCGAAGTGATCTCGCACCTTATTGCCCGTGAATACAACGGAAATATCGTTGAAGCGGTGCAGAAGGCGATTACCTTCATGCGTGGAGCGTTTGCTCTGGGTGTGCTGACTGAGTATGAGCCGGATAAGCTTGTAGCAGTGCGTCAAGCGAGCCCGCTGATTATTGGTATTGGCGAAGGCGAGAACTTTATTGGTTCCGATATTCCAGCTATTTTGAAATGTACGCGTGATGTATACATTTTGAACGATGGCGAAATGGCTGTGCTTACGGCTGACGCTGTCGAATTGATGACGATTGAAGGGAATTTTATTTCTCGGGAAATGATTCATGTCGAATGGGATGCAGTCACTGCAGAAAAAGGCGGCTTTGATCATTTCATGCTCAAAGAAATTCACGAGCAGCCGAAGGCTTACCGTGACACAATGCTGGGCCGTGTGGATGAAAGCGGGCGCCGCGTCGTGTTCCAGGATTTGAAGCTGACGGAAGAACAGATCAAGAACATTCGGAATGTTCAGATTGTTGCCTGCGGGACGGCTTATCATGCCGGCTTGGTGGGACGCAGCGTCATTGAGCAGCTGGTTCGTATTCCTGCGGAGAATGATGTAGCATCTGAATATCGCTACCGCGATCCGATCGTAACTCCGGAAACCTTGGTCATTGTCGTCAGCCAATCCGGTGAAACTGCAGATACACTGGCAGCATTGCGTGAAGCGAAGAGCAAAGGTGCTCACGTGCTGGCTATTACGAACGTAGTTGGCAGTTCTATCGCCCGGGAAGCGGACGATGTCGTTGGAACCTTAGCAGGCCCTGAAATTGCAGTAGCCTCCACAAAGGCGTACAGCTCCCAGCTGATTGCTTTCTATCTGTTCGGTCTGTACCTTGCACAGGTTCGAGGTACAATTACCGAGGATGCAGCTGCTGAAATTATCGCTGCAATGGACGCCCTGCCGGAGCAGGTTGAGTCTATGCTGGCGAACACGGAAGCAATCAAGGGCTATGCCGAGCAGATCTCCAAGCACCAGCACTTGTTCTTTATTGGCCGTGGACAGGATTACGCTGTTGCCCAGGAAGGCTCTTTGAAGCTGAAAGAAATCTCTTACATCCACTCTGAAGCGTATGCTGCAGGAGAACTGAAGCACGGAACGCTGGCTTTGATTGAAGAAGGTATTCCTGTGATCGCTCTGGCCACGCAAGAGGATGTACTGGAGAAGACGGTCAGCAACATTAAGGAAGTTAAAGCCCGTGGTGCCGATGTTATGGTAATCACATACGAGGAGCATGTGGTGAACCTGCTGAAGTCTGTCGACCAGGCCTTCGCAATTCCAAAGACCCTGCCTGTCCTGACAGCAGCTCTGTCGGTGGTTCCACTGCAGCTGCTCGCGTACTACGCTTCCCTGGCCCTCGGCCACGACGTCGACAAGCCGCGTAATCTGGCGAAGAGTGTGACGGTGGAGTGAATTAATGTGTGAGTTATACTTTCTGTTGTTGTTTGGTGACAATATAGTTGTGAACTAAACAATATAGTTATGAAGTGTACATTAAAGATGTGAAATTTGCATTATAATTATGAAGCAGCAGTATGATAGTCCCGGAGTTAATGACTTCGGGACTTTTATTATGGCTTTAGCCAGTTGAGTGCGTGAAACGCGCGAAACAAAAAACCACCCGCTATGCGGGTGGAGGGATTGAGGGTTTGACCACCATGACCATTCCAATAAAATTGAGATGTTCAGGCTCAAAGAAAGGAATGGTCATCAATGGCAACCAAGAGCTACAGCCTAGCTCACACAAAGTGGATGTGTAAATACCATATTGTGTTCACCCCGAAGTATAGACGGAAAGAAATTTATAATCAAGTAAGAAGAGATTTAATCGAAATCTTCAAACGTTTGTGTAAGTACAAAGGAGTAGAGATTATAGAAGGTCACATGATGCCCGATCATGTCCACATGCTGGTAGCGATTCCGCCGAAAATTGCAGTCTCAACGTTCATGGGATATCTAAAGGGAAAAAGTTCGCTAATGATATTCGAAAAGCATGCCCAATTGAAGTATAAATACGGAAATCGAAAGTTTTGGGCAGAAGGGTACTATGTAAGCACAGTGGGTTTAAATGAGGCAACCGTAAGAAAGTATATTCGTGAACAAGAAGCACATGATCAAGCGGTAGATAAGTTGAGTGTAAAAGAATACGAAGATCCATTTAGCAGTAATCGGAGCAAAAAGAAGTAAACCAGTTTAACTGGTAAGTGAAAGTGACAAATAACACTGAGCCTGAACAGATTTGCTGTCAGGCTAGCGTCTTTAGGCGCAGTTTGGCAACAGGGGGTTATACCCCAAGAGCAAACCACCCGTTGGACGGGTGGTCATGATTTATTATGAAGGCTTTGTTAAATCTTAATGTTGATATTTGATAATTACGAACTAATGTTCTATAATTAAGGTAACAATTCGATCCGGAGATGATTTGTCTATGGATTTACGGGATTTAAAAAAGCTTGCTGATACACTGGACGATAGCGGTAAGCATGAGCTTATCCTCTTTTTGCAATCCCGAACCAAATGGTGTGTCGTCCCCCGTTCGAGCAATTGATGAAATTCATGAGCAGAAGCACAAAGATGGGCTTGTTTGCCCTCATTGCCAAAGCCATTCTGTTGTGCGATTTGGAAAGTACGCTGTAAAAACACGCACTGGAGAGGTTAAACGTCAACGTTACCGTTGTAAGTCCTGTCACCAAACGTTCAATGACCTTACAAACACCCCTCTTCAACGAACCAGAAGACCTCACGTGTGGGTTCGATTCATCGAATGCATGATTGAGGGCTATTCGCTGAGAAAATGTGCAGAGCAGTTACACGGTGAAGTCACACACGTCACCTTGTTTTACTGGCGACATAAGATTCTCTCTGCCCTGAAACAGATTCCAACCGACGCATTCCAAGGCATCGTTGAAATGGACGAGACTTACTTTCTGTACTCGGAGAAAGGCAAGCGAAACATTACTGAACGTAAGTCACGGAAACGTGGTGGAAAAGCTAAATATCGTGGCATAAGCAACGACCAAGTATGTGTCCTCGTTGCCCGTGACCGCCAGAAAATGACTTATTCTGGCGTTCTTGGACGTGGACGTATTCGGACAACGAAATTAGAAGAAGCGATTGGTGGTCATATAACTGGCTCCAACGTGCTTTGCACCGATGCTTGGCGGGCATTCAGCTCCTATGCGAACGCAAAGGGCTTAGCTCATTACCGTTTCAAGTCTGACGGAAAACAACGAGTGAAAGGCGTGTACCATATCCAAAATGTGAACAGCTATCATAGCCGACTAAAGAAATGGATGGGCCGCTTTAATGGTGTTGCAACCAAATATTTGCAACATTATTTAGCTTGGTTCCGATATATAGACAGTAAGGAATATGAGAATACTTCAACAAATAAGAAGAATATGTTGGTCAAATCATGCCTGTTTACTGTAACGACTACAAACAACAAACTTAGACAAACATCATTTTAGGTGACGAGGAGGGTTCCACATGAAATATTTCACTTTGTTAATTCTTTTATTTACAGTAGCATGTTCACAATCAGACAAAGCAGTGCAAGAAGAAGATTTTTCGGTAACTGTAAAAACGGTAGATGAAACTACTTTAGAAGCTAACACCGAAATTGAGCTAATAACTGGAATTACTAACTTATCAGGAACCAGCGTTGAAGTTTTACATGCAGCACCATTAATTCATGTACAAATTTACGATGAAGAAAATAAGCCGCAGATAGACAGTTTCGTTACAAACACTATTGACATAAGTCATAAAATCAAACCAAAAGAGTTTTATAATCCTGATAGTAAAATAAACGATGATGAAAATAAGAAAATCTCCATTGAGAAGCCAGGGAAATATACATTGATTGGGAAAGCATCGTTTGCAATTGAAATAGATGGTGAACGGAAGGAATACCTAATATCATCCGAACCATACGAGATAACGGTTGAATAATTAAATATAAGAAGTGTTCAATAGCCGCCTGAATATCAGGCGGTTAACTTTTTTAAGAAAAACAACATTTAAGTTTAACATAGCCATTATGAAAAGTACTGGAGCTAAGTCTATACTCTTAAATATACTAAAGAGCTTGTATATCCTCATGGGAAAAATTGTAGAATTAATTTTATCAAATGCGCAGTTTCTGGCGAGCGGCGAGCTCAGCTCCTATTCGAGTGAGATGGTCACAACGGCGTCGATTGGGACAGTCAATATGGCTATTGCCGTCATTGGCATGCTGCCGATGTTGGTGGCCTATCCTTTCTTCTAGAAGTAGTTGTCAAAAGAATTGTGGTCGGGTCAGTAAAAGGAACATTACTAAAGGCTTTATGCATGGCAAGCCCATTCGGATTGTCTAGTGTGGGGTACAGTACAGATTGGTTAGGAAGCGACATGTCCATTATAATTGTTTCAGGAAATTGAGCAGGTTATTAGGCATCAAATACAAATCTGAAAAAATTAATAGTATAATAAGTTAATTGATATAGAACGCAAGTTATTATGATAGTAGGAGGTGGAAAATGTGCAACAACTTTTATTTAAAGCCTCTCATTTTAATGAAGCTATGCTTCAACAATGGATTGTGGAGGTTTACCAAGAGTATGAATTGATTGATTATGGTGGGATTATCGAAAAACAAACTAAGAGTTCTGTAAGAATTAACGGGATTTATTATATGAAAGAGAGTTGTCAATTTATTAAAAGAAATTATACATAGATGTTTGGAGTAAGGCAGTAAGACTTCATAAATCTATTAAAGGTGTTCACTAATCTTACCTACGCCGCTCGTCCTAAATGTTATTGTAATATTCTGGTGCAATAAATAGCTGCATTTGTTAGTATTGTTTATACAACACTGTCTTGTAGGGAGAGAGTCATTAAATGGTTGAGCAAAGATTACATCATTTCTCGGTTCGGGATGGAGTTGAACAGCTATTCGAAACGGAAAAGATAAATATCGATGATGATTTCACAAGAAATTTCCTGCATTTATTATCAAGGCTTTGTAATTATGAAGAAGAAGGGCATAAGATAAGACCTCGATTATTAATTTCAAATAATATTAAAAAAGCAATAAAAACAGTCTCGAATTCGTATATGATAAAAACAAGAACTGGAAAAACTGACGGTTCTGACTTGGAAAAGATTGTGAAGTCATTAATCCCATTTTGTAATAATGGATGGCATGTTTTTATTGATATAAACGAAGAAGAAGTCCATTATGGTGTAATTAGGTCGTTTTCTGGACCAATTGGATTGTCTATTTCTGAAAACTTGTTTAATGTTGATGATCTCGATTTAGTTGATTATGCAGCAATAGAAGTGAAAACGTTAAATAATTTTGAACTGCTTCTTTGTGGTTTACATAAAAGTAACTTAACCGTTGACTCTAGGTTTCTTGAAATCGAAAGTGAAAGAACCGTTCATTTTCCGCTGATGATTGACGAAATTACATCATCTATTAATGATTCGGATCACAGAGAAATACTTAAAAAGGCTTTTAATAACCTTTTTCGAGTAATTCCGTATAAAGTCCATGGAACCATTTGTTTGATTGTTGAACCGGATTATGAACCTGGAGAGTTTTTAGCTGATGGAATATGGTTCGAGGAACCAATTGATTTGGGGCAAAAAGTATTAGACTCTGTTTTGAATAATAAGGATATTGTCTCTGCAGAGGCATACTACGGTTTATCAGGACTTTTTTTAGATATGCTGAATGTTGATGGAATGACAATAGTGGATACATCTGCAAGGGTAAGAGGCTATAATGTATTTGTAAGAAAGACACCTCATGGTGTGGAAGTCCCAAATGAAGGTGGAGCCAGAAAGAGAGCAGCAAATACAGTATTACTCTCTGGTGAACCTAAAATCGTTGGTGTCTTCTTCTTATCACAGGATGGCAATTCCTTTTATAAGAGAGTAGGTGAGTGAATAAGTATGTCAAATCAAATTGTATTATGGGATTCTCCAAATGGAGCAGATTTACCAGCGAATGTATCCAGTATCATTGATATAACCGGATATGTAAATATGCATATGCTTTCTAAAAAAGAAGTTGCAAA
This sequence comes from Paenibacillus algicola, assembly GCF_005577435.1. NCBI lineage: Bacteria > Bacillati > Bacillota > Bacilli > Caryophanales > Paenibacillaceae > Paenibacillus > Paenibacillus algicola. Next base: position 3,887,184 of record NZ_CP040396.1, on the reverse strand, counting down.
AATTCAGGCTGCATTTACATCAGAGCTATACGATATGGCTGTTGAGTACACATGGAATAGAACTATTAATATCCTTCGTCAAAAGGTGCTTTCCTTTGGTAGGGAGTTCGTGCTTGAGATGCTTGGAAGAGCTGAAGATAGTCCCGGTGATCAAGACGATTTTCTGTCTGAAGTTGATATTATTAATTTAAGTGCTGACCTTGGTCTAATTAATAAGACAGCAAAAATGCTGTTTATAAATAGTAGTGAGTTGATAAGACACTTTTTAGATAGAAATACAGAAGATGAATTGGATATTACGCAGGCTATGGCAACCATAAAGGCTTGTGTAAAATATGTTCTTGCAATGACAGATGACCAGCATCAAATTCATTTTACTAACTTTAGGGATATACTAAAACGTGAACTTTTGACTGAGGACAATGAAGTTTATAGAACGCTTTTGACTAGTCCTTATTTTTATAAGAGAACAACTGTAAGAACTTTGCTTAATCTCTCCAAAACACAAAAAGGTGCAGAGCAGGAAATTGTATTTGCAAACATGGTGAGTATTATTCCAACAATCTGGGAAGATTTGTTATCAGATGATCGATATCCCGTTGGGTCTGCGTATTCAGAAGCAACTAATGAAGGGAACACCGCGTTAGTAAAAGCTCTAAAATCGGTTTTATTGAAGACAAAAGGCTTTGACTATGTTCCAGAAAGCCTACGTTCAAATACATTTATCGAGGCAGCAAATAACTTATTAAGCAAACATTTTGGCATGAATAACTTTTATAATGAGCCAGCTGCTGCTAAAAATCTTCAAAGTTTAGGATCTTCTATTCCAGTTCCAGCATTAGGGAAATGTATAACTGCTTCATTAGCTTGTAAGTTGGGCAACGTTTATGGTACTGCATGGAGTGCCCAAGATGCTATAGATCAGATCCTCAATACTCTGACACCAGATCGCTGGGAGTATTATTTGAATTCTGTTTTACCTGGTGACGAAGTTATTATATTCAAGTTGAAACAGAGCAGTGACATAGTAGAGCGTTGGGTTAGTGTTGTGAAGACTTATAAATTGCATGAGAAGAACATCAAAAATGGACTGATTAATAAACTTTTGATTGCAAGTGAAAGAGGTCAAAAAGGAAGTGTTAAGGCCGCTGCTGATGAAATATACAATACGATAAGGTAATGTAATTAACATGTTACCTATATATATGGCGAGTTTGAGGAGTGCTAAATTCAAAAAACCGAAACCAACTAATGGTTTCGGTTTTTTGAAGAACTTTCTATTTCTCTTCAGAGCAGGCAATTATTTTTTTGCTGAGTTCTTATGCTATAAGGCGCGGTGCTAAACGCTACACCAAGATGTAGAGGTAAGAAATGCATATACGATTAGATCTTTCAGAAGAATTTGAATTTAATAAATTTTGAAAAACACCCTCAAGTTTAATGAGGGTGTTTTGAATTCTAAACAAGTTCTTTAAGGATGTTTGCCTTTATTTATATTTTTTAATGCTAATACTTCCTTTATTACTCGATGAACCCCTTGTAGCTCATCAACGGTTAAAGGAATTAACAGTATATCGATTTTATCTAGAATATCTGTTCTTAATTTTCCTTCGCGGTCGTTTTTCTCGTCCTCGAGAAGTTGAACAGGCGTTATTTGAAGAGCATCAGATATTTTGTAGATAGTATCTAAAGTAATATTTACTTCACCTCGTTCGATTCTTCCTATATAAGACTGATCAATCTTTAAGATTTCCCCTAATTCTTCTTGTGTTAATTTTCTTGCTTTCCGATATAACCTAATTTTTTTACCTACCTGAAGATATGGATTTGACATTATGCCACCTCTATTTAAGAGTAGGCAAGTTTCGAACAGGAATGAAGAGTGTTAAACTACATAATACCAATTGAAAATAGGTGTTATATATTCTAAAATGTAAATAAGAAATTCATTTAGAGGAGTATATCAAATGACATCATTGCCACATCACCAAGTTATTGAGAATGTTCTTCAATATAAAATGCGTGGAAAAGTAGCATATCTAGGCAACTTTTCCGCTACTTCTGCTTTACAAATTACCTACGTAAAGCCATATAATCATCCATCAGGGAAAGGTTACCAGAGACCGGTTGATAGTAAACGTTGTAACGATTTTGCTTTATATCTCTCAAAAGGAGAGAAAGCACTGTTTACACCGATCCTGTTAAATGCAGAATCAAAGTGGGAATTTAGCCCATACGACAAGTCAAGGGCAACCTATGGGCGATTAATTTGTAAAGGACAGGCCTCCTTGATGGATGGGCAGCATCGTTTGGGGGGAATAAAGCGCTATACACAGGATACCAATTCAGAAATCAATGTTCCTTTTTTGGCTTTTCATTATCTGGATGAAGACGAAGAGATCGACCTGTTTGACACCATTAATACCAAGGCTAAAGGAATTGGTACTTCATTAAGTAAATATCTTCATCGAAATTCAGATGAAAATAGCTGGGTGGCGACTGAATTGATAATAAGAGGGGATAGCCCCTTTCATTTTATTGGTACGGTCACTGGAAAACGGGTATCGGGACGTCATGTAACACTTCAAAATTTATATAAAGTTTTGGAACTGATCACAAAACCAGGTGAAATTTCGTCACTGAGCAAAGAAGAGAAACTTACGCTTATTCTGGTCTATTTTAATGCAATTAAAGAACAATTTAATACGGAGTGGCTTAATTACAAAGAGTATCGGTTAACACACATTGTTTGCTTGAATGCATTGGCCATTGCTGGAGCTGAGATCTTCTTGGCCACAGTAACCAAGCATCAGGGGAAAATAGATTACAACCTTATACAGAAGTCTGTTAAGCGATTAAAGGGAATGGAATGGGGTGCAGAAGGCCCGTTAAAATACCTTAAAGGAATCAGTGGGTCTAGGTTATTAGCTGGTGATATTTTAGCTGTAGCATTATGCAAGTCATAATTCCTAGAACTGGAGGTATCGAATTCATTGCGACGATAACATTCTAGTTCGATGATGGCATGATAGGATTCGATGTGAGCATTTTTGTTCGGCGTTTTAGGTGGAATACGCTCGTGGCTCGTGGACCATACCAAACTCCGTACAGGCCTCTGCAAACCGATTGCTGATAAACTGCGGACCATTATCGGAACGTATGACAGGCTTATCTGCTTGATCTGCTTGATCAAAGAGCTGGCGCTTCATAAGTGCTTTATGCGTGATTTGAACGAGATGCTTGGCCTCACAGGTCAGTCCGATATGATAGGTGACAATGGCATGATCAGACACATCTATGATACTCATAATAAAGAAAATCGCTGCTCTCCATGAATCCATCCATATTTAATATCGACTTCCCACAACTGATTTGAGGCGGTTATTACGCGATTGTTCGCAAGTCGCTTGGGGTATTTGAGGATGATTTTGCGCTGTGGGCGAAGTACATCCATGAGCTTGCAAAGGCGGTATACTTTCTTTTTGTTAATCCTCAGTTTGTAGCGTCTTCGAAGAAGCACCGTAAGCTTACGATAACCATACGCTGCGCCTTCTCCTGCCAAGAACTCCGTAATCCATTCACTAATCTGTTCATCGCTAACGGGCTTGCCGTCTTGTGTGTATGAGTAACCAGGTGCGGGGCGACCGACCCTGTGGATCGATTTGGCTTCTTGCTGGATTCTATTCACATGTGCATAATACGTAGAACGTTCGACCTCTAATACGCGCAGCACAAAGCGGATGTTATGCCCTTGTCCAATGTATTTCTGGGCAATCTCTATTTTATCCGCAAGTGCGGGTTCGTTTTTTTTTAGTAGGTCTTTGAGAATATCCCTCTCTAAGGCTTGCTCCGCAAAGAGCTTCTTCAGTTTTTCATTTTCTTTTTCCAACTGTGCATAATCTTCAGCAGTAGGAATGAATTTCGCTTGCTTAACACAGTTCCCGTCTAACTGATCCAGGATCCTTACGGTTTAGCTCTTTGGCCCATCTGAGAACCACCTTAGGATCGAGCTCATGTTGCCGCGCTACCGCCGTCATATTGCCAATCTCTTTTCCCTTGGCTACCACCATTTCTTGAAGTTTAAGTCGTATTGTTTCTTTTTCATCTCTCGTTCCCCTCCGCTTGATTTCATTGTATCTAAGTAAGGGGTGTACTGTCCAAGTCTAAATAGGGGCTAAATAGATACCTCAGCTGAAGTTGGAGAGCGAGAATTATCACTTCATAACTTGAGTATACCGTTGGATGCTCTACTGATGAGTTTAAGCTATATATTTTGGTCCATTCTTCGGTGAATAAGAAGAGCAACGATGGTGCTTCTACTGAATTTATTGTACCGCTGGGGGTCTTGTACTTCTATTTAGTCCCTCTTAGAAATCTAGGTGAATCAATTAAAAAAAGGTTCTGCTGTTCTTATACAGCAGAACCTTTTCTATAACCATTCCCAATATTTATTTCCCTGACATAAAATGAATCGATTCAGCCATGTTTGAAAATCACAATTTAAACTCTTTAGACAATCAATCGGAGAATAAGCGTCAATTGTATACATGTAATCTTGTTTACCTTCCGCTACTTCTTTAAGGTTAATCATAATATAATCTTGTAATATATAAGCCACAATAAGCAGCTCAGGTAAGCCATATGTCGAATCAGTTACATCTTTTGTTTCAAGAACTGCCTCAATACTATACAGACTGTTTTCCTGATCAAAAAGCATACAGCCGTTTGTTGTTTTCAGAAAATCCACATAATCAATCGGTAGCTTATATGAAATCAGTTTTACGGCATTTACTAACAAATCATCTGGAACTGGATCGTTAAAAATTAAAGGGACCTCTTCTTCAAAACCTTCTATATTTTGTATGACCACTTTATTAATTAGAGATTGTTTATGTTTACATACCTGATACCTTAGTACTTTGTTTAAATCTCCGGATTTATCCACATTTCTCATCGCCTTTTGTGTTAATAATTTACAAACCAAGGTGATACAGTACCAGTGTGGAAGGTGCTAGGAAGTGGAATTAAATTACTATAATCATTAGTTCCGCCCAAGTTTCTAGGACGCATGTGATGAACGTGGTTCTTGGTCCAATCGTAAACATTTGGATATGTTTCATTATACCATTTTCTATATTTTTTAGTATCATTATAAGTCCAATCAATCGATGGGGTTCTTGCCCAATCTGCTCTGTCAGGTTCTCTCATCACTCTTGCGGAAGCCGGGTCAGTATACACAGGGTACAATTTAGCTTTGTTATTCAATAACAACGTCGGCGAATTCGCTCTGTCAGTACCGAGTGTTGACCCAATCAGATTACTTGCCGTAAGGTCTAACACTCCCGTATAGAATCCTGTCTGCGTCACGTCAAATGTATGCGTCACCTCTGCACCAACTTTTATACCGAGGATACCTTGTAGTCTTTTTGTTACTGAAGACACAATTGTTGTGGAATTTGACCTTGTCATAGACTTACCTAATTGTATTTTAAAGTCCAGTTTATTGGGTTTGCTACCAGCGATTGATATGATTTTCGAAGTAAAAGTAGCCTTGTTAACTCCCGCTGGGTCTAGTCTAACAGAAACCACTACTCCACCAGCTGATGAAGGTACCGCTGAAAGAGATGAAATCATGTTAGCTTCATACTTGGTAATCTCGCTCGTCTTTGAAGAACCATCGTCTTCAAATGTGAAGTAAAAATATTTATCAGTTACTTCGTTAGGATTCTCAAACTCATTATATTCCTTAACAAACTCTAAAACTACTTCTTGACCAATATCATTTGAATTTTCACCTAAATCTACAAAACTCGGTATCGTTGAATCAACTAGCTCTGTAGCATTTGTCTGCACTGTTGTTAGCTGCAGTGCTAACATCAAAACCAATAAGAGAGAAAAAAACCACTTAAATCTTTTCAAATACATCTCCTCCAATTTTATAATAATTTCCCTACAAATCGACCTTATCATATTAATACTTGTTAAGCTACTTTATTACGTTAAAGGGTGTAAATATTTTCATATTAATCATACTGATTATTGAGGTATAATTTCTAAATCAGTACTTTTTAACTATATTAATTATAGTTATATTTATGCATATTAATTTTCGTAGATATACCAACATATTCCTGTGGCCTGTGCTTCTCCCAAGCCAATAGATTAAATTCTTCGGTCCAGTCAGCATGCCCTGGATGATAATCATGTATTGTGGTTCGGTTAGGTTTGGTTGTTAGAATTCATCTATATACCGTATTGGCTTCCGATAAAGCTTGCTAAAGTCGAAGGCATTGTCTCCAAAGATGCTGTTGATGATTACTCGTTCCCGTTTCTGTGGGATCCCGAAATAAGTTGCGTTTTCATCTCAATCGGTTAAACACCCTTATTGTGGACACTGCACCAATGCAAGGTTCTTTGCTTTCTCCATCCCTGCAAGGTGTGGTAGGCTACGCCCAGTTGCTCAGCGGCTTTCTTTGGTCCAATTTCATCACTTAATCTTACCGCTTCTTCTTTGAATGCTTTGTCGTACCGATTCATTGCTTCTTATCCCCTCGTTAACTTTCACTTTATTTCATACGAGGGTGTTTATCGACTGCATTTTTATCGTAGCACTCCAATTTTTCCTGAACTTATTTTAAGACACAATCACTAATATAAAGCGAATTATAGTATTTTTCGCTTTGTTTTTAGTCATTCGGTTAACTCTTCTACAATTTAAATGAATATAGAAATGAACACAATATTGAATATAGAAATGAACACAATATTGAATATAGAAATGAATAGATAACTTGTTATTTAATTACAAATTCAATTGTATTATAATTTCATTTAGAGCTGATGTAGAAATGGTTAAAGCAAGGTAAAGGGCGAGGAGGAGGTGGGAGATTTAGTTTATGGTTCACAGCAAACAAGTATCAACTATATATTGTTATTGAATATCAATAGACACCAAAGAAGCGCATGACGTTATAGTTATGCGTTTCTTTCTTCAGAAAGGACTATTTGATGACAAATACCTTGCACAAAACGCACTTGAACCGGCTTAAAGATGGGAGAGGTCAAGGTCAGGGTGAGAGTTACATCCCTTATATTCAGGCTAACGACAATAAAGTTGCATCAGAAGGGTGGCTTACTCGTACTCCAGGTTGGCACTCAAACAGGATTCATCATACACTCTCCAAATATGAGTACCAATATTTTTTAGTACAAGAATGGACGGACCAGATTACTGACATCCGTGAACAATATCCTCTCCCATATGAAGACACTCAGAGAATAGCCGAAAAATTAAACATTAGACATCCGCATTTAGATGGTCATGATGTTGTGTTAACATCGGACTTTATGTTAACGGTTATTGATGACAACGATTCATTAAATGATCAAGCAAGGACATTTAAACCGATTCATAAACTAACAAAGAGAACTCTCGAATTGTTTGAAATAGAGAGGCGCTATTATAAAGAAGTTGGCATACAGTGGAAAGTTGTTTTTGATGTCGGAAGACCGATTAACCTGATAAAGAACATTGATTGGTTACATGATGCCAAACGGGCAGATACTCGTCCAGGCATGGATAGCGAGGTAGTTAATATGATTGCTGAACCCATATTTGAAAAATTAAAACAGTACAATACCAAGTTATCGATAAGTAAGAGCTGTTTAAGGTGTGACGATCATATTGGTCTGGAACCTGGAACTTCCATGTTTATGGTCAAACACATGCTCGCAAATAAACGTTGGGTAACTGATATGACAGTCTTAATACGTGAAAGTGCCCCTTTAGTTATAGATCTGCCCGGACAAAGGGAGATGAAATAATGATATTTGAGAATTCAATCATTTGCTTTCATAGTACTGATCCGGATAAAAAGCCATCATTTGAACGTGTACTGTGGATAGCTCCAGATTGTTCCCAGGTCGTTCTAATTAACATTGATGATAAAAAGAAAATACCATTTCCGTACTTCCAGGAGTATGACGTGTTAGTTACTTATCTTGAGAACGATAATGCTCAGATAGAATCATTAGACCCTGACTTACGTTTGATAGCCCCTGACGAACCATATTTGAATAAGTACTCAAAAAGAAGGGATGAGAAATTCTCAATTATTGAGGGTATTGTGTTCAAAGAGCCGGATATCTACATAGCCCAACTAAGAGGGAAACTAGTGAAGGAGGCAGCAGATCAAGCCCATAAGCAGGTAAACTGGGTTTATACGTTACTACGAAAGTATTGGTTTTATGGTAAAACACCTAATGGTTTGTTAAATGATTATTTTGATGTAGGACTCCCTGCTGATAAGAGGAATAGAAAAAGAAAATCTGGTCCAAAACCGACGGATGGTAATGATTTCGTTGTAACCAATAAAGACAAAGAGACTTTTAAACAGGCTATTACGGAATACTATACAAAACGAGGAATGAGTCTAAAAGCAACGCACAAGCATATGTGCCAAGAAATATACGTAACTGGTTATTATCGAAAATACGGGGAAATGGTGCCTATAATTGGTGGGCCTTCTTTACGGCAGTTTCTTTATTGGTATTCGAAAGAGTACAACAAAAAGAACAAAGTAGCGGCTAGATTCGGTCAACGCAAGGCGGAGATGAATGCAAGATCTCTTCTGAAGTCTGCAAGTGGAGATATTCAGGGACCGGGAGAGCTTTACGAAATTGATTCAACACCTGCTGACGGTCTATTACTGTCGATTGACCATAAAACTGTTATTGGAAGGGCTCATGTATATTTTGTAAAGGACGTGATGAGTCGACTCATCACAGGAATGCATATCTGCAAAACTCCCTCTTGGGAGGAGGCAATGGTAGCACTTGAGAACGCTTCGATCGATAAAGTTGCATTTTGTGCACAATATGGTATTACGATAACTGAGGAAGACTGGCCATCAAAACACTTACCTAGATTTATTGTTGGGGACCGTGGCGAAATGAAAAGTAAAAATTCTAATAATCTAGGGTTTCTCAATATACGTATTGGTAATCCTCCATCCTATCGTGCAGACTTAAAACCTCATATTGAACAACAATTCCGAAGTTTTTGTATGCGGATTAGAGAGGTAATGCCTGGAGCAGTGCATAAAGAGCATAGGGAAAGAGGAGACAAGGATCCTGGAAATCAAGCTGCATACACGTTTGAGGCTTTTACTAAACTGGTTATTTTGTTTGTCCTAGAATTCAACAGAAAAGCATTAAGTGAAAAATACTTTGTCACCAGGGAAATGTTTATTGACAAAGTAGACCTAACACCGTTATCTATGTGGAACTGGGGAATGAGACATACCCTTTTACAAGAGCAGCCCCGCAGCTTGATTCGTCATACGCTTCTACCTAAGAAAAAATGTTTGGTTTCTAGAGGGGGGATAGCACTATACAAAATGAATTATGCCTGCCAACGTGGTGAGGATGAGGGATGGTTTGAGGATGAAAGAATTGAAGGGCAACGGGAAGTTATTGTTAGTTATGATCCTCGTAATTGCAGCAGTGTGTTTATTAGACTGAAAAATGGGAGAGAAGAACAGCTCTTCCTTACTGATAGATTCAAAGAATATGAAGGATTACATTTCGACGATGTAAAGACAATCATGGCATTTAAGAAAAAACAACTCAACAAGGCTAATTTGGAAAGGAATCAGATTGAAGCCGAGTTGGATACTGTAGCCAAAAAGTTAACTAATGTCGAAATTGCAAAAACCAAAGAAGCTCAGAGCGGTAAGTCTAGAGCAGCAAGGTTTAAGAATAAGCGATTTGCGAGGAAGCTTGAAAGAAGAATGGAATCCAGCACAAATGCTTGGACTGCAAATACTTCAGTAAAGATATCTCAAAACAGTACAAATAAAGAAAAGCCGCTTATAGATGAAACAAATCAAAAGGTCAGCAAAATGCAACTTTTTCTGTTAGCGAAGAGTGAGGAAAAGAGGGTAGGCCATGATAAATAGACTAGATCGCTTCGTGTATTTAAAGGGCAGACAAATTAAAGCGGAATACCGTGATCAGATAGTAGAGGCGTATCAAGGTAATCCATTTATCGAAGCTTTGCCTTGCAGACTTTCCCAAGATCAATTGTTTCAGATGCTGTATTCAGTACCTAGATTTACGGGAGATATCAATCGACTTAACTCAGAGGAACGTGTTGAACTTGTCCAACAAATCAAACCAAGCTATTGGCAACCGCTATCTACACATTTCGAGCGGTATAGAAATTTATATAACATGATTAAAATTGGCTATCAGTCTAGAAATCCACTAACACCAATCTACCAGAGACAAATGGCAATCGGTCTGGATAGAATTTTGGCAGCCGGGACCGATGAATTTGGAAGAAACCTGGCAGGGAATTTACAAACAGCTCAACAAATGGCGGATATCGGTCTTAGTGGAATGGGAAAGTCCAAATCATACGAAAGAATATTAAGTTTGTTCCCACAGGTTATTCATCACTCAGAATACCATAGAGAACCGTTCCCGTGTAAACAAGTTGTCTGGCTCCATATCGAATGTCCGAGTAATAAATCAGTTGGTGCACTTTGCCGTAATTTTTATTGGGCAGTAGATAAATTGTTGGGGACTACTTATTATGAAGATTTAGCTGAAAAGGACGGGCGTGCTGAAGTTCTTGCAAAACGAATGTCTAAGGTCGCTGGACAAATTAGTTTAGGGGTTTTGGTAATTGATGAAATTCAACGCATAAACAGGGGGTACTCTGGTGGCGATGAGAAGATGATCGACTTTATAACGGAACTTACTAACTCTATTGGTATTCCAATTGTGCTGATCGGAACTTTTAAAGCATTGTACCTCTTTAAGTCATCCCTAGCTAATACACGAAGGGGAATCCCCGATGGTTATGCGGAGAATATAACAGACCGAATGAGAGATGACTGGGAATGGGAACTCTTCCTTAAAGGAATGTGGGACCTGCAATATACAAACAAATTTACTGCCCTAACACCGGACCTAAAGGCTGCTATGTATTTTCACTCGCTTGGAATTCCTGATTTCGCTGTAAAACTGTTTATGCATGTCCAATGCCGCGCAATTCTTTATGAAGATGAGGAGGAAATTACTGTTAATCTGATTGAAGAAGTAGCGAACAAGACCTTTAGACTAGTCCAGCCGATATTTCAAAGAATACGGGGAGGAGAAGAAATTGATCCAGCAGAGTATGAGGATTTGAAACCAGATTGGATTTCCTTTAAGGAATATCTCATGGAAGCGCAACATCGTATTACGATAGATGGAAATCTCTCTGAGGAACACAAACTAATTTTACTGCAGCATAATCGGAGGATTCTCATTGACCAACTAACTGTATTTGCAATGAAAATGGGATGCTCAGGAGATGTTGCTTTAACATATGCCGAAAAGATTGAGGTACAAAACCGAGATGCCGGGAATGATATCGAACTCCTATATTTAGAGATAGCCAAGCTTGTTTTTGAAAACAAAAGTAATGTATCAAAGGAAACGGAAGAGGTAGAAGAAAAGACTAAGCAGAAGAAGAAGCCTACCAAAATTAAGAATCCTGATTTGGATGAAAGTGATATCCGATTTATTGTGTCTCAGGGAAATTTGAACAATATGACAATTGATGAGGCACTTAGGGACTCAGGACTGGTTGGGGAATATGATGAGTTTGTTTAATAAAGTAGAGGGTAGTAGGAGGAGACCATGGGAAGAATTGTTGCATTTCCCCCAACATATCCTGATGAAGATTTTCGGAGTATTGTTCATCGATATCATCTGCAGTCGCCGTATACTTTCACGCAAAGTAAGCGTGAATTGTTCGGAAAGCATGTACCAAAAAAGGGAATGTTATATCCAAAAAATTTATCTCAGATAATAAGCCAACTAGGTGTCACTGGTTTGTTTGCGGAACGACTTATACAAAACCATACCTACTATCCATTTCTCCGCTCTTTTTTATCACACGATCTTCTTAAACAATTTCAGGAGGCGATGTACAACGATAGCCATACTAGTCTTCTCATTATTAATACCATCCAAACCTCAGTTCACGTAAATGCTCGATATTGCCCTGAATGTATGCATGAGGATTACCAAAGATATCAGATTGTTTATCTGCATCGCACCCACCAATTTTCTTTTCTAAGCAAGTGTCTGGTTCATGGCTCTAAGCTGATAGAGGTATGCCCAGTATGTCGCACATCACTAATCAATCAGACAGGAAGTCAAATGCCCATTGAACCAATTTGTTCCAATGGGCATGCAATACTTCCTTATGCAAACAGCAATCCAAAAATAATGGGAGAAAATCTACAATTATTAAACGATATTACGACTCTGATGAATCCGGATGTAGGTTCTCTTGACACCATTCATCTTAAACTTGTTATTCAATCTGGAGCAAAGGGATATATACATTTTCGTGGGGATTTTATATACAAAAAAAGATTGCTGACTGACATGGTGGATTACTACGGTAAACCTTATTTAGCTTCTCTTGGACTATCACCTGATCACCTGATGCGCGAAAAAATGCTGGTTCGTTTTCTTCAAAAGGATAGTCTCAAATCGAATATTATTTTGTATTTACTCCTAATGAGATTTTTTGCGGGCTCTGTTGAAAATTTCATGAAAAGTAATATGAGTTATGCCCTGCCAGTTCCTTTTGGGACTGGTCCATGGCTATGTGTTAATGCATTATGTTCCAAATATAACAAAGGAGTTATTAAGAGGGTAACTCGAAAAGCTCATGAGTGGGTTACTGGATGCTTTATCTGTCCTCATTGTGGATTGATTTATACAAGAACAGGATTTCCCAAAGAAGAAGATGAGAAGCAATTCACTATAGACACAATGGGACCTTTGTTTGTAAATAAGGCGATCCATTATTATGAAAAGGGCCTGAATTTTAATGAGATTGCCGAACACCTTAACTCAAACCGAAATACAGTAACTAAATATCTTAAACCGTATATTGGCCAAAAGCCAAGCAAGACATATTCGAATAATGTTGACCCAGTAGCTGTTATAGAATTAGGATTCCATCAAGCGGTGGCTGCCGTTCAGTCCAAAAAAGAACATTGTCGTAACACTATACTGGAGGCAATAGAGGTTTTAGGACCACATGCATCTAGACCAGATATTCGCAAATACAACAATCACCGCTATGACTGGCTAATGAAGAATGATCGCCCATGGCTTGAAGAGCATTTACCACCAAGGAAAAGGAGTCCAAAAAAACTTGATCTAGAAAAGCTAGATGAGGAAATATACGTTGAAATGAAAAAAGCAGTTGACATTGTAAAAGCCAATCCTCCCCGTAAACAAATTAAGATCTCCAATTTTTTAAGGGAAGGTAATAGTTGTGTACAAGCTAGATACTATACTTTTCGACAACATTTACCTCTCACTAGAGCATTATTAGAAGTAAATATAGAGAGTATTGATGATTATGCGATTCGAATATTCCCCATAGTCGTAGAACGATTTCTCAAATCAAGATATAAACGGTTAAGTCTAAAGCTATTGCAGAAGTTCGGGAAGGTTTATAAAAAATGCTCTGTTGAGATATTAAAATGGGCGGTATCAGAGGCAGAAAGATATGCTAAATAATTTGTGAAAGGACAGATGTCTAATTGATATTTTTTCCACCTCCATTTCCAGATGAAATATTATATAGTGTTTTCGCACGTTATCATGCTCGATCAGGCAATGAAAATACAAAAAAGACAATGAGGGACTTGTTTGGAAGTAAGACCGTTTGTGCAGTGACCGATCTACCGGCATATCTAAACCAATTGCAAATGTCTATCCCCGGTAATCCTATTTCGGTTGATACACTGCTTAATAAGCATACATTGCTGCCATTCTTTCGCCCCTTTATGCCGGTAGAGCGATATGAGCGTATACTTGAGCAGTTGATTTACGGAAACAGCCAGTCGGTCTATATGAAAATGGGATTACCTGCTAGCGGAGTTGCTAAACCAGTAGTTTTAAGATATTGTCCGGCATGTGTTAGATTTGATCGTAAAGAATACGGTGCAGCCTATTGGCATAGAAATCATCAACTCGCCGGGGTATTCATATGTCCCATACATGATTGCTATCTCAATTCATCTTCGATTCTGTATGCACAACGTAGAAATAAACATGAGTTTGTGATGGTTGAATCAATAATAGGCCATGAGTTGCCGCCTTTAACTAGTCGGGGTGGAGAAAAAGAATTATTAATAGCTAAGCGAGCAAGTGATTTACTGCAAACAAATTATTTATCTATAGATGTTCAGGAAGTGCGGAGGAAATATCTTGATTTACTTGCAAGTAAAGGAATGTTGACTGCTAAGGGTAGTATTAGATTTCAAGAGCTAATTCCCTACTTTGTTCATTTTCATGGCAGAGAACTTTTGGGGAGACTAGGATGTCTACTCGATGTCAACAATCAAGATACGTGGCTGCATAAGATGCTTCGTAAACCCCGGCATGCCACACATCCTATAAGGCATATCCTTATACAAATGTATCTCAATGTGGAAATGGCGAAGATTTGCGAAGGGCACAGAGTGGGCATTACAGATGTATTTGGAAAAGGCCCATGGCCATGTTTAAATAAGGCAGTCGAACATTATAAAGAGCAACTCATTAATAATGTGGTCATAACAAGATGCTCAGATACACGAAAACCAGTAGGAACATTCAGTTGTTGTTGTGGGTTTATATATTCAAGAAGAGGACCCGATCTTAATGCTACCGATAAATTCCGTGTAGGACGAATTAAGCATTTCGGGTCTCAATGGATGAACAGATTAAAAGAAATCAATGAAGATGACACACTCAGTTTACGAGAAAAGGGCAGGCTACTTGGTGTAGATCCGGGGACTATTAAAAATCAGACCAAGAAACTTGAGACATTTAGGATAATAACGTTGGTTAAAGATTCAACAACATCACCAAATGTAACGATTGAGCGACCAATGAATAGTAGAAAGAAAAGGAGAGTCTCAAGCAGGCCAAAACGAGTTGATTGGAGAGAACGGGACCAAGTCCTAGCTCAAGAGGTTGAAAGAGTTGCAAAAGAAATTAAATATAGTGGTAATAGACGAGTAACCCGCTCTGAGATTGGCAGACTTTTAAATCGTTCGACAATGATACGGACGAAGTTAGGAAAGCTTCCAATCACCTCTGCTCGACTAACACAGGTCACTGAGTATGTAAGAAAAGATGATGAGTTACTTGAACTAAGAGGGGGACATACTACGCAAATGCAATTATAAATAATATTTCATATTACAATATTGGAAACAGTGATGAATTGCAAATAGCCTGAAGTGCAAACATTAAGGGCATGCAAAATTATCTCAAGAAAGAAATTCTTCTTTATCCTCGATTTTATACAAAGGTATGATTTACAAAAAAAATAAGAAAGGAATTTCAAATAATTTATTGAACATGAACACTATAGATATTGAAATTTAATTTTATAGCAGGAGAGCAAAGTCAACATCGGTTGATCACACTAAAAAGCAGTGGCTTAATCCGTGCCCAGTTAACTATAACCAATCACGTTTCCATCCTAATTTTGGGGTGGTTTTTTATTTGGAGGAATATTTATGAACATCAGAATGGCACCAATCAATCAGATTCATCTTACAACCCGAGGATTGATTTATAGCCAGGGGATCTAGAATAAGGAAACGCTGAAGCCTAACATTGAGTACTTCGGCAATGTGGAGCTGATAGATTGGAATGAGAAGACCAGCAACATGGTCGGCGGGCAACAGCGGTATAAAATAAAGTTCATGAGCTGAGTTTACAGAGTTGTTGACTTTGTCGTCGACCTGGATGATCAGCAGGAACGCTTCAAAACATTGGTCTGATTACAAGACAGAGGCATTAGAAAGGCTACGTGACAGTCTGGGTAAAGTTCTTTGGCTTCAGAAACACTTCGTGGGGTTGATCTAGGTGCAAAGTATACATAACTCTAGATTAAGCAAAAGAATTGCATGGAAGAGTATTTTAAAACTTGCAAGGAGGGACGGCAATAGGGGAGGGGGAGCTTTCATGTGTAAGAATCGCTGTAATTCGATGGAGAATATACGAAGCGAAAAATACGAAATTTTATTAATTACAATGCAGTCTATGTACTTATATCCAATTTTGAAAGAAAGAATATACTGTCTAATCATGACTGAGAGTCGATCTTTTGGCAGGGATAACCACTTTAATGTCGAAGACTTTTAAAAAGGTTTGATTAACATGTACGAGCAGTGAGGTATTACAAATGGAAATGACAATGACATTTGGCAAATACAAAGGAATGACTATTGAAGAAGTGTTCTTATTGAATTCCAGTTATTTTTCTTGGATGAAAGAGACTGGTATGTCAAATAGGCTAGAGTATGAGGAGTTTATAGAATCAATTCCTTATCAATACCCGGAACGATTTAAATGGGTAGTTGATATCCGCAGCGGGTATCAATGCTGGAAATGTAAGAAAATGATGAATATTTTTTTATTGTTTAATCCGGAAGTCGAGAATGAATTGAGACACGGATATCCAATTATTAGCGATCTAGCTTATAGTAAACCCAATTCATTAATCTTTTTGGCGAATGAATACGGAATTCAACTTGAAGAACGTTACAGTAAGATGACCGAGTCAAAGTATGTTATGCACATTTGTCCACATTGTAAAATGCATCAGGGGGATAATTACGTTGTAGAGGATAATGAGCAAGAAACAGTACTAATTAAAAGCATACAGATTGTTTTTGAGAATGGTGCTTGGAAAGAAGGGTGCCAAACGCCCTGAACCATCTGGAAGATCACCTGAACAAGAGATAGTTTCATGTTGAATAAATTGAGGGAGATACTTATGTATATATCAAATATTGAGATAGAAAATTATCGGAATTTTCGGAACAAATCAATCATTTTAAGCGATGGAATGAATGTGATCATTGGTCAAAATAATGCTGGGAAGACCAATCTCATTAAAGCTCTAGCTCTAGTACTAGATTCCAATGGAAAAAAAAGATTGGATATACACGATTTTAATAAAAGTATTTCACTTGAAGAATTAAAATCTGCTCCTCCAAAAATTCGGATAAGAATGACTATAAAACAAAGTGACAACGAGGACCTAGACTCTGATGATTTGGTGACAGTAGCTAATTGGTTAACCAAACTAGAGGAGCCGTATGAAGCAACACTAACATATGAGTTCCATCTTCCCGAGAAAGAAGTTGAAAAATATGCAGCATCGCTTGCCAGTGTAGTCGATGTAGATAAAGCTTGGAGAATAATTCAACAGGATTTTTTGAGACTTTATATTTATAAGATATGGGGAGGCAACATTGACAATCAAACCGTGGCAGACAGCGAATCATTAAAGAAATTTGATTTTCAATTTTTGGATGCTATCCGAGATGTTGAAAGAGATATGCTTTCCGGTAGAAATACATTACTTAGAGATGTATTAGATTTCTTCATGGATTACGATATTAAATCAGATCATACGAGAACGCCAAAGGAGAAAATCCATGAAATCAAGCTTAAAAAACAAAGTTTTACTGACGCGGCGGATGCATTGCTTTTAAATCTTTCAGAAAGAATGAAACTTGGGAAGGAACAAATATTATCTTATGCAATGGATACAGGCGCATCATTTAATAAGGCTGAACCAAATTTTGAAGGAGTTATTTCCGATGTTGAGTTGTTTTCGGCCTTAAAGTTAATTGTAGAATATGAATCCGGTATCAAAATTCCAGCAACTCATAATGGATTAGGCTACAATAATTTGATCTATATGTCATTACTTCTATCTAAAATGCAGGTGAATTCGGACGGAGGTTATTTAGGAAGTAATGCAAAAGTTTTTCCGATTTTAGCGATTGAAGAACCTGAAGCTCATCTACACCCGGCTATGCAGTATCAATTATTGAAATTCTTGACCAAAAACAAAAAAGACAAAAAGGTAAGGCAAATTTTTGTTACAACCCACTCCACTCAAATAACTTCAACTGTTTCTTTAGATGAGATGATCTGCTTACATAATGAAAGAGGGGAAACAAGCGTAGGTTATCCTGGGATAGTTTTCAAAGACAATGAAAAAAGCAAGAAATACGTTCAGCGATTTTTAGACGCAACCAAATCAGATATGTTATTTGCACAGAAGGTAGTTTTAGTAGAAGGAATAGCGGAACAACTATTACTACCGATTATGGCGAGATATCTTGGTGTTTCATTTGAGGAAAATCATATTGCTGTAATAAATGTTGGGGGAAGATATTTTGAACACTTCCTTTATTTATTTAATCTTAGTAACCCTTATGCGATTCATAAGAAAATTGCTTGCATAACTGATAGAGATCCTGAGAGGAAGAAGAAAACCAAGGGGGGAAGTTATAGTAAATGTTATCCTTATGAATATGGCTTGCAGGAAGATCTATATGAGTATAAACGAAACCCCTCGTTTAACTTATATCCTCGTGACGCATATTCTAATATAGCAATTTTCTCTCAGGATGAAACTGCAGGAAAAACATTTGAATATGATTTTGTTTTACATAATCCTTCACTGGAATTACTGGTTACAAACTCCATGAAAAATCAGGATGAGATAAAAGAATTAATGAGGCTGTTCAGTAGCGATACAGAGTTATCTGAATATGAGCAGATATTGAGAGAAAGTGATGAGAACAAGAGGATTAAAGAAAGCATCAACATGAACTGCTCATGGGAGAAAGATCAAAAGGTAAAAGGTCTAATTGCATCTCGTTATCTTAATTCTGTTGGAAAGGGAGAAAACGCATTGGAATTAGCTTATGTACTCGCAGATAACCTAGATAAAAAAGGGACAGCCGATTATCAAGAATTTACAGTTCCAAACTATATAAAGGAAGCTATCTCATGGATAATTCAATGATAGAAATAAACTCCGATTCGCTCATACCTATTGAAATTCATTTTCGTGTAGCTGCAGGACCGGGAGCAGGCAAAACTCACTGGCTTGTACAACATATTAAGAACGTGTTGCATCAGTCACAGAGACTAAGAAAGTCTCGAAAGATTGCTTGCATAACCTATACTAATGTTGCCGTAGAAACCATTTTAAATCGCTTAGGTACTAATGTTGACCGGGTAGAAGTTTCAACATTGCACAGTTTTCTGTACAAACATATTGTTAAACCTTATGGTTATTTACTTACAGATGAATGTGATTTGAATGTAAAAGAACTGGATGGCCATGAAGATACAATAGTTCATTTTAAAAAAGTTATACATTGGATTGAAAATCATACTAACGCCAATCAATTAAAACACCCTTATACTGTAAACCAGTTGGTTAAGAGAGATGAAAATATAACCCCTTTAAC
This sequence comes from Paenibacillus algicola, assembly GCF_005577435.1. Taxonomy (NCBI): domain Bacteria; kingdom Bacillati; phylum Bacillota; class Bacilli; order Caryophanales; family Paenibacillaceae; genus Paenibacillus; species Paenibacillus algicola. Next base: position 3,867,823 of record NZ_CP040396.1, on the reverse strand, counting down.
TAGATGGTTACAACATTTGACTTATCATTTGGACAAGCATGAAAATCTTGAAATTGTAGGGGATAATAAGCAAGCTTATAGAATTGAAAAAAACGATGATAAAGAAGTTAGAAAATATCTAAATAAAAAATGCCTGGAAGTTCTCAGCACTGAGTTATTGGCCTATAAAAAACTTTACTGGTCAAAAGGTATTGTCGATCATAGTGATGTACTTTTTTTTAGCTATCAGCTCCTAAAAAGTCACTCTTTTATATTAGAGGTTTTGAGAGCAAAATTTCCTTATTTGTATATTGATGAATTCCAAGATACCAATCCGATTCAGGTGAAAATTGTAAATCTATTAGGCGCAAAGGAAACAATTGTTGGGATTATTGGTGATGAAGCGCAGTCTATTTACAGCTTTCAAGGTGCTGATCCCAGTCAATTTTCCTCCTTTTTGTTACCTGGATTATTGGCATATGTTATGAAGGATAATCGCAGAAGTACAAACTCCATTATTGATCTGTTGAATATAATTCGAAAAGATATAGAGCAGAAGAAGTATAGAAATATTGAGGGTGATAAACCTTGCATTTTATTGGGCGAGAGAATGGCTGCATACTCAAAGGCAAGAGAGCTTTGCAATAGTAACGAAGAGATCTACTCTTTATCACGTGACAATCTAACATCAAATGCCATGAGAAAAGATTTATATAAAGAAGTAGTAAACGACAAGTTGATTAATGAACTATTAGAAATCGATAAATCTTCGAGTAGTAACAAGTATAGAAGCAAAGTAATTGTTGCCTGTTTAAGAGGAATTGAATATGCTCGCGAAGGGGATATAGCCAAAGCTATTAAAGAGCTTGAAGGTATTGTAAAAGATACTGGTGACAAAGAAGCTAGAAAGAAACTAGCGTTAAAGTCACTTTTTATGCTCTTAAAAGCTTATGATAATTATAATGATAAACCTCTGTATGAATTCTTTTCCTTTATAAAAGATGAAGTAAGACCAGAAATATCTCGATTAGGAAAAGGTGCAGCTAAAACATTTTACGAGAGCTACACCTATGAGCAATTAGCTCTCTGTGTCAATATTACTGATGATTACAGCAAGCACAGGACTATCCATAAATCAAAAGGCGATGAATTTGACAACGTATTTATTGTTTTTAAATCTTCTGCTGAGTTGAACATATTTCTAAGACCTGATTTAAAAAATAATGAAGAACACAGAATTAGTTACGTTGCTTTAAGTAGGGCAAGAGAACGTCTCATTATAAATGTTCCATCAATAGATGGTGATCTTCACTCTAAATTAGATAGATTATTTTCAATAATAAATGTATAAAGTGATCTTTCCAGATATAGCAATTCGGATAGGGCAGCCAGAGATGTAACATGTTGAGCGCTTTTTGCCTGTGAAGAACAAGAGCGGCTCTAGCGGGTATTTATACTACAAATGCTGGATTATTTCCGCTAACTTTCCCAAGAATAAGCTTATATCCTCCAAATCAATTGCAAGAAACTATGAACAGGATACAACATAGGAAAATAGAGAAGTTGAACTAAAGGATTTTTGTAATCCTGAATATACCTGCTTTAAATTTTGATCTAATTGATCAGTTTTTGCTTGTAGCAGTATAGTTACGAAGTAATACTGCTTTCACTGCTCCCTAAATGAAGATTGTTCGGGACTTGTTTTTGGGTGAGAATGAGTAACTATATCAATACTTAAAAATTTTGGTTTGTTTCAGCAGTTTTCATTCAATTCGGTATCCAGAGTATAGTAATATGGTTGTGATATTTGAGTGTTAAACCAACATGGGGTGAGGGTGAAGTATGATTAAAGAACTCGTTTTATCTGATTCTTTTGAGGATATGAAAGGTGAACTGGGACCTAGTAATCTTAGTAAGATGATGGATTTCTTTGTCCCCGTCGTTTCAGCGGAAAAAGAAATAGCACTTGTAGCAAGAAGCATAAAAACAACAGGTAAATTGTTATTGTTACAAGGTGACCCCGGTGTTGGTAAATCGACCTTTATCCAATCTTTGAAATGGCGTAACCACATCCCTATAAATGAGATTGTTAATATTGACATGTCTCAATTTGTTGAGTCAAAACTAACTAACTTACTTAAGGCCTTAAATGAAAAATGCAGAAATATGGATGTAACTCCGAAAAAAAATGGAGTATTACTTTTTGTAGTAGATTATCTTGAGTCATTGACAGACGAAACACCTGAAAATAAAAAAGCTTTCTTTAGAAGTTTAAACGGGCTTCTAAGAACTAAACCAGTGATGATTATATGGCCTATAACCGAACAAACTGACGTTGAGGACATGATAAGTTACTCTTCCGCAGTATCAGGCACTTTATTTTACAGAAATAAAGAAGTGATTAATTTTAAAGGTCCGGAGATAGAGAATTTTCCCACCATTCTTAAAAATACGATTTCGGTCTTAAACACTGGGTACACATACACAGATTTTCAATTAACTGATGCTGATTTCGATAATATACTCAACAGATTAATCAACAAAAGTGATGTGTTTACTTTAAGAGATTACATCTTTGAGTTAAGAGATGTATGGATGGATAGAACTGGTAAAGTCAATAGTATCCTTAGCTCTATTCCAAAACCGACTGAAATTTGGTTTGTTTTCGGGATGCCGGAAGCCGAAGAATTAGTGACACCATTTATAAGGAAGTCAAAAAATCACGATGATTCATGGGATGCATATCATGCAAAACTAGATGAATATATACATGATAATCAACGAGCGGCATACTGGAACCCAACTCGATTACAAATAGCAATATCGGGTTCTTTTAAAGCGAAGCTATTTCACTTACCCACACATACTCTGGTTTCTACATTAGCAGCTTATGGGCAAAAATATAATCTTGACGCAAAAATTAATTGGCTGAATATAGGTATAGATAAAAATTGGCTTAAAACTTCCACTGCAAAATCTTTTTTATCTAATCCTTCAATAGTTAGGTATTTAGAAAATAAGCCAATTCAATTTGGTGTCACTCGAAGTGGACCTGCTAAGCGGGCGATCGAAAAGGGGAGAATTGCTTATCTCGAAATTAATGCTTTGGCGTCAAAGTATAACCCCCAAAGAGATGGGAGTGACAAGCCTTTTAATAAAACAATATCAGATGCTTTAAAAGATATTTTTCCGCAGTATTCCATCGATGCTGAAACAACACATCCATGGCTACCTAATATCATACCAGACATAAAATTAGAAACTGATGAAAAAATAATATGTATTGAGTTTCATTATACTAAGAGGAATGTGCCATCTGCTATCGCTTCTTATGTATTGGATAAACTAGATAACTACATGCGCCAATTAGAAGGAATGTATCCTAAATTGCTTAAATAGATAAGAGAAGTTGTCAACAATCGAATCCTGGTAATTAGTCGATTAGAGTTCTAGTGATCATTTGGATATTTTTTGAAATATTTTAGAAAATAAGGTATTCCAATATTATACAAACGGTTAGTGAATGAATTGGCTAAATTGTAAATTAAAAATATTACCAGGACACTGAGCATTATCCTAAAACAGACAATTAATATTCCAAAAGTAAAACGGCTCCTGAAAGCAGGATTTCACAACTTTAATGTAACTACATAATCAGAGGTGACAAATACTTCACAACTTTAATGTAAGTTCTTTTTTCAAGAAGTAGAAAGAAAACCTTGATAAATCAGGTATTTTCACTTCATTACTATAATGTTCTTCAACAGTTGTTAGAAGAAAATAAAGTGTTAGACTGAAAAATAAAGTATTAGACTGCGAAAATAAAGTATTAGACTGCTGGGTGTGACAGCATTTACTCCAAATAACAGACATCATGAGCTTGAACCCCGTAATTGTAACTAATTACGGGGGATTTTTGTTTTCTGGAGCTGATACAGTTGAATCTAGGTGAGAAAGTCAGATTTATCCGAAAATCAAATGAATTAAATCAAAAAGAATTTTCGGTTAGGATTGGAGTCTCTCAAGGGACGCTGAGTGATATTGAACGCGGTGTTTGTCTCCCGTCATGTGAAACGATTATTGCACTCAGAAGTAAATTCAAATGCGACTTGAATTGGCTGCTTGTAGATGACGTTGAGTCGACTTCTGTTCAAACCAATGTATCAAATGAGGAATTGGAACTGCTCGACAGTATTCGATCCCTCCCTACCCGTGAAAAAGACGAACTGTTTGAAATCATACATATCAAGCTAAGGAAAAATAAATATCCGTTTACGGATTAAAAAATCCGAAAAGTGTAATCATGATAACATTACCGAAAAATGCGGGGTGTTACCATGAAAGAAGAAAAGTTGGACATAGGAATCGTCACTCCAAGCGGGATCTGGTTTGATGGGAAAATCTATTCTTGCTCTTGGGCGGTTCGACATCAATGGTTTAAGCATTCGGAGTTCATTGGAGGCTGGCCAGTATCCGTAAGAAGTCATGAGGAACAAGCAGATCAAATAGAAGTCATATTGAATGATGGCAAGTCTGTCGTATGCATAAGGATAGATCACATACCGGTTAATTCAGCGAAACTCGATGCGTACTATCTGGAGTTTCAAAGGTTAGTGACTTTAAGGAAACAGCGGCAGGCTGTGAAAGAAACCATTCCAGAGGATCAGAGACATTCGGATGAGCCTACTAACAACTGAGGTGAATGAATGGCAAAACGGAAAAGGCAACTAACCGAAGCGAAAATCGAGAAGATGATTAAGGAAGGCAGAGGTCAAGGTACCGGTAAAGACTATCTTCCTTGGCTCAAGATTCAGGACGTTCCATCGGAAGGCAGAGCAACTCGTGGCGTAGGCTGGACGACTGGCCGAAGACACGAGCTTCTTTCAGATACTGAGCGTGATTATTGCTATCTTCTTGATTATGCAGATCAGGTTTCGGATATCCGTGAGCAGTTTCCTCTACTGCCACTAGAGGAAACGTTGATGATTGCAGAAAAAATCGGAGTAAATCATCCGCGTGATCCTAAGACTGGCGTTCCAATTGTGATGACTACAGATTTCCTAATCACCTATGGAGACAAAGATGTTGCTAGAACTGTGAAGCCTTTTAGTGAAATGGAAGATGAACGAACGATAGCTAAGTTTGAAATTGAACGGGTCTATTGGGAAACGCGTCATATAGATTGGGGCATTATTATTGACTGTGATTTACCTGATGTGCTGATTAGAAATATTGAGTGGGTTCATAAGGAGTACCATAACGAGGATGTATCTGATCTAGGTGTGTTTACTATTCGCAATTTAGAACAAATGCTCGCTGCCCGTTTAGACGAAGGGGAAGCAATATCGAAAGCTTGTTTAGCTTGCGACGAACGATTAGGACTAGAAGTTGGAACATCTCTTGCATTGTTCCGTCATTTTGTCGCGCGTAAAAAGTGGTCTGTAAATATGAATGAAAGAATCATTCCGACTCTCCCTGCGAAAGAGTTTAAGATAGCAACTCCTGAATATAGACTTGAAGCAAAAGGAGGGTGATTATAATGCAGGCTATTTATGAAAATATGGTCGTGGAATGGTTATCGTCTGATTCAGAAGATCGGCATTTAGAACGTATATTGTGGATTTCCCCTTCTGACGACGTGGTTTTCAGTATTGTAATGGAAGATGACAAGGCATTCCCAATTATGAAAACTTATTACGAGTACGTTGCAGGCTTCGAATCGAATCTTCTCAAGACAGTCGAATGGATAAATGGAAATATACCTTTACTGGATAAGGACATTAATGAAGAGTATCTGACCATTAGAGATAAAGCGTGGGACGTAATTAAAGACATCGTTATGGATGAACCGGGCTGTTTCGATAAGAATTTCCGAGGCTTACGAGTAAGAGAATCGCAGGAGCGAACGGGATTACATAAAAGTACGATTTACCGCTACCTACGAAGGTACTGGCAAGGTGGAAAGATGAAGAATGCTCTTCTGCCCCACTTCAATAATAGTGGTAGCTGTGGAACTGAGAGATCACCGGGAGATGTGAAGCGCGGTCGTCCGCGAAAATTTGAAGATGAACCGGTAGGCATAAATATCGATGAGGAGACAAAACAATTGCTTCGATCTGGCATCCGACTGTTCTATAACAATAAGCAGAAGGCTCCTCTCAAACATGCGTTCCAAAAAACACTGGAAAAGTTCTTTACTAACGGATTTCGACAAGATGGACAAGCGTTGGTGCCGATCCTTCCTCCCCCTGAGAAGCTGCCGAGTTTTGGACAGTACAGGTACTGGTTCAAGAAAGAAATGAATTTAGAGGATACGCTCAAAAGTCGGCTTGGAGAAAAACGTTATGCCTTAGATTATCGGCCTATACTTGGAAGCTCCACGTTTGAAAGTTTTGGCCCAGGGTCTAGGTTTCAAATTGATGCGACCGTTGCAGATGTGTATTTGGTGAGTGAGTACCGCCGGGAGTGGATCATTGGTCGCCCGATAATTTATATCGTTATTGATGTCTTCAGTCGCTATATTGCAGGTATCTATATTGGACTTGAAGGTCCAAGCTGGATTGGTGCAATGATGGCTTTAGCTAATACGACAACCGATAAGGTAAAGTTTTGTGCCCAATATGGAATAGATATCGAACCTGAAGAATGGGTATCCAGTCATTTACCGCAGAAACTTACGGCAGATCGTGGAGAACTTGAAGGAGAGAAACCCAGTCACTTAATTGATGTGCTTGGTGTTGATGTGGAAAATGCCCCTCCATATCGCGCCGACTGGAAAGGTATCGTTGAACAACAGTTCAGATTGGCCAATCTGCGGAGCATTCAATTCATTCCAGGAGCGATTAAAGAGCGCTATAGAGAACGTGGACAACGAGATTATCGTTTGGATGCAAAGTTAACGCTTCGAGAATTTACGAAAATTATGATTCAAACTGTCCTTTATCATAATAATGATCATCACATGCTGTGGTATGACCGGAATGAGTTTATGGTGGCTGACGAAGTATCTCCTATTCCAAGAGATTTGTGGCACTGGGGAATCATCAATCGCAACGGAAGGCTTAAGAAACAACCGGAGCATATCGTTAAGCTAAATCTAATGTGTCAAGGTGAAGCAACAGTTACTGCTGCAGGTATTCAGTTCAAGGGTATGCACTATAGTTGTGAATTGGCTATGCGTGAACAATGGTTTGTAAAAGCAAGAGCAGGCAAGACTTGGCGGGTAAAGGTCTGCTACGATCCTCGATCAACGAATGAAATCTATTTATGGTTGGACGAAGGGCACCTTTTCGAGACCTGTATTCTACTGGAACGTGAAGAGCGATACCTCAATAAGAGAATTGAAGAAGTTGAAGATTTGCTCGAGATTGAGCGGTACCAAGGACGACATCAGGAAGTGAAAAACATGCTCTCCAAAATTGAGCTCGACGCACAAACAAAGGCTATCGTTGATGAGGCAACCAAGAAAACGAATACAGCCATTCAGCAAAGTGAGGAAAGTAACAGTAAGCGTGTTAAAGGCACCAGACAGCGGCGTTCTAACGAGAAAGCGTCTAATCGTGAACAAGAAGCATTCCAGTTGTCTGAAAAAGTCGCAACACCAAGCAATTCAACAAACAACGTAGTTCCATTGAAACTTAACGATAAGGCAGAGACTAAACAAGCCTATGTTCCTCCAGCGGACAAGTTATCTAAAATAAAAGCTTATTTGCTTGAAGATGGTGATGATGAATGAGTGAATTTGATGTTCCGTTATTCCATTTCAGCCGCGGCGAGTTTGTAGAAGCCGATTACCAAGATCCGCTTCTTGAGGACTATCGAAACAACCCACTGCTCGAAGCTCTCCCACCGATTTGGGATGATAAGACGGTTGTGAACGAACTGGCGTCCGAGCCAATCTTCAATGCCTCGGAGCGCGACCTTCCCGTTCATCTCCGGTTGCACTGTGTTCAACGTATATCTCGCGATTTCTTTCGACCATTATCCAGACATCTGGAGCTTCAGCAGAGCATTTCAAGGCTTATTCGTGACGGCTATGTAGGTCGTAACCCTCTGACTCTAAATTACGCTTTCAGAGCTCGCAAGGATGCCTATGAGCTCATTATGCAGGGCAATACAAGCGGTTACCCAGTTAATACTCCAACCTCTGCTGGATTTGCCTTAGTTGGCATATCCGGGATTGGTAAGTCCAGCAGTTTGTTGCGAATTCTGCAAATGTATCCGCAAGTCATTCTGCATCGCAAATATAGAGGGCAGGACATGCCTGCTCCTTTTCAAATTGTTTGGTTGAAGATGGATTGCCCTCATGATGGATCCATAAGAGGACTATGTCTAAACTTCTTGTTAGCAGTAGACAGCCTCGTCGGAACAAAATATTACAAGAAAAATGTAACCAAGAACCCGGATGAGTTACTTCCTCTGATGGCACAAGCTGCGGCAGTCCACTGCCTTGGGGTACTTGTCATTGATGAAATTCAGAATCTTCAAGAAGCTAAGGATGACCGCGCTGCTCAAATGCTTAATTTCTTTGTTCAATTAGTTAATACCATTGGGCTGCCAGTTATTCTTGTCGGAACCTACAAAGCTCTTCCTGCATTGAACGGCGAGTTTCGTAATGCTAGACGGAATAGTGGTCAAGGAGATGCCACATGGCATCACTTCAAGAAAGATGAGGAATGGAACTGGTTGCTTCAGGGGTTGTGGAAGTACCAGTGGACGGACAAGAAAGTCGAGTTGGATCAAGAGTTCATTGATGTCATGTATGAAGAGTCACAAGGCATATCGGATATTGCCATCAAGCTATTCATGCTAACGCAATGGAGAGCTTTGGATAAAGAACTCGAATCGGTTACGCCGGGGCTAATTCGCTCCGTGGCAAAGGATCGACTCACCTTGATTAGGCCAGCTTTAGAGGCTCTACGCTCAGGTAAGAAAGCTCAAATCCAGAAATTCGCTGATATTTATGACAGTGTTTCCATCGACGATTATTTGGATCGCATTGAAGCTGAACAAAGGCAAGCAGAGCGGTTAGAAGTGATTCGAACAGAACTTGGCTATGACGTCACTGAACAGACGATAAATGAAGTCAGTGCATGGCTAATTGAGGCAGGTGTGACACAAGCAATAGCTTCTCAAGCTGCGGAAGAGGTAACGAAACTTCATCTTCATGAATTGGATGAAATCGATCTTCATAATTAGGCACTTAAAGTGGCATTGCAGAAGCAAAGTGCTTTGGCGAATAACTCATCGCAGCACCGTAGTAAGACGAAGCCAAAGGTAATACGGTCGAATCCAAGCGACTTGCGGCTCATTGTATCCCAAGGCCGAAAGAAGAAAATGTCTGCCTATGACTCGTTAAAGGCTGCGGGTTATATTAAAAATCCAATGGAGTTTCACGGATAGGTGATGAAAGTTGAATGAATGGTGTGCACTTCCAATCCCATACCCTGACGAACTCTTGTATAGTGTGATCGCCAGGTATCACATTAGATCAAATAATACGAGTCCTAAATGGACATTAAGAGAAGTTTTCGGCACTGACAATGTCATTCCTACGATCGATCTTCCAAGCCATCTGGATGCATTGTCGAGAAGAAACGTAGTTCAGATCATGGCTGATGAATGGATTAACAGGCACACCTTCTACACTTACTATGCCCCTTTCTTACCGGACTCCCTAGCTATACGGGTTAAGGCACTTATGAGAAGCACGGATGGATCGGGCATTCATGCTTTAGTAGGCATAACAGCAAGCACGATTGATCAGACGAATCGCTTGTGGTTTTGCCCTTCCTGTTACGAACAAGACATTCAACGTTATGGTGAGCCCTACTGGCATCGAATTCATCAATTGCCAGGTGTGTATCTCTGTCCTCACCACAGGAGAGTTCTGCATGAGCTAACGAGTCCATTATCGGATAGACATGGTTTAAATGTTTTGCCGATATCTAGACATATGTTTCGTTCGATTGCTGTCATTGAAGATTTACCCAATAAACTAATTGATCGCCTATCAGATATTGCTGAAGACATTCATTTACTCGTTCAGCAGAACAAACTGCCGGCTTTATATGACTTAAGAAAGGCTATCCTGCCACGATTAACAGAGAAGGGATTCGTTACTGTATTATCACGTATCCGCCAACAGAAGCTTTGCGAGCAGCCCGTTCTTTTTTATGGTAGAGAGTTGTTAGATCTATTAGATAGTGATCCATTAGAAGTTAGATATTCGTGGTTGGAGCAATCAACGCGAACAGCACGACGAGCTGTTCATCCTTTACGTCAGTTGCTTCTCATCCGCTTTCTATATGGATCATTTCGTGAATTTCTTAATCGCACGGACGTTACAAACGCTCCATTTGGTAATGCACCCTGGCCCTGTCTAAATAAGGCGGCTGACCATTATAAAAATTTAGTTGTTACGCAGTGTGATATCACCCGTTGCTCAGATACAGGGCAACCTGTTGGCACATTTGTATGTTCATGCGGATTCTCCTATTCTCGTCGTGGTCCTGATAGGTCTGAAGAAGAAAAGTACTATCGAGGAAGAATCAAGTCGTTCGGTCCAATATGGTCGGATAAGCTTAAGCAATGCATGCAAGAAGGGATGTCCTATCGCTCAACTGCTGAGAGGCTTGGGGTGGATACGAATACTGTCATCAAGTATGCCAACGGGAAATCGCCGGTACGAGAAGTTCCACTTAAACCAAAGCACGCTAAGAAGAGTGGAACGGCCCCTACTCCGAAAAATACAAGGAAGTCCCCCCGCATGCGTGTTGACTGGGAAAAACGTGATTTGGAGCTAAGTTGGAATGTTGAACAGGTATGTAAAGCCATCTAAGTAACTCCAAGCCAGTTCGTATTACAATTACCTTGATTGGCAAGAGAATCGGGAAGCTTAGCTGGCTAGAGAAGTATCAACATAAGCTTCCCGTAACGATGAGTGTTTTATCAATCTATGTAGAATCTGTATCCCAGTTTCAGATACGCAGAGTACGTTGGGCTGCGGAACGTTTGTCTGGAGAGTGGCCAATTAAACGATGGAAGCTGGAGAAGCTTGCAGGACTAAGACCTGATTATTCTCAGGAAGTATTGGACGAAATTAATCGATGCATCGGTCAAAGCCGACTATTGCAACCATTCACATCACCAGAGGAGACTTCTTCATGGCAACACTGACGTTAAGATCCTGGCCTTTTCCAGAGAATCACGAGGCGGAATTAGTCTGGTTTGGATCGCCGTTTATGGATTATAAGGGTAACTGGAGAATTCGTGTCGCATTCAAAACATCAGCCGAAAGGATAAAGGTAGTATCCTACCCCTGGGGGACGATTCCTTATTTGCGTATTGGTCAAATCTATTCAAACGGGACTTATGACCAGATTACACCTATGAATGGATCGGCATTCCACATTACCATAGATGCTCTCAACCAAGGCACTGTGACCAACGGTTTTAAGCTGCCTAAACGTTTGATTGATTTTGGTAAAAATCCTGAGCTCGGGTTGCAAAATGTCATTCAGTATCAATCGAATGGTCTTACATACTGTATACCAGTAATTGAATTGATTAGAGCTCTGTTTATTAACTCAAGGTACTTAGCCTACTATTTGCTCCAACCTCATGGCTTGGATTTGTTAATCGATAATAGATATTCATTGGGGGGAACATTGCATTTTGACTTGAGCAATCGAGTTCCAGCCAAATTGGCTACAGACAGCAACGTTCGCCACCTCTCATGGATCTACACAGACCCGATGATTCGGTCCTTGTGGGATTCTGTTTATCAGGGTATGTTCAGTCATGCAGTTAAAAGTTCACCCTATAATCCATCCGCTACCTTAAAGAAAGGTGTACCTCTAACTATTGATCTTCCACCCATAGGCCCTATTGAAATGCATACACGCGGTGTGCAATTTATCGATTATGTGCTTGTCAAAGAGATCATTGCCATAGGCGGATTTCAGCACCCATCAAATGAGATTCTCTTTTGGCATCCCTCTAAGAAACGCCGTGAATGGAGCTCGGGTGACAAGGCGATTCGTATGATTCCTGGTTCTAAAAATTCGGACTATGTACTGAACGATCAAAGCGATAACGCCAAAGAGGATTCAAATCAAGATGTTTTAGAGACTCCTCCTACAATAATGCAGTTTGCCAATTATCCTTTAGTGGAGACTCGTCGAACCAGCGTAAGACATTCAAATACAGGAAATGAAGTCATCGTGACGACTGGACGCGGGGGAAAACATACAGCTGCTTCTGAAGAAGTCAGTACTCAGGATTCCATGGCTGGCGGGGATACCCCACCTATCGACTTTCAGACACTCGAGACGATTCTAGCGTCCGATGCAATCGGTCTTGAACCATTTTTTCTGATGATTGAAATGTTGAAGAAGACATTTCAAGTGAAAGTCAGGATGTCAGTAGTAAGAGTGCCGCCTGGTAAGCGATTCTCTGTCTGTATGAACGGCGCACGCAGAACATGTGCCATAGTTCAGGTGATTAATGGAATCACGTCATCCTATATTATCGAAGTGGCAAGACCGGATGATTGGTCGATTTCTACACTTATTCTCCGTCCAAGAAATCAGTTGTCATTTAGGAAAATAGAGCGAAACATAAGGCAGCTTCTCGATGGATTGGTTCAAAAAGGTGGACATTGGGATCAATCAGTTCTTAACCAATGCGAGACCATGAATATTGAAAAATTAAAGCATTATCAAAGTGATACGATTCGCGAGTGGGCCTCTAGACTTGCAGGTAAGTTAATGACGTAAAGAACCAAATTGGTTCTATCTCAGCAATGAATTACCACGATTGCTTCTAGCTGGATTTGATTACAATGCGCTATATTCTCACGTTCACGATCTTGCCTGGATTTTACCATGTTCAAGTCTCATGTGGATTTGCATTTTAAGTAAATTGCCCATCATTCACTCGAAATAAGTATACAACTGAGCCGACGAATTTCGGGTATCAATTCCTGATATTCGATCGGCTTTTTCTTATTTTGGTATGCTCTTGAGATAGGAGAACGGGTGTACGACTGACTACATAGGAAATGTAACAATCCTTCGCGACTTGATGACGATTCGTATATGAGAAAAAGACCTCAGGAACTCGACTTTAGATTCTTTTCCTGGAGTTGCTCACTAAACAATTGGAAAGTCGTGTGCATGCCGAGCAAGTTATAGCTGATACGAAAACTTCTTTTTCAGGGGAGTGATTCCATTAAAATTCTCACCGATCTATAATTTGATATTGAAATATCAAATTTCATTATGGTAATATTCGTATAGGGTGTTTTTGGTAATTAAGGAGGACTTCAAATGGGCAAAAGTATTCGCGAGGTACAGCAAGTGTTTGAACGTACTTTTCCTGATAAGCAGACAATTCCTTTTGCCGAGGCGAAGGCTCTTCTGCAATCCTTATCTGATGAGCAACTAGAGAACGAAGACGTCGAGATGTTTCTTGAGATTATGGGTTTCCAGAATATCCTGCACAATGACCAGTCCAAGGAAGCAAACGAAGAACCGAGTATTGATGACATTTTAAATATGGAATGGAAGCCGGTCTCTGACCCGAAGGTAATGGATAACTCATCCATTCAGAGTGTTTACTCGAGAAATACTATCCTACTGAAAGGGTACCATGAGACTCGTAACAATCTAGAGTTCGAACAGCTAGTTGTCGATAACATGAAACTTGTTCATAAGTTGGCCTCGAAGTATTTAAGATATTCCAATCACCAACATTCCTATGATGACCTAGTATCAGAAGGTACAATAGGGCTAATGGACGCTATTAGAAAGTTTGATGTGACCAAGGATGTTCAATTCTCGACTTACGCTGTTTGGTGGATACGGCAACGTATAATACGGGCTATCGTCGATACGGGAACAATGATTCGAGTGCCGGTACATATGTTTGAACTGATTCAGAAGATCCGGCGGGAAGAACAAGCTTACGAAGTGGAGAATAACATCCCTGACCAACAGACGATAATTATGCAACTTGGCATTTCTGCAGCCCAATACGAGCGAGCCAAGATCGTTGAGCATCAGGTGTTAGGGATGACGTCCACCGAACAGAATATTTCGGAGGATGGTCAAGAGTCGGAACTAAGTCAATTTATAAGTCTGGAGACGCATCGGTTATTGGGCGAGTACAGTAAAATCTATTTTGATCCTGCACTTTTGGCAGAGCAGCACGACTTGAAGAAGCTGCTTCATGAATTGATAAGCACTCATCTCAAACCACGGGAACAAGAGGTTATTCTGGAACGGTTCGGTTTTGGTGATTGCAAACCGAAAACACTCGAGAAAGTAGGGGAACAGTTCGGAGTAACGCGAGAGAGAATCAGACAGATAGAAGCCAAGGCATTGAAGAAATTAGCAAATAAAATGAGAAAAAGGGCAAACCGCGATGACTACTACTGGCCAGAACCAATGGGAGGTTGACAGGATGAACAATTATAAAAGAATCGAACAAGATCTCTTGCGAATGATGCAGGATTCGAACCAAAAGGTGCTTTTTGTATTCAAAGGGTTTCCAGCTTCATTTTTCGAAACGATGCCTTTGCGCAAGCTGATTCCGTATTCAGTTACAATTTCAATTCATGAGCTCGATCAAGCTAAAGCATCGATTCTGCCGGAGATGTTCCAATCGCTTCACCAAATCAATCAGGCTGCTTGGTGCACCTATGAGGAATATCAAGTCATAGGAACAGAAGTACTGTCCCTTTACTTCAACATCATGATCTATGAAAACAATGTTTATCACCGCACCTTTCCTTGTTTATATAGTATCCCTGCCGCGGAGAGGTTGTTTATCACTTATTTCGAGGATGAGAATTCCACAGAAGAGCCTGAGCAGGATCCGGACTTTGAAATCTTTCAGAAATATTATGGAACGTTAAAGAAAATCGATAATAACTGGTTTATTGTATACGCTGATTCCGAACCGGCGATTGATTACTATTCAATTCCCGACCTCGATCTTCCAGAGCGCAAGTTGGCAAATGACGACACAGCAGAACTTGAGCTTGTAGAAGAAGAAGATGTACTGGTTGGACTAATAGCACGAGTGTTATCGAATACAGCAACCGAGCAACAAGAAGTTCGGATCTCTTACACGGGAGATCTAAGTGTATCAATTCATCGTTATCGCGCGCGAATTCAGCTTCTACAAAGCCTACTTCCTCATATTACGTTTGTACTTACTACCAAGACGACATCACTTGTACCTCAGCTATATGAGACAGAATATTTGCGCGTACTCGAGAAGTACTGGAATTATACGAGTTTCCGCGACTTACGAATGTACAAAGATATTCATGATCCTGAATTTAAGAAGGAAACGGTCTTTATTCCTCAAAGTCAGGTCATTGACAGCATCGTGCAGCAGGCTACATTAGCGCATCAGGGAGAGAGCTATCGCGACATCTTCGTGACCTCTCCAACCGGTGCAGGCAAATCGGTTATGTTTCAAGTACCCGCTATTTACCTTGCTGAAAAATATGGACTAATGACCATCGTTATCTCTCCGTTAATCGGTTTGATGACGGATCAGGTACAAGGCCTGATGGATCGCAATGTGCACATGTCCGCAACGATTAATTCTGAAATTACGCCGGTTGAGAAGATGGGCATCATTGAACGGATTCGGACAAGAGAAATTTCCATTCTCTATATTTCGCCAGAGACGCTACTTAGTCGCTCCGATATTGCGCAATTAATCGGAGACCGAGAGATAGGTCTGTTCGTGATCGACGAGGCACATATCGTCACAACATGGGGGAAAGCATTTCGCTCGGACTACTGGTATTTGGGGAGTTACCTCCAACGCCTACGCAAGAAGGAAATGCAGTTCCCCATTGCTACCTTTACTGCAACTGCAATTTATGGCGGAGTAGAGGATATGTACGCGGAAACAAGAGACAGCCTAAATCTCATTAATCCCATTAGCTACTTTGGATATGTGAAGCGGGATGATCTGGAGGTTCGCATTAAGAAATCCAGCCAGTCGAAGGAAAGGTTTAAGGAATATCTGGAGGATAAATTCAAGGTGCTTGTATTCAGGTTAGAACAATACCTGGCCAAAGACGAAAAAACGCTTGTCTATTTCCCCACAGTCGGATTAATTAATCAGTTTCATGAATTCAGCAAGATCTTTGCGAGCGAGCGATTGCGTCAACATCTTACGTCTTATTACGGTCCTCTCTCTAAAGATCTCAAAAACGGAAACTACAAACGGTTCAAGGAGGGTGAATCGCTAGTCATGCTTGCAACCAAAGCGTTCGGAATGGGTATCGATCTACCCGACATTGTGAATGTGTATCACTTCGCCCCAACTGGGAATGTATGTGACTATGTTCAGGAGATTGGACGTGCTGCAAGGGCACTGGAGCGGGGATACGCTTATTTTGATTTCTTGCCCAAGGACTTCGTTCATGTTAATCGACTGCATGGAATCTCGACAATTCGTAAGCAGCAACTAGTTCAAGTGATGGCAAAAGTTGTTCAACTTATTAACGAAAATAAGCACAGCAGCAATGTGCGTCATCTTCTTGTCAATGCGGAGGAATTTCGATATATATTCCAGCAAGGCGCCGAGGCTAGTGATGAAGTCGATAATAAGCTGAAGACAGCTTTATTGATTATCGAGAAGGATTTTAAAGCCAAAATGGGGTACTCGCCTATTATCGCTCGTCCGAGAAGTGTATTTGCAAAAGAGTACTTTATGATACAGAAAGATCAAGAGCAGCAAATTCTGGAGCGATACGGTAGATACTTTAAAAAGGTTGCAGAAGGACATAAGACGGTGTATGGCAATATCTACACCTGTGATATGAAGAATTTGTGGGAATCGCGGTTTCAGAGCTTATCATTTCCTCAATTCAAATATAAATTTCATTCGAAAGATGAGGATCTAGGACTGCCTTTTTTAGTTAATCTTCTGCCCGTCTTACAGCTGCAACTTGTGCTTAAATCAGTACACCGTGATCAGTTCACGAATGAGCTGAACCATCAATTAGAGCTAATCGCGGATATATTCGGCGCATACGCCAAGGAACGAAGCTACTTCTCCATATCAGAATTTGCGGCAGAGTTGAAGAAGAAAATAAAGGGCGATAAATATTTTTGTGAAAATCTGGCCTCAATTCTGATTCATAGTGCGGACCATTATGATCGGATTATGCAGAAACATTCCAACTTCTATCAGCGATTTATGAAGTATAGCGAATCGAAGGAGAAATACTCCATCCAGAACAGTGGGTATGCGGGATTTCTGGATTGGATCAAGATTGAATGGAGACAAATCCTCAACCAAGGACAGCAAATCAATACCGAACCAAGTCACGTTACAATGTTCTTGCCGAAGGTAAGCCCCGAGAAAGTAGAGAAAACATTTATTCTTCTTGGTATACTAGAAGCTCTGGGCAATTTGATCTATCGCGTGAATGGCGGGGATAATCCCGAAATATTCCTTCGTATCAACTCCCGTATGCAAATCGAACGCAGCATACAAAACCCAGCGAGATATATAAACTATATTTTGGAGAATGTAAAAGAAAGGCATTACCTATCTGTGGCGATGTTAACCCACTTGTTCGAAAATGAAGTGGACAACGATCGATTCTGGGAATACATTGAAAATTATTTTTTAGGAATTATTCCGGATGAGGTTTTGGCCAAAACCGGAAATTCTAGGTCCTAAACTTATCTTTCATTGAATATGTCATGCAAGAAAGAAGGTGATTGAGTGATTGAATCGTTTTGGAATTTATGCTTGCTTCATGAGATTCATTCAAGGGATCAGCTTTTGCGGGAGGCGATTCGAGTGAATTGCACCCGCCAGTCGATTGAGCGGCATAAAACTATCGAATGGGAACAGGAGGCGAGCGCAGAGGAGCTACTCCAATGGATGAAAGAGCAAGTCGGTGAACGGGAGCTGGGGCATTTCCCTGGGGATCGGGATCTATTCCGCCGGCTGTACCATGCGGGCAAAGAACTGGACCTGCTGGAGTATGCATTACGCACGCTGCAGCAGGATCGAATAACCGGGACGCTTATGGCGCATCCCGGAATCATGGAACGCTTTATCGAAATGTGCGACCAAAGCCAGTTTAGCTCCATTCTCATAACAGAGACGGAGAAGTTTCTACAAGGTCTATACGAGACGAAATGCTACATGGGTGATCTTCACATCACGTTTCTGTCGGAAAACTATATGCTCTGCCGTTTACTGAAAATATACTTTGAATTGAATCCTCGGATTACCGTAATTCAAGGGAGCATCTACCAGCCGTTGCAAATGGAAGAGAGATTCGACGCGATTCTGTCCATTCCAACCTTTGGACTAAAGCTTCAGGATGAAGATGAAATCTCGATTCGAGAATCGGAGGGGGCAGCCGTCAGTTTCCTGCTGCCTGTACTGCAGGAGAGAGGCAGACTAAGCGTGACTTTCCCGCCACGCATGATGTTCCAAGGGGGAGCAATCGCAAGCTGGAGACAAGAGATGAACATCGAAGCACCAGTTCAATCAATTTATACGCTTCCGGATGGCTTGTTCAGGCCTTTTACCTCGGTTAGGACATATCAGGTGGAATTCGGTAAGGAAAGTCCACGAGAGGTTCGGATAGGAAGATTAATTATACGGAAGCACAATCTGGAGATTGACCGGGAAGTGATGATTCATCCGGATCAGTTCCAGTTATGGGACAATTGGAGGATCGATCTACTGCTCGACGAAGATCAGGAGAAGTTGCGCTCGTTCCAGGAGGCAGCCATGCCGAAGGAAAAGCTTCGCAACATGGCGGATATATTCCGCGGTAAAGCAATCTCGAAGCAAGAATTGAAGACAGGTAAGATCAGAGTGCTGAATATTTCCAATATGGATGATGGCGAGGTTAAGTTAGAAGGGCTTGAGACTATCGACGAAGAAGAGCGTAAGGTGAAGCGTTATGAAGTGCTTCCCGGTGATCTGGTCATGACATGCAGAGGAACCGTGATTAAACTCGCGATCTTCCCCGACAGCGAAGAAATGGTGATTGCCTCCGCCAACATTATCGTACTTCGGTTTAAGTCGAATTTATTGGCTCAATTTGTAAGGCTTTTTTTAGAGAGTCCGACAGGGATGGCGTTTATTCAAAGCTTCCAGCGGGGAACAACGGTCATGAACTTGAATCCTTCAGATGTTGGAGAAATCGAAATTCCTACACTACCAGAAGAGAAGCAGCATCAATTGGTTGCCCATTATTTGGACGAAAAGAAACGATACAAAGCTGTTATTCTGGAAGCCCACGTAAGATGGGAACAAGCGAAACAAGAAGTTTATCAAAGAATATTTAAAGAGGAGCTTGCTAATGGTAACAGCGAACTTGGGTTTTGAAGAAAAATTATGGAGCATGGCCGACAAGCTGCGCGGCAGCATGGATGCTGCGGAGTATAAGCACGTCGTATTAGGCCTGCTATTCCTTAAATATGTGTCGGATGCTTTTGAAGAGAAATATGAAGAACTGAAGAATGAACCTATGCGGATCCCGAGGATCGGGACGAATATGTTGCCGCGAATATCTTCTGGGTGCCTAAGGATGCTCGTTGGAGCTACATTAAGAACAATGCGAAGAAACCGGAAATTGGCCAAATCATTGACCAAGCGATGATTGAAATCGAGAAGGAAAACCCCTCGCTTAAAGGTGTCTTGCCGAAGGATTATGCTAGACCTGCCCTAGATAAAACGCGCCTTGGTGAAGTTATTGACTTGTTCTCGTTCAAGGTTGGCGATGAAGACAGCCGTTCCAAGGATATACTCGGACGTGTGTATGAATACTTCCTTAGCAAGTTTGCTAGTGCGGAGGGCAAAAACGGCGGCGAATTCTATACGCCGAACAGCGTTGTCCGCTTGCTCGTTGAGATAATTGAGCCATTTAAGGGTCGTGTTTATGACCCTTGCTGCGGATCTGGCGGCATGTTCGTTCAGAGCGAGAAGTTCGTTGAAGAGCATCAAGGTAAGCTCGGAGATATCGCTGTGTATGGCCAAGAATCAAACCCGACGACTTGGAAGCTGTGCAAAATGAACTTGGCGATCCGTGGTCTCGACAGTAACTTGGGTGAACATCATGCGGATACATTTCATAACGATCTTCACAAGAATCTTAAGGCCGATTTCATACTGGCCAATCCTCCGTTCAACATTAGTGATTGGGGCGGCGATCGGTTAACAGAAGACGCCCGTTGGACTTATGGAATTCCACCAGCAGGCAATGCCAACTATGCTTGGATTCAGCACATGGTGAACAAGCTGGCTCCAAGCGGTGTAGCCGGTTTCATTTTGGCAAATGGCTCAATGTCCACGAGTACAGTGGCTGAATTGGACATTCGGAGCAAGCTGGTAAATGCGGATTTAGTGGATTGTATCGTTACACTTCCTGGGCAGTTATTCTATTCGACGCAGATCCCTGTCTGTCTTTGGTTCATGGCGAAGAACAAGGCTCCAAGAGGGCTCCGTGATCGTCGCGGTGAAATTCTGTTTATCGATGCCCGTAAAATGGGACAAATGGTCGATCGTACGCATCGTGAGCTGACTACGGAAGATATCAAGAAGATTGCGAATACATACCACGCTTGGCGCGGTCAGGCCGAAGCCGGGGTATATGAGGATGTTAAAGGTTTCTGCAAAGCTGCGAAACTTGTGAAGTGCAAGAGCATGAATATATTTTGACACCTGGACGGTATGTAGGTATTGAGGATGTCGAAGAAGATAGCGAGCCATTTGAGGATAAGATGGTTAGACTTACATCAGAGCTGGCTGAGCAGTTCGCTAAATCGCGACATTTGGAAGATGAGATTCGTAAGCGGCTTGGAGGGATCGGATTTGATTTTTGATGTTAAAGAAGAAGTTACCCTTGATGAAATCGCTGAATTCCAAAAGGGTTTTGCTTTCAAGTCTGCCGATTTCCAGAATGCTGGAGTGAAAGTTGTAAAGGTTTCAAACCTGACATGGGACTCAATTGATGTGAATAGCTGCATTTGTATTGATGCTTCGAAGGCTGGTCAGTACTCAAGATATGAATTATTGAGTAATGACATTGTAATAACGACAGTCGGATCATGGCCAAACAATCCTGCTTCCGTTGTAGGAAAAGTAATAAAAGTGCCAGCTGAATTAAGTCATTCTCTATTAAACCAAAACGCGGTTAGGGTAAGGGCAAAGAAAGGGACTAATCGACAGTATCTATATTATCTTCTTAAATCTGTTTTCTTCAAAGATTATATAATAGGTACTGCTCAGGGAAGTGCAAACCAAGCTAGTATTACTCAAAACGATATTAAAGCCTTCAAATATCTAGTACCAAGTATTGCTAAGCAAGAAAATATTGGAAATTCTTTAAAGGTGCTAGATGAAAAGTTAGAACTTAATATTGCTATTAACAAACGTCTTGAAGAAATGGCCCAAGCCCTTTTCAAACGCTGGTTTGTGGACTTTGAGTTCCCTAATGAAAACGGTGAACCTTATAAGTCCAGCGGCGGTGAGTTTGAGGAAAGTGAGTTGGGGTTGATTCCGAAGGGATGGAAGATACGTTCTCTAGATGACATAGCTACCTTATTAAATGGATTAGCAATGCAAAAATTCAGACCAGAAGGGTCTGCTTCTATCCCCGTAATAAAGATAAAAGAACTGAATCAGGGAAAAACATCTTCAGATAGTGATAAGGCTAGTCCCACTATTGATGCTAAATATATAGTCAATAATGGTGATGTTTTATTTTCATGGTCTGGAACATTGGAAATCAAATTATGGTGTGGTGGCATCGGCGGATTAAACCAACACTTGTTCAAAGTTACTTCCAAGGAATTTGATAAATGGTTTTATTATTTTTGGACAAAAAACTATATTGAAAAATTCAGACGTATTGCGAGCGATAAAGCAACAACAATGGGTCATATAAAGAGGAGTGATCTTAAGGAATCTAAAGTACTCATTCCAGATCAAAACGTCTATCAATTCGCTACTGCGGTGCTTCACCCTATAGTTGATAAAATGATTCAGCTAACAACTGAGTCATTTGAGTTGGAAGATATTCGGGATTCTCTTTTGCCAAAACTTATGACCGGTGAAATTCGAGTGTCATTTGAACGCGAATACCCACTAGTTCAGAACTTCGACCTGCCAATGGCAGCCGAAAGAAAAATGCAATATTCCACAACCTAACCGAGGGAGGTGCACCCATGGCCCTGTACACCACATCCTACGCCGAGAGCGATCTGGAAGAAGCCGCTCTAGAATGGTTCGAGGAACTGAACTACAACAAAGCCTACGGACCTGAGATCTCGCCTGAAGGTGAATATCCGGAAAGGCAATTCTATAACGACGTCATTCTCAAAGAACGCTTACGTGAAGCGCTGATTCGCATCAACAAACATCTTCCGCGCGAAGCCATCGAGGAAGCGATTCGTATCATTGAAGTGCCTCGCAGCCCGAGCTTAATGATTAACAACAAAGCGTTCCAGAAAATGATCACGGACGGCATTGATGTTCAGTATCGGACTGCTAATGGTGATTATCCGACCGATAAAGTTTGGTTGTTCGATACGCATCCAGACCGCGTCGACAATAACGATTTTCTTGTTGTGAATCAGTTTACGGTCATTGAGAACCAAGTCGATAAGCGCCCAGATGTTGTGGTGTTCGTCAACGGCCTTCCGATCGCGGTTCTGGAGCTGAAGAGCGCCTCTAATGAAGAGGTGGGAATCAGTGATGCGTACAATCAGGTGCAGACCTATAAAAAGGCGATCTCGTCCCTATTCACGTACAACTCCTTCATGGTCATCAGTGACGGGGTCAATGCTAGAGTAGGCACGTTAACGGCTGACGAAGAACGGTTCATGATGTGGCGTACCATTGATGGTGGGGATGTAGCCTCCTCCGCTCTGCCTCAGCTAGAAGTACTAATTAAGGGGATGTTCGAAAAAAGTCGTCTGCTGGACATCATCAAGCATTTTGTGTTGTTTCAGACGGACGGTGAACGTCTATTCAAAATAATGGCCGGTTACCATCAATTCCACGCTACAAATAAGGCGATTGCTGCTACGGAAAGAGCGACACTAGAAGATGGCGACCGCAAGATCGGTGTCATTTGGCATACACAAGGTTCGGGCAAAAGCCTGTCAATGGTCTTTTACGCTGGCAAACTGGTTCTGACACTCGATAACCCGACGATTGTCGTTGTGACAGACCGTAACGATCTCGACGATCAGTTGTATGCTACGTTCAGCAAGTCGAAAGATTTGCTCCGTCAAACCCCGCAGCACGCCGAAGACCGCACTCACTTGAAACAGTTGCTATCGGTGGAGTCGGGCGGAATTATTTTCACAACGGTCCATAAGTTTACGCCTGAAGAAGGCGAAGCCAAATATCCTGTACTCACGGATCGTCGGAATGTCATCGTAATGGCGGACGAAGCGCATCGCAGTCAATACGGCTTTCAAGCAGAAATGGTCACATCGGATGAGGAAGCTAACATCAAGTACGGCTATGCGAAATATATGCGTGATGCATTACCGAACGCTTCCTACATTGGATATACCGGAACGCCGGTTGAGTTGACGGATAAGAACACCCCGGCTGTTTTCGGTGATTATATCGACATCTATGACATGACTCGGGCAGTGGAAGATGGCACGACCGTCAAGATTTACTATGAGAGCCGTATCGCGCGGTTGGAGCTATCGGATACAGAGCGTCCGGTTATCGATGAGGAGTACGAGGAGATTACCGAGTATCAGGAGCACACCCAGCAAGAGAAGTTGAAGTCTAGATGGGCGCGGCTTGAGGCTCTTGCCGGTTCGGCGAAACGGATTAAACAGGTCGCAAAAGATATGGTTGAGCACTACGAGCAGCGCAAAGGGGCTACGTTCGGTAAAGCGATGATCGTTGTCATGTCGCGGCGGATTGCCATCGATCTGTACAAGGAGATTATTGCTCTTCGCCCGGACTGGCACAGTGATGACGACAATGAAGGCAAAATCAAAATCGTCATGACTGGAAGCTCAAGTGATCCTGCGGAGTGGCAACCTTATATAGGGAATAAGCGTCGTCGGGAGCATTTGGCCAAACGGATGAAGGATTTGAACGATCCGTTGGAGATCGTCATCGTGCGTGATATGTGGCTGACTGGATTTGACGTTCCAAGCATGAACACCATGTACATTGATAAACCGATGAAAGCCATAACCTCATGCAGGCTATTGCCCGAGTCAATCGTGTATTCCGTGACAAGCCAGGCGGACTCATCGTAGACTACATCGGTATTGCAGATATGTTGAAGTCGGCACTCCAGCAATACACGGAAAATGATCGCAAGACCGCGGGAATCGACACGGATCAAGCTATTGACTTCATGTTGGAGCGAATTCAGCTCATCCGCGAACAGTTGCATGGTCACGACTTCTCGAAATTCGCATCGGAGAAAGCTTCCGAGCGAATGAAAGCCATCGCCGAGACGGTGGATTACGTGCTGGGGCTTGGTGATCAAGGCAAACGCAATTTCGTCAATTGGACGACGGAGCTGGCGAAAGCTTACGCACTCTGCGCCACGACGGAAGCTGCTGAGTCGGTCAATCTGGAAATCAGCTTTTACAAGGCTGTGAAATCAGGCATCGTCAAAATCATCACGACTGAGAACAAGAAGAAAACGACGAATGAACTGGATGCGGAATTGAACCAGTTGATTTCTAAATCGGTTATGTCCGATGAGGTCGTCGATATCCTCGAAGCAGTTGGCTTGCAGAAGCCGAACATCGCGATTTTGTCGAATGAATTCCTTGAGCATGTTCGAGGATTGAAGCAGAAGAACCTCGCTGTCGAATTGCTAAGAAGGCTTCTTCAAGGCAAGGTAAAGGCCGTATCTCGCACCAGCATTGTACAATCAAAGAAGTTCTCTGAAATGCTTGAAGAAGCTATTCGTAAGTACAATAATCGGACTATTGAGACAACGCAGGTAATCGAAGAGCTCATCCAGATGGCCAAGGAAATGAACGCTGCCGTCAAGCGTGGTGAAGACCTCGGCCTCATCAAGGAGGAAGTAGCATTTTATGACGCGTTGGCTTCCAATGAGGCTGCCAAAGAGCTAATGGGAGATCTTGTTCTTAAGCAGATCGCTCATGAGTTGACCCAGGCTATCAAGAACAATATCAAGGTGGACTGGACTCTGCGGGAGAATGTACGGGCCCAGATGCGGATTACGGTCAAGAGACTCTTGAAGAAATACGGGTACCCGCCTGATCTTGAGAAAATGGCAATTGATTTGGTGCTTCAACAGGCGGAGTTAATGGCTCAAGCAGAGACAGAAGAATTTAAATATTAACTGACACCAGGGCGTAGCTTAAAGTTATTCTTATTTAGCTACGTCTTTGTAGTTGAGGGGGACGTACTATGTCAAAGAAAGTCTGTTTTGTCGTAATGGGTTATGGTGTTAAGACTGACTACTCAACTGGTAGAGAGCTTGACTTAGATAAAACATATCGAAATATTGTAAGGCCAGCGGTAATCGAAGCGGGACTTGAGTGTATACGAGCTGATGATATAAAGCACTCAGGAATCATAGATGCTCCGATGTATCGTTACCTCTATTCCGCGGACGTAGTAATAGCAGACTTGTCTACTTATAATCCTAATGCATTCTATGAACTTGGAATAAGGCATGCGCTAAGACCACATACGACAATTGCAATTGCAGAAAAAGAACTCAAGTATCCATTTGATTTAAATCATACAGTCATTCGTCCTTATGAACATCTTGGTAAAGGTATCGATCATGATGAGGTTATGCGATTCCGAGGAGAACTTCAGGACGCAATCCAAACCATCTTGAGCAATCCAAGTGTAGATAGCCCAGTTTATACTTTTCTAAACGAATTAGCTCCTCCAATTTTAAAGTCGACAATTGAAGTAGTAAGTTTGCCAGATGTAACAGATTCATTAAGCTCTATTTTAGAGTCTGCACAAAAGGCTATGAATAAGGATGATTTTCTTGTTGCAAAAGGGCTTTTTCATGCGGCGCTATCAATCGATCCGAATAGCACGTATATTAAACAGAAAATCGTATTAGCCACTTATAAAAGCAAACATCCCAACAATCGCTCGGCATTAAATGAAGCTTTTGAGATGTTACAAACATTAAATCCGGAAAGTACAACTGATCCAGAAACATTAGGTCTTCTGGGAGCTGTCTGCAAGAGGCTATGGGAAGAAACAGGTGTGCGATCTTGGCTAGATAAAGCTATATTCTATTACGAAAAAGGGTTTTACATAAAAAATGATTATTATAACGGCATTAATTTTGCATTCCTTTTGAATGTACGAGGAAACATTAGCGATAAAAATGAAGCTATAGCTGACTATGTAAATGCATCGAGGGTGCGAAATAAAGTGATTGAAATATGCAAGTCACTACTTGAGAACAATTTCGAATCAAGGGGCGACAGGTATTGGATTCTTGCGACACTACAAGAGGCGTATTTTGGTATCGATATGCTGGTAGAATATGCAGTTTTTAAAACACGAGCAGAAACTTATGTTACGGGTGCTTGGGAACGAGATTCAACAGAGGAACAAATCAATAAACTTTCAGTTCTTTTGGAACGGTCACCATTAAATGCTTAGGAGGGCAAGGTATGACCAAAATATTTATTTCACATAAGAAGGAAGATTCAGAACTAGCAAATTCCATTGCATACCAACTCCAGAGGAGTGGAGTTGGTGTGTACCTCGATGTATTAGATTCACGGTTACAAGATAATGGCGAAGAATTATCAAATTATCTACAAGAAAAGCTAAGTCAATGCTCTCATCTGTTGGCGGTACTATCCTACAATACAAGATTGTCATGGTGGGTACCATTTGAAATTGGAATAGCAACGGAAAAACAATATCCAATCTCTAGTTATATTACAGTTGGATCTAAAACCGATATTCCAGAATATCTATGGAAATGGCCCGTGTTAAGGTCTTCGGAGGATTTACAGAAGTATATTTTCTTACTGAACAAGTCTTCTTCACTTCTATTAAGTGAAGAGAAGAAGCATTGGCAATATTCAATTAAGGGCACACCTAAGAATTATGCTGATGCTCTCCATAGAAGATTGAAACTAAATTTGGGGCAACCTTAAGAGAGGGATAAAAATGGGCTTACCTAGAACATTTATTGGTTTCAGTAGCACCGATATTCATTATTATCGTCTTATGCAAGCGTGGAAGAAAAATGAGAACATTGATTTTAATTTTACTGATTGCCAGTTATCAACTGAGGTTAATTCAGAAAATGAAGCTTATATTAAGAGACGTTGTAGAGAACGCATAAACATGTCAGGGTATTATATTATGTTGATTGGCGAGGACACTCGGTATAAGCATAAGTATGTTAAATGGGAGGCGGAAGTAGCCAAAGAAAAAGGATGCACTATTATTGGGGTTAATTTAAACAGTTCAAGAAGTTTTGATTCAACTCGTACCCCCGCAGTAATCAAAGATATCGGAGCGATATTTGTACCATTTACACCGAAGATAATTAAATATGCTCTTGAAAATTATCAGATGAAGGCATCTGATGATTATCATTATAAAGATTCGGTTTATAAAAGTTTGAGTCTTTCGTAAGGGGGATACAATTAAATTATCGACAAAATGGAACTGTAAATTAGAAATAATAAAGAATCCATTGGCTGCAATAAACTAATTGAGTTTAATGCTTTTTTTCTATTTTTCACATGCTGAATGATATAAGATATTTAACTATTTTGAACGAAACAGTTTGAATGATGAAAATGCTTGTGAATAGTGGGGATAATCCTTATTTGTTGAGAAAATGGGAAGACTGATCAATAAGAAGAAAAAGTTCGAAGGTGATTTATAAAGTTTACTCGAACGCCAAGAGGGAGGAAAGTTCATGCTTAAGGAAGTAAGATACATCAACTGGAAAAGTTTTGGTAAGACTACTTTATATATAGACCCCTTAACGATCTTAATTGGAACCAATGCAAGCGGTAAATCCAATGCTCTTGATGGACTGGCGTTCCTAAAGAGATTAGCACAGGGTAAAGATCTGCAAAGCGCATTAATGGGCGAATCAACAGTTATTTTAGATTCAAAAATTAATGCTGTCCGTGGTGGCGTTGAATGGGCAGCTAGAAAGCCCGGGACAGTATTCACCTTAGAGACATTGATTTCTATTAATGAGAATTTTGATTATGAATACAGACTTGAGGTAAGAACAGAGCCTCATGTTGAACTTATGTCTGAGTCACTTGCTTTGTTAGAATATAAAAAAAGATCTGAGAAACGGACGGAGTTATTTGGAGCGACTGTTGTACAAGATGACAGTCCAAGTGTACTTGTATCTTTATATAATGGGCTAAAAGGAAGACCTAAAAAGAGAGAATTCAGAAGAAATGTATCAATTTTAAGTCAATTACGAAATCAAGAATTAAAAGATGAAGTAATTAAAGGTATAGAAACAGTCATTTCTACTCATGAGAATGTATTTATTCTTGATCCAGTCCCAGCATTAATGCGTGACTATAGTTCGTTGTCAAATGTGTTGGCTAGTAATGCACATAATATTGCAGGTGTCATTGCGGCGTATCCATCGTTAGAGCAGAAAGAGCTTGAGAATTTACTCTCAAGTTATGTTACCCGATTGCCTGAAGGAGATATCCGGAGAGTATGGGCGGAACCTGTTGGGAGATTTAATAGTGATGCAATGCTGTACTGCGAAGAAAAATGGAGTACAGCTGTGGAAACATTAATTATGGATGCCAGAGGGATGTCTGACGGAACATTGCGCTTTCTTGGTATTCTTACAGCCTTACTAACTAGGCCGGAAAATTCATTGATTGTTATAGAGGAAATTGATAACGGCTTACATCCGTCCAGAGCTCAATTGTTATTGAATATGTTAAAGGAGATTGGAACGGATCGAAAGATTGATATATTAATGACAACGCATAACCCTGCATTAATGGATGCTCTCGGTCCTGAGATGGTTCCTTTTGTTATTACGGCGCATCGTTCTTGGGAAACAGGTGAAAGTAAACTTACACTGCTTGAGGAGATAGATAATTTACCGAAATTGTTAGCATCCGGGCCAATTGGCAAGATAGCGACCAATGGGAAACTTGAAGAAGTCCTCTCCAAACGCAAGGAGGGGAACTAATTGTCAGTTAAAAAGATACTGATTATCGATACTTCCATTTTATGCTGTTGGATTAATGTCCCTGGAAAAGAGGTTTGTGGGAGCGATACTGACCGATGGGATTCAGAAAGAGCAAAGAAAAAAATAGATGATGAGGTTCGAAGCGGAGCTACATTGGTATTACCCCTAGCGACAATTATTGAAACGGGAAACCACATCTCTCAATCAACTGGTGACAGATATGGTACGGCCAAAAGATTAATTGCAATTATTAATAAGGCTATTCAGAATGAAACCCCTTGGGCTGCTTTCTCTGATCAATCGATTCTCTGGGGCGAAGATGAAGTGAGTAGGTTAACGGAAGAGTGGCCAACTCTTGCTGCCCAAGGAATTTCTATAGGCGATGCAACTATAAAAACCGTTGCAGACTACTACGCTAAAATTCAAAGTTATCAGGTAGAGATACTAACGGGTGACGCGGGCTTGAAGTCATATGAACCTATTCGATTGATGCCTACACCAAGAAGGCGGAAAAGGTAATTGTTTTTGTCCATCAAGTTACAAAGCATTGTGAGAGTCAACCTTAGCTTAGACTGGCTAAAGGAAAAATTAACATAATTGCTTAAAGGCAAAAACTTACCCCTCAAGTACGCAGATGGCATGATTTTCATGCCAAGCGACGCCAGTCTAATACTTTATTTTTCGTTACTATTACTGTTGAAGTCACATCCGGAGAAGTAGTCTAAAACTTATTTCTGAAAAGCTGACGATTTTTCAACTCAAAAACCGCGTCAAATCAACAACTCCAGTCTAATACTTTATTTTCTTTGAACAAATTATTGTGAGATGCAAATAAACTCATATCCCTCTCTCCAAACTCGTATCAAAGCAAATAAAGTCGTATCAGAGCTGAGCAGTTCAGGATTATTTCCTGTCATTTGCTCAGCTTTTCTTTTGTTTCAGGGGATAGGGATTAGGGGAGATGGAAGGAAAATGCAGGCTTTTTCTCAGGCATTCCTATGCCCTATAGCCCTGTCTTATCCCTGTCCTTTCCCTGCATTTTCCGATACGACTTTATTTTCATTTCCCAAGCCATGTTTCAGGCAGTTCTCAGGCTTTTTCTCCTGTTTTGCCCATACGACTTTATTTACTCAAGTTGTCAGAAAGTACAGGGGAAAGGGGCGAGGAAAGGCGTAGTGACGGGCTTTTTTGAAGGTGAGGGGAGCGGGGGCGGAGCGATACGACTTTATTTTCGTTACATAATTATGTCCGGTAATAAAGATGTCTGGAAATAGTAAAAGATCTATGGAACCAGTAAAAGATGTGTGGAACCGAAATGTAAAATGAATGATTTTTAACATCTAGAAGGGAGCCCGCGGGATTGATTCGTGGCTCCCTTTTAAAATGCTAAAAAACAATATACATACTTCATGATTGGTGGTGAAAATGTTGAATGACATTGGCCATAAAATAAAATGTATCCGTAAAGAGAACAATTTAAACCAAGTTCAGTTTGCAAAAAGCATAGGAATTTCTCAAGGGAACCTGAGTGAAATTGAAATGGGGAATAGTAATCCGTCCGCGGAAACGCTTATATCAATACGAACACAATATAACGTGAACTTGAACTGGTTATTAACCGGAGTGGATACGGATGATGGTGTAACATATGTAGAAGAGATTGAGAAGAATTTAATAGATGTGTTCAGAAACCTTGATGATTACCATAAAAACGAAATAGTTGAAATAATACGCCTTAAATTGAGATTGAGATCATTACTTTATTAGGGCTCTTCGCTATACTTCGTGGCTAAAGTTACGTTTTCTTGACTGATAGAGCGATTTGACATGGAGCCTCTGCGGGCATGAGTACTCACGAAAGCCGCGAAGCACAAGGACTTCGCGATGCTAATCAGCATATCATGCCCGCCACTCCATATAAAATCGCAGTTTATTTACCCATTTTGAGTAGCGAGGAAGCTTTATTAGTTATATATTTGGATTTCCCGTTTTAACCGGTTACATATTTTACAGACCTAATAGGTCATGGCATTTTACAACGAATAAAACACCAAGGTATTACTCTTAATGTTATGCGTAAAATCCATCGAGAGCTTGGACCAAATTTGATGTAAAATGATTCATAGGGAAGACCTCTTTCTTGTGAGTTGATTGTAGTGACTTAATTCTACAAGAAAGGTTTTCCTCTTTGCTAAGTATCTATTTACACAAGATATTTTACGCTCTCGCAATAAGACCTTTCAAGATTGGTTGGACTCCTACAGAAGAAATTTCAGTTAGACCAGGAGTACCGATTCGTGAATTTGCTGAACTTCAGGGTGGAATGATATACTATCAAACTAATAAAAAAAATAAAACACCGGTGAATACCCCTACACTTGTTACAGCCCCAGAAAAACAAACTAATCCTGCCCCCGAGACGTTATCTATGTCTGCTAAAATAATGGTTTCAGGGATAGTAACATATAAGGTCGGTAAGTTTATTATTTCTGTTGTGTTGGTACCTCCATCAGGGGGTCGAGTTTATTCTTGAACCTTGCACCGTAAGATGAATAAGAGGGGACAACCCATTAATTATGAGTTATCCCCTCTTTTAATTATTCAACCAATCTCGCGATGTACCTCGGTGGATATTCGAAGGATGGGACATGTTCATTATTGTCTTCGATACCTAGTAAAGGCCAAAAGTATTCTCTGAGTTTACGTAATTGGTCATCCGAGTAATCATTAATGTTATCCGTTAGTCCTAATAATAAACCTAACTTATCCTGCTGGTCTAAAGACTCAATCACACCACATGGTGCATTTTTGCGAATACAATCTAAGCCGCCTAATTGATTAATATGGTGTGTGCTTAGATAATTGAGCCAGAAATAACCGCGTAAGCGCTGGGTGTAACCTGGCGGGCTGCTCGTGTCGATTGACCAGTGAGTCTCGAAAGGTGTTCTTGTATGACTGCTTGCAGCGGTGGATTCATAAGTAATGAAGCCTGTAACTCCTTCAAGTAAAATGATTGCTTGTTTAAATAAATCAACAAAATCATTTTGAACATGCGAAGGGATATAGTTGTTGAACAATCGTTCATTTAAAGATAGACTAAAATTATTTGGAAAAATTCTACTTTTTGCTAACTCTGGTGAATATGTAGAGGCTTGGTTACAGCTAATTCCCACAGTATAAAGCCCTGGATAATGCCGATCCATAGCTTCATCGTGAAGATCATAGTAGTGGAAGATATCTAGGCACTCAATTTTGCCTTGCAGGAAGTAATCGTAGACCTTCGATATATTCTTGTTGTTTATTTGCATGGTCTTTTCTTTACCTTTCATGAATTCAATCATAATATCTAGATCTTCTTCAATGTATCCTAGAAAAAGATCGAAAAATTGTTGCAGTAAAGAGACGAGTTGTTCTCCTTTATCATTTAGTATTTTGTAGGTTGTAACATGCATGCTCATTGCTTTGGAAAAAACTAGGTTTTCCATAAACTACCCCCATTGGCATTGTTATTACGATAATCGCAAGACTCAGAACTAATTATATTTTAAGGCCAAATAGCTATAATTACCATAATGTTTAGTTTTGGAGCAATTAATGTTTCAAGCAATTTTTTTGGTTTCGTGCCTTCGCAGGGGCTCTGCTTATATAGGCTCCATGTCAAACCTATTCAAGGATTTTATTACTTGTATTTTGATAAGAACTATGAATAAAAAGAGGTGTTCAAAATGAGTGAATTTAGTGAAAGTTATCATCTGATGGCTGTAGATAGAGAAACAGCTATAGAACTAATTAAGAAGTCTGGAAACAAAGGATATGTATTTGAAGAAAAAAATGGATGGGTTACTTTCCTGATAGATGGACCAGGCTTTGATATAAATGAATCAGTTGTTCGGTGCAATTCTGGATTACTGGCTCATTATATTTACGCAGAAGATCATGGGTGGCAATTTCAAATTTTCAATAAAGATAAGATTGTCTTTGATTATAAATGTGATTGGAGTGATGAAATAATCATTGATAAAGATTGTTTTGATTTAGAAGTGATTAACGAGTTGATTGTCAGTCAAGGAAATGAAACAAGTAACATAGAAGAAATTTTTGATATTGATGAATATGATTTTGAGGACCCACCGGCATATCAGTTAGCTGAAAAAATTGGATTAGTAAATTATGAATGGATATCCTTAGGGTCTGTCAATAAGTTTGTGTAAACTCTAAATCAAGAGTTCCCCTGTTAATGTTAAGAGAAGAAGATGCTCTTTAAGGCAGATGCTGGCCAATCCGTTCAGGATAAAAGACGGATAATTGAAGCAGGATCTGACCCCAGTTTTGGACTCGGCCTGTCCACTTGCGGGTGACATCGACCGTCACTAAATAGAGCATTTTGAGAAGAGATTCATCCGTAGGGAAGATGCTTTTCCCTTTCGTCACTTTACGGAGTTGGCGGTGGTAGCTCTCAATCATATTGGTCGTATAAATGAGCTTACGAAGCTCAGGTGGGTACTTAAAGAACGTGGCGAGTTCTTCCCAATTATTGCGCCATGAACGGATAATAAGTGGGTACTTGGTTCCCCAGATCTCCTCAAACCGGTCCAACTCCAGCAGAGCCATCTCCTCCGTCGTCGCCTTGTAGATCGGTTTTAAATCCGAGGTCACCTTCTTGAGATCTTTATAGGATACATAACGGGTGGAGTTGCGGATTTGGTGAATGATACATTTTTGGATTTCCGTGCTGGGATAGCAAGCTGAAATCGCTTGTGAGAAGCCTGTAAGGTTATCTACACAAGTAATGAGAATGTCCTGAACGCCGCGATTTTTCAATTCATTGAGCACACTGAGCCAGAACTTTGCAGACTCATTCTCACCAATCCACATGCCAAGGACGTCTTTGTTTCCATCCAAATCAATGCCAATGACCATGTAAGCAGACTTGTTGACGATGGCCCCATCCTGTTTCACCTTGAAATGAATGGCGTCCAGAAACACCACAGCATACACGCTCTGTAGGGGGCGATTCTGCCACTCTTTCACGAGAGGGATAATCTTGTTGGTCACGTTAGAGATGAAGGTCGGAGAGACATCGAGGCCGTACAGCTGCTGCAGATGGTCCTGAATCTCACGAGTGCTGATGCCTTTAGCATAGAGGGCGATAATCTGGTCCTCAATGCCTGTCACATTGGACTGATGTTTCTTGACCACTAACGGCTCAAACTCACCTTCACGGTCTCGAGGTACCAAAATTTGCTGCTCACCATATTCACTGGTGATCTTCTTTTTGCTCTTGCCGTTTCGGCTGTTTGTTGTCTGCTTGCTCTTCACGACATGCTTCTCGTAACCCAAATGCTGGTCCATTTCGGCCTCCAGCATTTCCTGAAGTGTTTCTGCAAACAGATCTTTCAAGGCGTTTTGTGCATCCTGCGCGGTCACCAGATTATTCTCTTTAATGAAGGCGCGCAACTGTTGTTTATCCCAAAGTCCCATGTGTTCTCCCAACCTTTCTACTATGTTTCATTTTAATAGTTTTGGGAGTTTACACAATCTATTTTACAGACTCTATCCTTAGATTATTTGATTAGT
Source organism: Paenibacillus algicola (assembly GCF_005577435.1). Lineage (NCBI taxonomy): Bacteria > Bacillati > Bacillota > Bacilli > Caryophanales > Paenibacillaceae > Paenibacillus > Paenibacillus algicola. The sequence goes on along the minus strand of NZ_CP040396.1, from coordinate 3,833,049 downwards.
GATGACTTAAATAATAAAGCGATAGTCTATGTAGGATAATATATGTGATCCTCCAGCCTACAAAAATAATGTGACTTGATCTGGACTTTTAATTACGTCAGATTAACACTTTCATGATCGGGACTGTTCTACGTTTGAACACCATGAGTCTCGCTCAATTAATTTTATGTTATCTTTTTTAAGTGTTCCATATGCCTTGCAATCTTTATGGAATATATTCACCCTTTCCGTATGGATTATTGAGCTAGGGGTGCAAAATCCTGGGTGGTGGAGTAGAGAACATCTCCTTACGATATTGCCTAGGGCGTGTCTTCAAACCACTCGGGTTGACTTAATCTGGTAAAATAAAAGTATGAGACAACGATAAGAGTTACGTGACGACCAGTGGGATAAGATGAAAGGCTTGCTGCCTGCGGAGCGGAAAGCTCAGGGCGGCCGGCCGGCCAAAGACAACCGAACTATGATCAATGCGATGCTGTGGATTGCTCGAAGCGGAGCGCCATGGCGGGATGTACCGAAATATTACGGACCATGGAAGTCGGTCTACACTCGATTTCGACGCTGGGAGAAAGCAGGTGTATTCCATCAAGTTTTAGAGTGCCTCGCATCGGAACCCGATTTGGAAAGCTTAATGATGGATGCCTCGATCGTCCATGTAGATCAGCATGGTGCTGGCGCAAAAGGGGACCAGACAAGCAAGCAATCGGGAGATCCCGAGGAGGCATAACTACGAAAATTCATGCGGTCGTTGATGCGTTAGGATGCCCGCTGAGCATCGTTCTTTCTCCTGGCAACACACATGATGGTGTGATTGGATATGAGATGCTTCAGAATCTGGATTTAACCAATAAGCAAGTCATTGCAGATCGAGGGTATGACACTAATCAAATTCTCGATCTACTGAAGGAACAGCAAGCTACATCGGTTATTCAACCTAAGAAGAACCGTGTAAAGCAACGAAAATGTGACTGGTGGTTGTCAAAGAACGCCACTTAGTCGAATGCTTTTTCAATAAACTGAAGAAATATCGACGTTAGGCTACTCGCTATGAGAAGCTGGCCTGTACCTTTGCGGCCTTTTTATCCTTGGCATCTAGCTTAGTTTGGCTTGCCTAGGTTTGAAGACACGCCCTAGAATGATAAAAAAAGGAGACCTATCAATGATAAGGAAAGTAAGTTGGAAATCTCTTGTCGTAATATCGTTTATGGTACTCGTTATGATTATTTTGGCGGTTATTATTAGCGTTAAAACGAAGGAAATTAAAGGGTACCAGCATTATATTTCGTCCCATCTTATCACTAATATTTCTGAATTGGTTACTCGAGTTTCCAATTCGGATCTATCATTGAACGAAGCAATTACAAATAGAAGCTTAAGTGTATATGAAGCAAATTTTCTTAGTTCTAACCTTTTAGAAATCAGTCATGAGGTTAACGCTTTAAACAAACTAGCGCAAGATATAAAAAATGAAGATCCAAATTACTTAATAAGTTCGGCGGCGGTAGAGCATCATATGTTTATTAATAAACAGATCATCCATCAACCCATATATGAGTTAAATTTATTGCAAAACGATGCGATTTTGGAATTAAAGGATAAGGATATTGAGGAACTCAAACTGATACAGAAGGATATATCCTCGTGGAAAGAAGTAATATATAAGGCTTTGGGAATAAGCGCAGCACCGTTACCAGAACAATATATACAGGAACATTCAAGGGATTTTATAACAAAGAAAGATTGGTTTAATCTCTATACCGAATTACAAAACTACACGAGTTAGCTCGAGCCCGGTTAAAGCCCCATTAATTATCTCCATCCCAAATTCCCAACGCTTGTGCTTTAACGAGTGCCTGAGTACGGGTGGACACCTCCAGCTTGTCATACAGCCGTGAGAGATATACGCGGATGGTGCCCTGGGAAAGAGACAAATTTGCTGCGATCTCCTTATTGGATGCCCCTTGCCGGATCTGGTTCAGCAGATCAAGCTCAGTTCGGCTTAAGGCTTCGGGGAGGGAAGGTGTCAATTCCGCGGCAGCAGCGAGTTCGACTTCATGGGGTTGCGGAAACTGTTTGCCCAGCATGCGGACATAGTCGAGCAGCTTCCCTTCTGCTTCAGCGTCATGCCGAACTTCCGAGCGCTCAGCGTACTGTTTCAGCAAATGCTGCATTTCCGGCCCCTCATCCAGAAAACTTCGGATATATCCATGTTGACTTCCTAAAGTCAAGGCCTCAGAAAGAAAAGTCATTCCCCGCGCAACCTGACCTCTCTGCGTTTCTAGCAGCGCCTGCAAAATAGAGATTTCCACGAGACTCGCAATTTGCTGTTCCCGTGCGGCTTGAAGTTTTAACAGCTCCAGCAGCCGAAGACCTTCAGGCTCTTTGCGCTGTCTACCCAAGAGGCGGACAAGGGTCAAGATTTGAAACTCTCGGCTATAAATGGGTTTATCCTTGGGCCGGATGCCTAAGGCTGCGACTTCTTTTCTGGCTTGCGTTATGTTTCGCTCCTGTAGTAATAGTCTGGCCCGAAATGCACGGAGCTCCAGCACCCATGTATGTTCATTTCTAGACAGCACAGATTGCTGGGTCTCGTCAATAATATAATGGGCCAGTGTGTACTGCCCCTCCGCTGCTGCCAGGCGAGCCTCGGTGATCCGAAGAGGGATCAGCAGCCCCAGGGTATCCACACTGCTCCTGGACTTCGCAATTTCTCCAGCCAGACGCCGGCTGTCTTCCAGCCGGTTCCACTCATAATATCCCTCGCATAGCGACTGCTTGACATAGAGATGTATCAGTGATTCTTTCCACCCGTGGGCAGCAAGTACGTCGGTAAACATGAGCCCGATTTTCTCGGTATCGCGTGATAAGACACCGTTCAAGCCCATTGAGGTGCGCCTTACCATCGGCTCGCGAAGATTGTAGTCAAAGTGAAGATATATCGGATTGTCCGGGATAATGTTATCCAGAATACCTTGACTGAACACAAACCATTTCCCGAAATCTCCGTTTCGAAACACCAGATTGGAGCGTACGAACAGCATGCTGCTTTCCAATTGGTTCCGCCGTTCCGAAGATGACATATTGGCACAGATCTGTTCCAGCTTCGTCAAAATCTCTTCGGCCTGTTTCATGTCTCCCGTTAGCACTAGCACAAAGGCATGAAACAAGGACAACTCGTGCGAAAGTGTGTGATGGGAAGATATATGATACAGCCACTTGCGGAGTGTCGTCAGTTCCCCGCGGCGCAGGACATGCTGAAGATGAGATGACAGATACAATTCAGCAAGATCATAATTCTCCGCCTGTATGGCGTGCTCCAGCGCTTCATCCATCCAGCCATTCTCCGCGAAATGCTGTCCTGCCAGCACATGAAGCTGCCTGTAGACTGAAGGATGTTCGAGCAACAGCCGATGCTGCAAAAACTCGGCGAACAGATGATGATATCGGAACCATCGGTCCTGCTCATCCAGCGGAACCAGAAATAAATTCAGCTTTTGCAGCTGATTCAGCATGAGCTGGCCGTTACTCAGGTTTGTCACGGCATTGCATGAAGCTGTATCCAAACGGGAGAGAACGGATGTTTTTAACAAGAAGTCCTGTGTTTCCTTTGAAAGCTTGGACATCACTTCGCTGACAAGATACTCTCCCAAATGGCGGTGATCTCCACCGATGACGTGCATAAACAGCTCATCCGGGCTTGAACTTTGTAGGGACAAGGAGGCGAGCTGAAGTGCGGTCACCCAACCTTCAGTCTGTTTCGTTAGGTCCCGAATCTGCTGATCTGTAATAAACATAGAGCTATGTCCGTATAAGGAATGGAGGTACTCTCGGGTTTCTTCTTCGTTAAATTGGAGCTGGTCCATGGAAATATCGGCAGCCTGCTTCTGGACTCTCCAACGGATGGTAGAGAACGGCAACTCGGTTCGGGAAGAGAGAAGGATGTGAATGTGCTGCGGCAGATAGTCAATCAAATAACTCAGATTATCATGAATTGTTGGATGATCTATGACGTGAAGATCATCCAGGATAATATAGCTTTCGCTGGGAAGCTCGGACAGCTCATAGAGCAGTGTATCCAGAAACATGCCTGATGAAGCTCCGGGCAGCATATCTGCAAGGGTCAGAAAGCGGCTCTTCAGATCTGTGGGCAGAGAGGTGTACAGGGAGCCCACGACGTAACGCCAGAAACGGACGGGATCATTATCTCTGTCATCCAGCGTCAGCCAGGCATGTACTTTCCGTTCATGCGCGGCGGCAGTTCTCCATTGAGCCAGCAGAGTAGACTTGCCGTATCCGGCTGGCGCAATGATCGAGGTGACCTTCCCCTGGCTTCCCAATGTAATTTGTTCTATTAACTGCTGCCTGTGTATTACATTATCTTTTAAAACAGGCGGTGAGATTTTTGCCTGTATCATCGGTATCTTAATAGGCATTGACTTCGTTCCTCGCCGTTTGTGACGTTATAGGTCGAACTATTTTGATTATAGGGGAAAAAAGATAAAAAGTTAACATTTGTCAATGTTTCTCCCTGAATTCCTTTGCTACCATGGGGTCTAAACCGAGAAGGAAGGCTTTAAAATGAAGCGGGAGGGATCAAGGTTGAGGAGGTTAGGCAGGATTTTGCTGAGTGTGTGTCTGCTGCTGGGACCGCTGAGCGGCTGGACAGGCGAAGAGACGGTTTATGGAAATCCGGGGAGTTCTCCGGTAGATCCTAAGCTGGCTGCAGGTTTTTATCATGCGGTTTCGCTGGTTAGCAGCGGTGATGTTTATACCTGGGGACAGAATACGAATGGTCAGTTAGGGAATGGAACTACGGTTCCCCGGAGTATTCCGGTTAAAACAACAAATATAGGCGATGTCATTGAGATTGCCACGGGGGCCCGAAGCTCCATGGCGCTGAAAAGAGACGGTACAGTATGGAGCTGGGGAGCGAACGAACAAGGAGAGCTTGGTATTGGCTCCGAAGAGAATGTGAGTGTTCCGGTTCAGGTGCAGGGTCTGCCAACCATACAGGCCATTGCTGGAGGTGTCGGATACCACAAGCTGGCACTGGATGAAGAAGGTGAAGTATGGGGCTGGGGCAGAAATGAGGGGGGGCAGGTCGGAGATGGCACTTTTATCAAAAGAACCTCACCCGTGAAGGTTCAGGGATTAAAGGATGTTATTCAGATTGCTGCTGGGGAATATAACAGTCTTGCGTTAAAAAGCGATGGTACCGTCTGGGCCTGGGGTCATAACGACTATGGCGAAATCGGAGACGGTACGAAAACCAGCAGATCGATTCCAGTACAGGTAAGTGGTTTGAGCGATGTGTTGGCCGTCTCGGCAGGCACTTTTTTCAGCATTGCACTTAAGAAAGATGGTACCGTCTGGGCTTGGGGGCGCAACCTCTATGCCACGCTGGGCGACGGAAGCAGAAGTGACCGTTCCTTGCCTGTACAGGTCCAAAATCTTCAGAATATTACAAAAATAAGTGCGGGAGCACACCACAGTCTGGCCCTTGATGCCGCTGGGTACGTATGGGGCTGGGGGGATAACAACAGCGGTCAGCTGGGGCAGGGACACGTACTTTTGACCAATGTACCTCTTCAAGCTGCAAGTATGGATCGTGTCATTGATATTGCAGCGGGCGGTTATTTCAGTTTGGCGCTGAAGGACAGCGGCATAGTATGGGCATGGGGATATGGAAGGAACGGAGAGATGGGAGATAATACGTCGAACAGCCGGACGCTGCCCGCTGTCACTAGGGCGGTTCTAGACACGACGGCACCGGTGCCAGACACAGGCCTGATACATGCTTTGGAAACAGAGGCTGGAACCGTAGTACTGGATTGGAACGCAGCCAGCGACAACCTGATCTCCTCAGACCGGCTGGAGTATCTGCCATACGTCTCAACCAGTGCGGTGATCGACACCGTGGCGCGCATTGAACAGTATGGAACTCCGCTTGGCTTTTATACGCCGGCATTGCTGCAGCAGACGGTATCCAATCTGGAGCCGGGCAAAACCTATTACTTTAACGTCATTGTAAGGGATAAGGCGGGATATAAGGCGGCATACACGGTAAAGCCGTTGGCCATGGCTAAACCCAAACGATTTACGGTGACATATGACGGAAATGGAAGCACGGCAGGAAGTGAGCCGACAGATCCAGCCATCTATGCAGAAGATGATGTTGTGAAGGTACCTGGCAACATCGGAGGGTTGTCACGAGACGGATATGAATTCATAGGATGGAGCACGGCAGCAGACGGCAGCGGGAATACCTATGCCCCGGGAGATTTCCTTCGGATCGCTGATCATCATGTTACGCTTTATGCGCACTGGAGGATTGCTTCGGTAGACCTGCCTGATCCAGGTCCAGCGCTAGATGTATATCTTCAGCAGGTGGGACTCAAATCTGATGCAGGTCCGGTGTTGTTGTCACCAGGCTTCACCAGAACGGTTTATAATTATGAGGCAGCGATTAAGCATGACAGTGGTAATATTTCAGTTACTGCAGATGTATATGGCAGTAAAGCCCGGGTTACAGTCAGTGTATACGGTCAGGCGGGAGATCTCATTTCCGGTCCGCAGGTACTCAGCTCCGGACTCGAAAGTCGTGCTCTTCCACTGCCAAGCGGTAACAGCAGGATTGAACTGGAGGTTTCAGCGGCGGCAGGGGTGCAACAGATCTACACCGTTACGTTAGTCAGGGATCATAAATCCGGTGAGGAAGATCCAGAAGACAATGAGGGTGGTTCTCCAGGTCAGGGTGAAGGTCCTCCGGCTGAGCCTCCTGTAGCACCGATAACGGGAGGTTCAGGACAGTCGGGTTCAGGCGAACCGACTGCTCCGGTCCATGGTCATTCTTCGTCCAGCGCCGAGCGCCTTGAAATAACGGCATTGGTGAATAATCGTGCGTTATCAGGTGTGGTTAAGGCAACCGTGAAACAGGAAAAGGATGACCTTATCGCAGATGTAATCCTGAAGGGTGGCTTACTGTCATCATCTTTGGCACAGAGCAAGAATGAGGTTGAGGTATTCATTACGGTTCCTGCAGATGTGAAGCAGATCAAGCTGGACGTTGATAGGGTGGCAATGGAGCTTCTGCGAAGCCGTCAGGGGTTGATTAAGCTTCAAACCTCAGTCGGTCTGCTGACATTCCCTGTACGAGGAATCCCGGAGCCGGCAGTGAGTCAAGCCCAAGGAGGAGCGGCAGTATCGGTCCAATTGTCGATGGCGGAACGGGAAGCTCAAGAGAGCATTTCCAGAGCGGCCTTCGCGCAGGGATACCGGTTGCTCGGCGTGCCGGTAGAACTGAAAATATCGGTTCCTTCTGGTGATAGCTTGAAGTCTGTAGCGAGCTTTAGCCGGATGGTAGAATTGAGAATTCCAAGATCAGAAGCAGAAGAAGAGCGTGGAAGTGAGGTCACAACAGCTGCTGTATGGCAGGCGGGAAATCCGCTGCGGCATGTTCCTGCAAGCATGAAGCTGCAGGATGGTAAAGCTCTCCCTGAGGTAGTGCTGAGCACATTGGCACCCGGTACATTTGTACTGCTTCAGGAGATCTCTTCTCCCGTCTTCGAGGATCTTCGCGGACACTGGTCTGAGCCTGCGGTAAAGAGCCTGGCATCCAAAATGATTGTTCAGGGTCATGGAGGTCCGAATTCAGTAAGTTATGCACCAAATGCACCGATTACACGTGCAGAGCTGCTCGCCATAATGGTTCGAGCCCTTGGTCTGCAGGCTGATACTTACCGTGATAAAGGACCCAAGGCTTCTCCATTTACAGATGTAAAGGTCAGTGACTGGTTTTATGACACTGTGGGTGCTGCCTATGAGTATGGTATCGTTCAGGGATATGGGGATGGGGCCTTGAGACCATCAAGCCCTGTTACTCGCCAGGAAGCGATGGTCCTGATGATGAGGCTGTCTGAAACAGCAGGGGGAAGGCTTACGCTCACTCTGGACGAAGCGGTGTTGTCGGGGTATACAGACAAGAGCACACTTTCTTCGTGGGCAGAGCGGGCCGCAGCATTATTCATTCAACATGGCGTGATTCAAGGCTCAAGCCAGGAGCTTCGTCCGACAGGTGTCTTGACCCGGGCGGAGGCTGCTGTCATGACAGAGAGACTGCTGGTCAAGACCGGACTTATAAAGTCGGGTTCCTTTTGATAGGGCGCGTACCAGAGGAGTTACTGCTGCACATATAAATATGGGGCTGTCTTATTAGAGATCATGGATCTTTGTGAGGCGGCCTTGTGCTGCTGACGGAGTGAATCCCACTATCGAATCATAGCCAAGACCTTTCTTCCTACCTTTTCATCTCGGGCCATAATGGACACCTTGCGTTTTACATCAAAATTCTCAATCGGAATCGCCCGTAAATCAGCAGAAAGTCGTTCAGCAAAAATATCTGGCAGGATCGAGATGCCAATACGGGCTTCAATAAAGCCAAGAATGCTATGTCCGAATTCAATTTCGGAGGAGATGTTCAGCGTGGCTCCGAGATTTTCAAATTCTTTTTCAATGAGTCGCCGGGCGTCGCAGGTTTCAAGGAGCATCAGAAATTCTTCATCTTTGATATCTTCGAAATAAACGTTTTCCCGTATCCCATAAATAGGGTGGTCCTTATGGACGTAAAGTCGGAAGCCTTCAGCAAAAAGGAAGGTCGAGAAGAACGGATGATCGATTCCCGTGTTATCAAACAGTGCGACATCAATCTTGCCCTCCTTCAAAAAGCTTAGCAATTCCACATAGCTGTGGGAGATTCTGAGGCTGTAGTCTGAGCGGTTCGTAAAGGCGAGTTTTTTCGGCAAGTAGGAGGTGGCTACACTGGGCCAGGCCCCGATGGCGATACCTTTTAATCCCTGCTCCATCGCAATGGCTTTTTTGACCTCGTTCCATTCATTGCGGATCGTCTTTGCCGCAGGCAAAAGCTGTTCGCCGGCCTTTGTTAAAGTCACCCCGGTTGTAGATCGGACAAACAATTCAGCCCCGACATCCCCCTCTAAAGTTCTGATTTGCTTGCTAAGGGCAGGCTGTGTCAGGTTCAACTGCTCGCTGGCTTTTGTCAAGCTGGCTGTTTCGACGGTGGCCAAAAAAGCGTCAATCCATTCGATCCTCATCGTGTTCTCTCCATAACGTATGGTTATGACCACCTAACTTAGTGGAAGTACCATCTTTTTTATTGTGATGATAACGTAATGCTGTACCAAAAACAAATGGAAGCTTCCCTGATGAAACCGCAATATGCTACCTGAGACTGAAAAGCTGTTCGTGGCTAAGGAAAAGATTACGGTGGGGTTCGCTTCAAGTTTGGCCGAGGTGGTTATAACATGGAGTACCGGGAACGGGCTGGATGTCGGTGACGCTGCAGGAATAGAAGGTTCTCTGGAAGGAAAATATATATCGGTATGAAATATGACCTACATTGGAGGAATACAACATGACTAAGCATATATTAATGGTGGTTACGACAGCAGACGAGATGAAAGAAGGACATAAAACAGGCTTGTGGTTATCTGAATTTGGCGAAGCCTATGTGGAGTTTAAAAAGCAAGGATACGATGTCACTGTCGCAAGTCCTAAAGGCGGAAAAGCACCTGTCGATGACCGCAGTCTCGCAGACGGCGTCGCGCCAGAAATTCTTGAAACGGCCAAGCTTCTAGAGGATACCCTAAAGCTCGAGGAAGTGGGAGATATTTCGAAATTCGATGGGATTTTTATGCCTGGCGGTCATGGAACGATGTTCGATCTTCCTGACAATACCACCCTGCATGCCATGATCCGTGAGCTATACGAGGCAGACAAAGTCGTGGCGGCTGTATGTCATGGCCCGGCAGGATTGGTGGGCGTAACCCTATCCAATGGAAAACCCCTCGTCGACGGAAAAACGATAGCTGCATTCACAGACGAGGAAGAGCGTGAGACCACATTGGACCGTTACATGCCGTTCCTGCTGGAAACCCGTCTTCGCGAGCTGGGTGCCAACGTCATCGTGAAGGACAATTGGGCGGATCATGTGGTCGTGGATGGGCGGCTCGTAACCGGGCAGAACCCACAATCCACGGAATCTGCTGCGCGTGAAGTTGTCAAGCTGTTGGGATAGGAGGAACAAACGGTGGAGCCTATTGTCATTACTGCCGTATTGAAGGCAAAAGCAGGGCATGAAAAAGAGCTGGAGCAGGCCTTGCTAGCTGTACTACAGCCTTCCCGTGAAGAAGAGGGCTGCATCCAGTATGATCTGCATCAGTCTACGGATGATCCAAGTGTATTTGTATTCTACGAAAGATGGGCGAATGAAGCAGCGTTGAACGCTCACATTCATTCGGACCATTATGGGCACTATCGCCAACACGCAGAAGAGCTAGTGGAAACCAGAGAAGTGTATCGACTGCGTTTAGCAACAGGCCATCATTAATTCAGCTCGCTAGAGCATATAAGAACACCTCTTCAACAAGATCGTGAGTGCTTTGAGGCACTCGCTTTCTGGATGAAGGGGTGTTTTTTTGGTGCGGCCGCGGCCCGCCTCCGCACCAAACGAATGCGAAAAAGCGAACTCGATGCAGCCGCAGCCCGCCTCCGCGCCAAACGAGTGCGAAAAAGCGAACTCGATGCGGTCGCAGCCTGCCCCCGCGCCAAACGAGTGCGAAAAAGCGAACTCGATGCAACCGCAGCCCGCCCCCGCGCCAAACGAGTGCGAAAAAGCGAACTCGATGCAGCCGCAGCCTGCCCCCGCGCCAAACGAGTGCGAAAAAGCGAACTCGATGCGGTCGCAGCCTGCCCCCGCGCCAAACGAGTGCGAAAAAGCGAACTCGATGCGGTCGCAGCCCGCCTCCGCACCAAACGAGTGCGAAAAAGCGAACTCGATGCGGCCGCAGCCCGCCTCCGCGCCAAATGAGTGCGAAAAAGCGAACTCGATGCGGCCGCAGCCCGCCTCCGCGCCAAACGAGTGCGAAAAAGCGAACTCGATGCGGCGTAATATTTTTGCTCCATAAAGCGATGGTTTAGAAAAAAGAAAGAGAAGGAGAACGCTTCGCCCCTGTCGAAACGTAATACCAGCCCAAGAGGCAGTGAGCGCACTCAAACAGATAGCAATCATCGAAAAGCCGACAAGCCAGTAGAAGGGATCATCATATGGAACGGATCACAAGAATAACGGATTTAGATATCCTTGGCACAGCACCAAAAATACTAGACAACGTCTCCCGCCTTGCATCCAGAGGTGTACTGCTGAATCACGAACAGAAGGTAGCTATGATGTATATGTCACAAGTGGATCGCTATAAATTACCGGGCGGGGGAGTGAATGCGGAAGAGGACATAGAAGATGCATTTATTCGGGAAATTCAAGAGGAGACAGGATATGACGCGGAAGTCATCCAGGCGTTAGGATGTATTGAAGAGCACAAGGGTAAAAATGACTTTATGCAACGGTCTTACGGTTTTATTGCTAAAGTAGTGGAGCACTCGTCAGCGATCCCGGCTGCGTTAACGGAAAGTGAACAGGAGCTGGGGATGGGGGTTCAATGGATGACCGTGGACGAGGCGGTAACCGCAATGAACAAATCTCTTCTCCACTGCGATGACTATTCAACAAGATTCATGATTGTGCGGGACATTACAATACTTGAGCAGGCGAAAGAGCATATTGTACTTGCCGGTCCACAGTCATCAAGCTCCCCCATCGCACCGTGCTGACTGACCCCGTGCGCCCTTATGAGCGAGGGGCCAGGAGCATCACCGAGACACCGATGATACAGATGCCTGCCCCGACCCAGTCATAGAGGTCGGGTGTTTTTTTGTCAACCCCCCATCCCCAAAGTACGGAGAGAACGATGAACACTCCCCCATATGCGGCATAAACTCGTCCGAAAGAGGGGAATTGCTGTAGAGTGGCAATGACACCGTACAGCGCTAGAGCAACGCCTCCGACACCACCCCAATACCAAGGCTTACCTTCTCTTAGCCACAGCCAAATGAGGTACCCCCCGCCGATTTCGGCAATACCGGCGAGAATGAATAGCAGTATAGTCACCATGATGTGCAGTCCACCTTTAAGTTAGAGTAGGAATAGCGTCATTATACCGTATTTCGGAGGCACTTCCTGCTGCTGATTAGGCAGACTCCGGTTAGGCGGAGGAATATGGGATCAGGAGGGACAGATGCTCTGCCCCGCTTCTTTGATCAAGAGAACACTAGATCGACTTGTCCATTGATCTGTATGGAATTGCCTTGAACTTGTTGTTTTCCTTCACATTGAAATGTCTTTGGAAGAACGTGGCGGTCAGTGGCTAAAACGAGTTCGGATTATCGCGTTCGTTTGGCGCGTGGGAGGCCAGCGGCTAAAACGAGTTCGGATTATCGCGTTCGTTTGGCGCGCAGGCGGTCAGCGGCTGAATCGAGTTCGAATTTTCGCATTCGTTTGGCGCGTAGGAGGTCAGCGGCTAAAACGAGTTCGGATTATCGCATTCGTTTGGCGCGCAGGCGGTCAGCGGCTAAAACGAGTTCGGATTATCGCGTTCGTTTGGCGCGTGGGAGGCCAGCGGCTAAAACGAGTTCGAATTTTCGCATTCGTTTGGCGCGTGGGAGGCCAGCAGCTAAAACGAGTTCGGATTATCGCGTTCGTTTGGCGCGTAGGCGGTCAATGGCTAAAACGAGTTCGGATTATCGCGTTCGATTGGCGCGTGGGAGGTCGGCGGCTAAAACGAGTTCGGATTATCGCATTCGTTTGGCTAATACGCGCATGAACCGACTGCCCCTTGAAAAACACTACCGCACATGAGGTAAACACAAGATTCCGGCGGCGCTCTTGGATATGATCAGATCATAATTGTAAGCGCTAACAAAATGAGCGAAAAGGGGTTGTGTCTATGAATGTTGTTCTCCTGAAAAAAAGTGCTGCCTTGATGCTGTGCATCGCCTTATTGGCATCGCTGCTTCCACCGCCGGGCTTGGCTTCGGCGGCCGCGTATTATAGCGATCATGAGCGTTTTGATGATTTTCAGAATCTGGATTCAAGCATCGCGATCGGCAACCATACGGCGAACCCGCCTACGACGGGACAGCCTATTAACTCCAGCAACAATACGGCGAGAACGCTGAACAACTGGAGATCCAATGCCAGCGCCGGCATCTGGAGCATGGCCTCCGATGATGGCAGTAATGTTGCAATGTACTTCAATGGAAACGGTACATCAACGGCATGGCTTATTGAGTATTCTGCGAGTGATGTGCTTCTCTCGGCGGATGTAAAGCTGCACCCAAGCACACCGGATATTATGCCGAACAGCCCTTCTTACTTCGGCTTAGGAACCCGGGTGACAGATAATAACAGCATGTATGCGCTAGCCATCCGAAAAATGTCAGCATCCCAGTATAGCCTGGTGTTGTTGAAGCGAGTCGGCGGCACGAGTACGGAGTTGTCGCAGTCTGCCCCAATTCCTGGTTTTGTGGCCGGTCAATACTACCGGATGACCTTTCAGGTTACCGGAACACCGGGGAACACGGTGTTGACCGGCTCGATCGAGGGGGGCCCAACCGTCACAGCGCTGGTTACAGATTCAACGGGTGTTCCAACAGGATCCAGCGTAGGCTTTTTTGGAAATGCAAATATGCAAATGTACGCAGATCATGTTCATGTTCTAAAGACGTTTCCAGGTATGCCAACCGGAGTGACCGTGATATCGGATGTCGACAACCAGGTGAGCCTGAAGTGGTCTGGCGCTGTTGGTGCTGAGCAGTATCATGTCAAGCGGGGAGAAGCACCGGGCGGTCCATTTACAACCATAGCTACAGTAGCTTCCGGCAGCTATCAGGACCGGACAGCGCTGAATGGCAATACCTATTATTACGCTGTCAGCTCTGTGGCAAAGGCTATGGATGGAACGAATGTGGACAGCAGTCTATCAACAGCTGTACAAGCTTCGCCGCAGGCATCTACAGAAGCCCCGCCAGCACCGGGTCCGCTGTACGCTTCAATTCGGGATACCGAGGTGGGGATATCCTGGAATGAGGTTCCAGGTGCGGTGGGCTATAGCGTCAAGCGCAGCTCGACGCCCGGCGGACCTTATACGGTGCTGGATGCTGTGTATGGAGTCGTCACCAGTTACCTGGATCAGGGCTTGACCGTACAGCAGGATTATTATTACACAGTTACTGCGTTTAACCAGGGCGGTGAAAGTACACCTTCGCTGGAATACCATGCAGTTACGGCTTATCCGCCAGAGGCTCCGCAAGGCCTGACGGCTATACCGGGTCACTCCGGAATCAAGCTGCAGTGGCAGCCAGTCCTGGATGCCGCCCACTATACAGTCAAGCGGGCAAGCTCTGCCGGCGGCTCCTATACCGTTATTGAGCCAAACTGGACAGCCACGGAATATGTGGACGGGGGACTTCAGAACGGGCAAACCTATTTTTATACTGTGCAGGCGGTCAGTGACAATAAAAGCAGCAGTCTGGACTCCAATGAAGCTTCAGCCATGCCGCAAAAGCGCTACACCTTTACAGAAACCCAGGTTACCGCGAGTCATTACGACAAGGTTTATAACGGAGACTTGAACTGGGGCAACAAAGCAGCCAATACGCTTGATGACAATCCCAATACCCGATGGGGCGCGAACGGAGCTGGGGCATGGATTCAATATGATCTGGGGAGCGTTGCGACGGTTGGGGATGTGGGGATTGCTTTTTATAAAGGAGATGAGAGATCCTACTTCTTCGACATTCAGAGCTCCATGGATGGTGTATCCTGGGATACGATCTATAGCGGGGAGAGCCGCGGAACGCAGCTGGATATGGAGAACTTTGACGTTCCAGATACAGATGCCCGATACATTCGCCTTGTAGGTCAGGGGAACAGCTCCACCGAGTATAACGGCTATACGGTTGTCCATATGTACTCCCCGAGTGACAGCGGGGTGGAACACGATCCAATCTTGCCGGCACTGCCGCCGCCGACTGTGAGCAGAGAAGTGCGTCCGACCAAGGCAGGGCTGTACAATGTGGACGGAACACCGCATCCGCTGCCTGCTCCTAATGCCTTTACCGGTCGGAAGATCGATGTGACGGCGGCTCCTTATGGGGCCAAGGGCGATGGCATAACGGACGACCGCCCAGCGATACAGCGTGCTATTGATGACGCACAGCCGGGTGACGAGGTGTTTTTGCCGAACGGAACGTATAAGCTGCTGAGTGCCTATGCCTCTGATACACAAATTGTGCTGAAGACGGGGGTGAACCTTACCGGAGAAAGCCGGGAGGGCGCGATTCTATTGTCTGATTTCGATAACCGTCTCGGTCCGGATTTGACGAATACCGGCTTATCCAATGCCAGCAGCCGGGTCTTGTCCGCGATGAACCAGAACAGCATTGTGATCTCCAGCCTGACGATCACGTCCACATGGGATCAGAAATATCCAACAGACCCGGCCATTAACCATCCGCTGCGAGGGGGCTACAAGCATGGGATCTACATTGATAAATCGTCCAGCGGCAGCTCAGCTAAGGCGCCTTATAATATTGTTGTAGACAACGTCCTCATCGAGAAATTTGAAAAAACCGGGGTACGTATGGCCAAGGGACAGCACCTGGTCGTCCGCAATTCCCTTTTCCGTAATGCAACGGATATCGGCGGCGGCGGTGCAGGCTACGGAATATCGCTTCAAGGGGAGTTCAAGCTGGACCGCTTCGGTGAGGAGGAGGACTCTCAGTATAACCTGATCGAGAACAACGTATTTGACGGCACCAACGCGATGCGTCACGGCATCATTGTGCAGGCATACACCCACAATAACCTGGTTCAGAACAATACCTTGATTAACAACACCTATGACGCCATTGATTTGCACGGTGAGGATGAGTATCTGAACGAGGTGAAGGATAACACCATTATCGGGACCCGCCGCGGTGCGGGCATTGCGCTGGGCAATACTGGCGGCGGTTATCCGAGCAACCATAGCGAAGCCGGTCCATACAACTACATCCACAGCAATCTGCTCAAAAATAATGCAGAAGGCATTACGGTCGTGCTGGGATCGCCGGATACGATCATTGAGAACAATGTCATTGAAATCGATCCTTCGGCATTCGTCAGAGGACCGTATCAGCAGTCCGTGATCGGGCTGCGGCTGCTGAACGCGCCGCGAACCATCGCTTCCGGCAACACCATTTCGAATTTTGAAGCAGGAGATATTCCGATCCTGCTGGACTACGATAATGGTGATTCTAATGCCGCCCAGGTGGGCAGCGGTGATCCGCGCGATATTCAATTGATCGGCAACCGCATTGAGAAGAGTGCCGGTGGCATTGAAATTCGCAGGGGCCAAGGGCATGTGGTATCCCCGGATGGGCTGAAGCTGTCTAATACCTCCGGCAATCCGGTATACCGTGCTGTGCACTATGCTACCGGCGATGCCTGGTCTGCACAAGGTGAGCCGTATGCCGCGATGTTTACCTTTGACCTGGCGGAGGTGACAGCACTTGATGAAGCCTCCCTGCAGTTTAGCGGCAGGCTGACAGATCTCAACCCTGGGAGCGAGGAAATAACGCTTCAGGTGTTTGGAATGAATGCAGCAACGAGCGGACATCCATCAGCTGCAGCAGCAGGAGAAGGTGTGTATCTCGGAGCATTCACAATGAAGGGCTTCAAGGATCGAACGTACAACCTGCCCTACAACGTGGATTCCTATTCGATTTCTACCGAAGCGTTAAAGCAGTATCTGAGCAGCAGAGACGGCGGCGAGGCTGTACTCCTGGTTGCAGATACAAAAGGCCAGGGGGTTCCTATGGAGCTATATGCCTCAGATCATCCAC
The DNA here is from genome assembly GCF_005577435.1 of Paenibacillus algicola. NCBI lineage: Bacteria > Bacillati > Bacillota > Bacilli > Caryophanales > Paenibacillaceae > Paenibacillus > Paenibacillus algicola. Next base: position 3,816,252 of record NZ_CP040396.1, on the reverse strand, counting down.
ATCTTCAGCTTCGGCCGCTGCTCAAGACAGGCGCAGCTGCACCTGAAGGTCCTGCGGCTCCGGGTGAAGGCGGGGCAGACCCGGGACCTTCAGAGCCGCCGGCATCAGGTGAATTCGAAGGGGGAGCTCCGGCTCCTGTAACTCCGGCTCCTCCGCAGGGGAATCCGGTTCTCGTTCCGCCAGGCAACAGCATGATCCTGCCGGCGAAGACCGCCTTGCTGAACGGACTGAGCATTGCGCAGGCGCAGGCGGACAGCAAGGCGGTAGAGGAAGCGGTTCAGCGTGCCGTCAATCGGCGGATTGCCTTTAAGGTGGATGCTGACGCGAAGACAAGCGGCATTCAGGTGTCTGTCGATGCAACTGCCCTGCGTCTGGCTGTGGAAGGCGGAAAGGCCAAAGAACTGGCTGTAGAAGGCAAGGACGGCAGCTACCTCCTGCCGCTGACTGCAGCTTTGCTGCAGCAGCTCCCGTCCTCAGGGAAGCTGGCGGTGCTCATCTCGAAGGATTCTGCCACAGGGGATCTTGCAAAGGCTGAAGGCTGGAAGGTCACGGCTGCGGTGAACTTTAAGGTGTATATTGTGCAGCAGGACGGAGCTTCCGTTGAGATGACCTCGTTCCCGCACTATGTTTCCCGCACGATCGTAACGGATCAGCAGCTGGAGGATCGGAAAACGGCGGTCGTTCGAGCCGAACGGAATCCCAATGGAAAGCTGAGCTACACACCGGTTCCTTATCAGGTTCAGGAGCGCGGAATTATATTGTTCAGCAGAAGCAACAGTACGTATTTGATCCTGGAGAACGACGTAACCTTTACCGATATCAAGCGTCATTGGGCGCAGGAAGAGATCGAGGGTATGGCTGCCAGACGGATTGTACTGGGTGTGACTGAACAGGAATTCCGTCCGGATCAGCCGGTCACCCGAGCGGAATTCGCCGCTCTGCTGACCCGAACACTGGGCTTGTCCTCAGCGTCATCAGACCCCGGGATTGCGTTCCGTGATGTCAGCACAAAGCACTGGTATCATGATGCGGTGAAGGCTGCGGCAGCTAATGGACTAGTTAACGGATACCGGGATGGTACGTTTCAGCCGAACCAGAGCATTACCCGGCAGGAAATGGCCGTGATGATCCACCGGGCGATGGACTTTGCCGGGTATGACTCGATCCGTGATTCCAGCACTGCAATGATCTTTAGCGATCGCGCTGACATTGAAAGCTGGGCGACAGAGTCGGTTTCACTTCTGGCTTACATGGACATGATTAACGGCGTGGGTGGCAATCAGTTCGCTCCAAAGGGGACAGCTACCAGAGCGCAAAGCTCCGCGATCCTGCACCGGATGCTGAGTGCATTGACATTTACCCGGTAAGCTGCAAGATTTGAAATTCTGCAATCTAGTAACCATGCCTGCTATAAAAAGCGGTAAATGCTTGAGTTGACGGTAATCCGCTCCCTTGAGGGGGCGGATTATTGTTTGTGTTTTTTTTATATAGTTAGGTTTATTTCAAGGGTCTTCGCGCTATGAATTCACTTGTCAGGTTTACCAAAAAACACTTTACTGAGCGTTTACAATGAAAAAATATATTACATGTTTTGTAATATTGGCTAATAAGTAGTTGAAATAAGGGAAAATGTGTATTATCATTCAGAAAAGAAGCTTATTTTTCCATATTTACATGACAGGTCATTTATTTGTACATAATGTATGATTTAATTCAAATTCCCAATGACACCACTGCCTGCTGCTGAGCGATGAATAATCAGGTATGTTCAAGAGAGTGAACCCTTCATGAGAGGGATTACGCTGAGAAGAGAGCAGGATGCTTTTTCTTTTCTCAGGCGGGAGGAGAATGAATATGCTTCATACGATGAAAGAGATGAACACGTTAACAGACCTGTTGTCCTGGCGCGCGGTCCATCAGGGAAGCCGGGAGGCTTACCGCATGATGACCGAGCATGGTGAGGATACGGTAATGACGTACAGCGAGCTGGATGCCCGCGCCCGTGCACTGGCAGGCTGGTTTGCTCTTCACGGTGCCGAAGGTCAGCGTGCACTTCTGCTGTATCCGCCGGGACTGGATTATATTGCTGCTTTTTTTGGCTGTATGTATGCAGGCGTTGTCGCTGTACCTGCGTATCCGCCGCGTCTGAATGCCCACCTCCTTCGTGTAACCTCGATTATTGATGATTGTGATGCCAGCTTTGCGCTGACCGACACCCCTACCTTATCCCGTCTTCAAACCAAGCTGCCAGAACATCCTGTCCTTCAGCGCCTGACATGGTCGGTGACAGAGGACTGGGCAGGTGAGAACAGAGCATTATTTCCTCAGCTCGTATTAAAGAATAAGCCGCAGCTTGCTTTTCTCCAGTACACGTCCGGCTCTACTGCAGCACCGAAGGGTGTTATGCTGAGCCACCTCAACATTTTGCACAACCTTCAACTGATTCAAGAAGCCTTCCAGTTAAATGAAGACGACCGAAGTGTGATCTGGCTTCCACCCTATCATGATATGGGCCTGATTGGCGGCATTTTGCAGCCGCTGTATACCGGCTTTCCGGTAACCCTGATGACACCTGCTCACTTTATCCAGCGTCCCTTGCACTGGCTGCAGGCTATATCTGACCGTCAAGCTACGGTTAGCGGGGGCTCCAACTTTGCCTTTGAGCATTGCCTCAAAAAGATTGCTCCACAAGCCCGGGAGCAGCTTGATTTAAGCCGCTGGGTCTGTGCCTTCACAGGGTCAGAGCCGATTCAGGAGGAAACGCTGCGGCGTTTTGCAGATGGATTTCAAATGAGCGGCTTTGCCTATTCCTCCTTCTACCCGTGCTACGGCCTGGCAGAGTCCACACTGTTCGTGTCCGGAGCAGCGCGCGGCAAAGGGCCGGTGAAGAAGCATGTGGAACGCAATGCGCTCGAAGAAGGCGTCATAGAGACGGCAACGCCCTTATCTGCCGGTCAGCGCAGCTTGATCAGCTCCGGAACGGTCTTAAGTAAAGATCCGTCTGTAGTCATTGTCCACCCAGAGTCTGCGGCCAGACAAGCCCCGGGAAAGATCGGTGAGATCTGGGTATCCGGGCAGAGCGTGGCCCAGGGATATTGGAGGCGGGAGGAGCAGACGGCAGCAACCTTTAATGCGTACCTTTCAGACACGGGGGAAGGCCCGTTCCTTCGTACAGGCGATCTGGGCTTTGTAGATGCCGGAGAGCTCTACATTACAGGCCGTATGAAGGATCTGATTATTATAAGGGGCCGCAATTATTACCCTCAGGATATTGAATATGCTATAGCTGACAGTCATCCGGCGGTAAGCTCTGGCAATGCAGCTGCGTTCCCGGTAGAGATAGAGGGAGAAGAAAGGCTGGTTGTCGTATGCGAGCTGGAGCGGGCTCAGCGCAGAAGTGACCCCGATGAGGTATTTATGGCGATCCGGCAAGCGGTCTCGACCGGCTTCGAGCTGCAGGTCTATGATATCGTGCTGGTCAAGCCGGCATCCATCCATAAAACCTCCAGCGGTAAAATTCAGCGCAGCCTGTGCAAGCAAGCTTATCTGAATCAGAGCCTGGATATTGCGGCGGCTTATCTAAAGCCTCAAGCTGCGGCCGGACCCGATACGAATGCCAGCTGGGACCAAGCTGAGGAGGCTGGGCTACACTGGAGCAGTAATGGAGAAGAGGACGAGGTCACGGGGTTTTTAGTGGAGCAGATCACCCAATTGCTCAAAGGGATGGCTCCTCCGCTGGAGCTTCCGCTTCCGGCGCTCGGGCTGGACTCCATCCATGTTCTGGAGCTCAAAGCTCGCATTGAAGACGCATTTCAGCTGGAGCTGGAGCTGGACCGACTGCTGGAAGGGCCGACAGTGAAGAAGCTGGCGGCGTTGATCCGGCAGCAGGCGGCTGGCGGAAGGCCATCGCTGGAGAAGCGCACTGAAGAAGGTGGGCATCTTACAGAGTTTCCGCTATCTGCGGGACAGCGCGCCTTATGGTTTCTGCAAAAGCTGCAACCCGGCAGCCGCATGTATTTCATTACCCGAACCTTTCGCCTGCCAGGGCAGTTTGAGGAGGAAGCTTTCTTCCAAGCGATGAAGGTGATGCAGCAGCGCCATTCTCTTCTCCGGGCTGTCATTGTGGAAAGTAACGGCGATCCGTTGCTGAAAATAAGGGAGCAGATAGAGCTTCCACTGTCACGGCACGATACCCGCGGCTGGAGTGAGAAGCAGCGTCTGGAGTGGGTCACGGGTCAAGCCGCGAAGCCATTCCTTCTGGACCAGGAGCCTTTATTTCGTATAGGGCTGCTCCTTGGCGAGCCGGGAGAAACCCTGTTAACCTTCACCTTTCATCACCTGATCAGCGATTTCTGGTCGTTTGCGATGATTGCAAAAGAGCTGGGACAGCTGTACGCCGCTATGAGCACTGGTGCACCAGTCGCATTAGGAGAAGCCGGGAACTCTTACGGCAGCTACTGGCTGCGGCAGCAGCAGTTGCTGCAAGATAAAGGCGAGCTGCTGAATGCGTACTGGCATGATCGTCTGGCGGGACTGGAGCCGATGCTGCTGGAGCATTCGCCGCCAGAAGCATCGGAGCCGGCGAAGAACGGCAAGGGAGAGAAAATCTTTTTTGCGCTTCCGGCTGAGTTAACGACCAGGCTGCGGCAGCTGGCGAAGGATAACGGAGTGACGCTCTATACCTGCCTGCTCGCGGCCATGTTCACGATGCTTCACCGGGGATTATCCCAGGAGGAGGCAGCGATTGGCAGTCCCACCTCGGGACGGCTGCAGCATCAGGATCGCGAAACGGTTGGTTATTTTGTCAATCCGGTCGTGCTCCGAAATTCATTTGTACCACAGGAGTCATTCCGAAGCCTCCTGCTTCGGGTGCATGAGACCGTTACAGGGGCGCTGAAGCATCAGGAGTATCCGTTCTCGCACATTGTCGAGCGGCTGCACACCCGGCGGACCCAGGGAAATCCGCTGTTCAATGTGATGTTTACGCTGCATGCTCCGGTGCTGGGACAGGAGGAGCTGGCTGCCGCTGCCGTAGGAATTCCAGGAGCGAGGCTTACGCTTGGCGGGCTGGAGCTGGAGCTGATGGATGTGGCACCCAGTCATCCGCAGTTCGATTTGTCGATCGTGATGGGACAGGCAGGGGAAGAGCTGCTGGGTTGTATGGAGTACGACACCGCCCGCTTGCGGCGGGAGACGGCCCATTCTTTCTCGGCGCTGCTTCTGAAGGTAGTGGAGAGCGCTGTGCAGGACCCGGAGCAGGCAGTGTCCCGTCTGGAGCTGCTCAGTGAGGAAGAGCGCCGCCGGCAGCTGGAGGAGTGGAACCCTGCGAGCGGCAAGGGCGAGCCTGAGGAGGTGCTGCTCCGCATAGAGCAGCAGGCTGCAGCAACACCGGGGCAGACTGCCGTAAGGTCCGAGGGTGGCAGCCTGAGCTATGGAGAGCTGAACGGACAGGCCAACCGCCTTGCCCGGAGGCTCATCGCGCAGGGGGTCCGGCGCGGAGACCGGATCGGGGTATGCCTGGACCGCAGTCGCGAGCTGGTGGTCAGCCTGCTCGCCGTGCTGAAGGCCGGCGGCGTGTATGTGCCGCTCGATCCGGCATTGCCGCAGGAGCGGCTGGCGTACATGCTGGAGCAGGCGGGCGTGAGCGTGCTGCTGACGAAGCAGGCGTTGATTGAAGTGGCAGGGAAGGCGGCACAGGCGGTTGGCGGGATCGGCAGCGAGACGCCTAGCCAAACGCCTAGCGAGCAGGGCGCAGCCTCTCCCATTATGCTGCTAAGTGTGGATGGGCTGGAGGAAGAGCTGCAGTCGCAGGACAGCGGGAACCTGGGGCTTCCGGTGGAGCCGGAGCAGCTGATGTATATCATCTTTACCTCAGGCTCAACCGGCCGGCCCAAGGGAGCGAGTGTGTACCGAAGCGGGTTCGCCCGGCTGATGCAGTGGTACACACAGGAGTTTCAGATGAACGCAGCCGATCACGTGCTGCTGATCACCTCGCCAAGCTTTGACCTGACGCAAAAAAATCTGTTCGCTCCGCTGATGACCGGCGGGGAGCTGGTGCTGCTGCCGTCCGGGCTGTACGATCCGCGCGAGGTGAATGAGCTTCTCGAGCGCCACCGCATCACGCTGCTAAATGGAACGCCAAGCGCCTTCTACCCGCTGCTGGACGAAGCGGCGGAGAGCGGCTACGCTCAGCTGCGCAGCCTGCGGCATGTATTTCTGGGCGGCGAGCCGATCGCCCCGGACCGACTGCTCCCGTGGAGCGAGTCCGGAGCCTGCCAGGCAGAGATCGTAAATACCTACGGACCGACCGAATGCACAGATGTCACGGTGTACACCCGGCTGCCGGATCTGCGTTCCTTGGAGCCGGGGGCCGTGCCAATCGGCCGTCCAACTCCGGGTACGCAGCTGTACATCCTGAACGAAGGACTGGGGCTGGTGCCCATCGGGGTACCGGGTGAGCTATGCATCGCCGGGGGACAGGTCGGCGGCGGGTATGTAGGAGACGAGCTGAAGACCGCCGAGAAATTTGTAGACCATCCGTACGGCGAAGGGCACTCTTCTAAGCTGTACCGGACCGGCGATCTGGCGAAGTACAGGCCGGACGGGACGGTGGTCTATCTGGGACGCATGGACCACCAGGTGAAGATTAGAGGATACCGGATTGAGCTGGGCGAGATTGAAGCCGCATTGCGGGAGTGCAGCGGGGTCAAGGAAGCAGTGGTCGTAGCCCGAGCCGATGAAGCTGGGGAGAACCGGCTGATTGTGTACGTAGTGCCGGGAGGTGCAAATCCTGCGGATGCGCAGACGGGAGGTATCGCCGAAGCGGCTGCAGAATGGGCCGCAGAAGCGACCGCAGAGCCGGCTGCAGAAGCGACCACAGAAACGGCTGCAGCCCAACCCGCTGCAGCTTCCGCTGACAGACCTCCAGCGGAGCTGCAGCGGACCTGGCGGACCGCATTGCAGCAACGGCTGCCAGAGTACATGGTGCCGGGAGCATTCCTCCTGCTGGATGAAATGCCGCTGTCTCCAAACGGCAAGGTAGACCGCCGGGGACTGCCGGACCCGGGAGTCTGGAAGGCACCGGGAGCAGACTATGTCGCTCCACGAACCCCGCTGGAGCAGGGCATGGCTGAAGTGTGGGCCGAGGTGCTGGGGGTGGACCGGGTCGGGGTTCATGATCACTTTTTTGAATTAGGAGGTCATTCGCTTCTGGCGGTCCAGGTCATATCCAAGATCCGTTCGCGACTGAACGTCAAGCTGGAGGTTCAGCATATGTTTGAAGCACCGACTCTGGCTGAGCTGGCCGGGAAGCTGGAATCCATGCCGGCTCCACCCGCCGTCCGGCCGAAGATGACCAAGCTGTCCAGAAGTCAGCATCGCATCCATGAATAGACCCCTCTGAATACAGGCTTGAAGAAAGGAGTGGTACTAATGAAAAAATCCGGCTCTGATGCACCCGCGGATCTGTCCGCCGAGGCAGTCAGCAGCACGACTGAACGTGCCAGATATGCGTTCGAGGCTTCTTTTGCCCAGAACAGGCTCTGGGTTGTGCACCAGCTGCTGGCTGATCAATCCGTATACAATATGCCGGCCGCGATTGCACTTCGCGGAGTGGTTCATGTTCCAGCGCTGGAGCGGGCTTTTGAGCGTGTGATGCAGAGGCATGACAGCTTGCGTACCACTTTTATGGAGAAGGATGGAGAGCTTGTACAGGTTGTCGAAGAGGACGTATCCTTTGAGCTGCCGGTGATCCACTTGTCCGACTTGGCGCCGGAATTGCGCTGGAAAAGAGCAGCAGGCCTGGCAGAGCTGGATGCCGCAGCGGCGTTTGATCTGCATAGCGGACCGTTAATCCGGATTTCTCTCATACGGCTGGAGGAGCGGGAGCATCTGCTCTTGGTGAACCTGCACCATATTATATCGGATGGCTGGTCCGTAGAAATATTGATCCGCGAGCTGTCTGCCTTCTATAACGCCGAGGTGGAGGGACAGAAGCTGCAGCTTCCGGAGCTGCCGGTGCAATATGCGGATTACGCCCATTTTCAAAAAGAATGGATGAAAGACGAGGTTCTGCAGCACCATCTGGAGTACTGGAAGCAGCAATTATCCGGCGAGCTGCCGATATTGCAGCTGCCTGCTGCCTCTCCGCGGAGCTCACCTGGAAGCCATGAAGGGAGAACCTGCAAGTTCACTCTGAGCCAGGGCGTTACGCAGGACATCCGGGCTGTCTGCCGACAGGAGGAGGTCACTCCGTTTATACTGCTGCTGGCGGTGTATAAGGTGTGGCTGTACCGCTATTCCGGTCAAAAGGATGTGCTGGTGGGGACGCCGTCAGCGGGGCGGGAGTTGGAGGAAGTGGAGGGTGTGATCGGTTTTTTTGTGAATACGCTCGTTATTCGCACAGCGATCGAGCCCACAGCTTCATTCCGCACGGTGCTGCAGCAGGTCAAAGGTACGGTACTGGAAGCCTACCCCCATCAAGAAGTGCCATTTGAAAAAGTCGTGGAGGCTGTGCTTCCCGCTCGTTCGGCCACTACCTCTTTATTCCAGGCTATGTTTGTGTATCAGCATCGGGATCTCCAGCTAGAGCTGAAGGGACTGGATGCTGAAAGGATCGAGGTGGAGCGCCGAACAGCCAAATTCGATCTGCTGCTGGAGCTGGTGGATCAAGAAGAGCAGATGAGCGGGGCATTGGAGTACCGCAGTAACTTGTTTTCACAGGATGAAGTGTCCCGCATGATGGAGCATTTTCAGCAGCTGCTGCAAAGCGCTGTGCAGGACCCGGAGCAGGCAGTGTCCCGTCTGGAGCTGCTCAGTGAGGAAGAGCGCCGCCGGCAGCTGGAGGAGTGGAATCCTGCGAGCGGCGAGGGCGAGCCTGAGGAGGTGCTGCTCCGCATAGAGCAGCAGGCTGCAGCAACACCGGGGCAGACTGCCGTAAGGTCCGGGGGTGGCAGCCTGAGCTATGGAGAGCTGAACGGACAGGCCAACCGCCTTGCCCGGAGGCTCATCGCGCAGGGGGTCCGGAGCGGAGACCGGATCGGGGTATGCCTGGACCGCAGTCGCGAGCTGGTGGTCAGCCTGCTCGCCGTGCTGAAGGCCGGCGGCGTGTATGTGCCGCTCGATCCGGCATTGCCGCAGGAGCGGCTGGCGTACATGCTGGAGCAGGCGGGCGTGAGCGTGCTGCTGACGAAGCAGGCGTTGACTGAAGTGGCAGGGAAGGCGGCACAGGCGGTTGGCGGGATCGGCAGCGAGACGCCTAGCCAAACTCCTAGCGAGCAGGGCGCAGCCTCTCCCATTATGCTGCTAAGTGTGGATGGGCTGGAGGAAGAGCTGCAGTCGGAAGACAGCAGGAACCTGGGGCTTCCGGTGGAGCCGGAGCAGCTGATGTATATCATCTTTACCTCAGGCTCAACCGGCCGGCCCAAGGGAGCGAGTGTGTACCGAAGCGGGTTCGCCCGGCTGATGCAGTGGTACACACAGGAGTTTCAGATGAACGCAGCCGATCACGTGCTGCTGATCACCTCGCCAAGCTTTGACCTGACGCAAAAAAATCTGTTCGCTCCGCTGATGACCGGCGGGGAGCTGGTGCTGCTGCCGTCCGGGCTGTACGATCCGCGCGAGGTGAATGAGCTTCTCGAGCGCCATCGCATCACGCTGCTAAATGGAACGCCAAGCGCCTTCTACCCGCTGCTGGACGAAGCGGCGGAGAGCGGCTACGCTCAGCTGCGCAGCCTGCGGCATGTATTTCTGGGCGGCGAGCCGATCGCCCCGGACCGACTGCTCCCGTGGAGCGAGTCCGGAGCCTGCCAGGCAGAGATCGTAAATACCTACGGACCGACCGAATGCACAGATGTCACGGTGTACACCCGGCTGCCGGATCTGCGTTCCTTGGAGCCGGGGGCCGTGCCAATCGGCCGTCCAACTCTGGGTACGCAGCTGTACATTCTGAATGAAGGACTGGGGCTGGTGCCCATCGGGGTACCGGGTGAACTATGCATCGCCGGGGGACAGGTCGGCGGCGGGTATTTAGGAGACGAGCTGAAGACCGCCGAGAAATTTGTAGACCATCCGTACGGCGAAGGACACTCTTCTAAGCTGTACCGGACCGGCGATCTGGCGAAGTACAGGCCGGACGGGACGGTGGTCTATCTGGGACGCATGGACCACCAGGTGAAGATTAGAGGATACCGGATTGAACTGGGCGAGATTGAAGCCGCATTGCGGGAGTGCAGCGGGGTCAAGGAAGCAGTGGTCGTGGCCCGAGACGATGAAGCTGGAGAGAACCGGCTGATTGCGTACGTAGTGCCGGGAGATGCAAATCCTGCGGATGCGCAGACGGGAGGTATCGCAGAAACGGCTGCAGAATGGGCCACAGAAGCGACCACAGAAACGGCTGCAGCCCAACCCGCTGCAGCTTCCGCTGACAGACCTCCAGCGGAGCTGCAGCGGACCTGGCGGACCGCATTGCAGCAGCGGCTGCCAGAGTACATGGTGCCGGGAGCATTCATCCTGCTGGATGAAATGCCGCTGTCTCCAAACGGTAAGGTGGACCGCCGGGGACTGCCGGACCCGGGAGTCTGGAAGGCACCGGGAGCAGACTATGTCGCTCCACGAACCCCGCTGGAGCAGGGCATGGCTGAAGTGTGGGCCGAGGTGCTGGGGGTGGACCGGGTCGGGGTTCACGATCACTTTTTTGAATTGGGAGGTCATTCGTTATCCGCGATGAGCCTGCTAAGCCGCATGAAGAGTAAGCTAGGGCGTGAGTGGACACTGGCTGAGCTGTTTGACCTGCCGACCATTGCCGGATTGACATCGCAGCAGACAGAAGAAGCGGCACCGAGCCTTGCGCCTATTCCGGCAGCAGCGGAGCGAGCGTACTACCCGCTGTCCCCCGCCCAGAAAAGATTGTATGTGCTCCATGAGCTGGAGCCGGAATCTACGCGGTATAACATGCCTCTTATGCTGGAGTTGTCCGGGACTCTGGATCTGGACCGCTTTACACATGCCTGGGAGCAGCTGGTGGAACGTCATGAAAGTCTGAGAACCTCCTTCCGCATGGTAAACAATGAGCCGTTTCAGCATATTGAGCCCACCGTAGAGCTGGAGCTAAAGCTGCTGCAGGGGGTTACAGAGATGGAAGCAAAGCGCCTGATCTCCTCCTGGATTCAGCCATTCGATATCCAGCGTGCCCCGCTGTTTCGGGTATCGGCGATCGAGCTGGATCACGGGCAAAGCCGCATTTTGTTTGATATGCATCACATCATCTCGGACGGGGTATCCGTGTCCCAGCTGACTCATGAGTTCATGAGAGCTTATGAACAACAGCCGCTTACGCCGCTGCGTTTGCAATATAAGGATTACACAATGTGGTACCTGGAGCAGCTGGATACCCCTGCAATGAAGGTCAGTGAGGCCTTCTGGCTGGATCATCTCCGCGGGTATGATTACAGCCAAGGCGGGAGGAGCGACACCGTCTCAGCATCGTTAAACTCATTAACGAATAACGGACTAAATAATTCAAATAACAATTTATTAACGACATTAACAAAAGCTTCACATACCCACACCGGAGAAGTCCGGAGTATAAACGTATCTGCCGAAATCACAGCGGGTCTCCGTGAGCTGGCTTCACGCACCTGCAGCACCTTGTTTATGGTATTCCTGAGCGCCTGCACTGCGTGGCTGTCTGCATGTACATCGCGGGAGGAGGTCGTAGTGGGCACGGTTGCCGCAAACCGAAACCACCCCGACACGAATAATGTCATCGGCATGTTCGCCAACACGCTGCCTTTGCGCAGCAGGGTAGACCGGCGTTTGACCGCCCTTCAATACCTGGAGCAGGTTCGCTGCATGACCATCGAGGCATTGAAGCACGCGGCGTATCCTTTTGAGGAGATGGTCCGCAAGCTTCCCGTTAAACGAGGTCCGGGCCAGAATCCGCTGTTTGATACCTTGTTCGTCATGCAAAACACAGCATCTGAGGAGCTTCACCTGGACGGACAGCCGCTGCGACAGTGCAGACTGGAGCAAGGCATCGCCAAATTTCATCTGACGGTAGAGGCCGTAGAGGTGAAGGATGGATTCACTCTTTACATGGAGTACAACACTGCTGCCTTCAGCGCAGAAGCCGTGGAAGACATGGGTGAGCAGCTGCTGCAGCGGCTGCAGCTCTTGGCCTGGCAGCCGCAGCTCACCCTGCAGGAGCTGGATGAGCTATGCGCTTCGGGGAAGGGATATCCTCCTGCAGGGCCTAGCCTTGGGACAGCGCCGGCTTTCTCTGCAGCAAAGATTGACTCTGATCGGTCCAGCTCTAGCCCGCAGTCTGCGGATCCCCTGGAATCACCGGCTCCCCGGACGTCCACGGAGAAGGAAATCGCAGAGATTTGGCAGGAGGTGTTGAGAACAGCTCCAATCGGAATTCATGATGATTTTTTCGACATAGGGGGACATTCAATTCTGGCAGCGCAAGTGGCATCTCGGATCCGGTCGGCCTTTGAGATTCAATTTCCGCTTCGCACCCTGTTTGAGCATCCTACAGTCTATGGCATTGCGACATTGCTTGAGAAGTCCCGGCAAATCGCGCCGGAAACGATCTTCTCCGCAAACGCTGCTGACGCTCCTGTAATGGCAAGAGTAACTCGGGAGGGAGGAGTGCCGCTATCCTTTGCACAGCAGCGCCTGTGGTTTCTGGACCGGCTGTCGCCGGGAAGCGCGGCTTATAACATTTTCGGTGCTGTCAGCATGAGCGGACCACTGGATAAAGCTTGCTTGGCCCGTGCCCTGGAGCGGCTGATTGCGCGTCACGAAGCCTTAAGGACAACCTTTCATCTGGAAGGTGAGCCGATTCAGCGCGTATCGGCAGCCTCCTCCTTCACGCTCCGAATAAAGGATTTGCAGTCAGGGTCTATGGAGCAGCGCCAAGCTGAAGCCGAGCGGCTGGCGGCACAGGAAATGGCTCAGTCTTTTGATCTGGAGCGCGGACCGCTGTTATCCGTGCTGCTGCTCCAGCTGAAGGAGCTGGAATATCATCTGCTCATCACGATGCATCATATCATTTCCGACGCTTGGTCGATTGGCATTTTCGTTCGCGAGCTGGGCCAGCTGTACCGGGAAGCCCGATATCATCTGCCGCCGGGCCTGTCCGAGCTGAAAGTACAGTATGCCGATTATGCGGCTTGGCAAAATGAGGCGATCAGCCAGGACGAATGGACTCGCCAGCAGAGCTACTGGATGAGGCAGCTGGGCGGGGAGTTACCCGTACTGGAGCTGCCGGCAGACTATCCAAGGCCGGAGCGGCCGGGCTACCGCGGAGGGCGGGTGAAGCAGCGGGTTGCACCGCAGGTGCAGCAGCAGCTTCAGGAGCTGTGCCGCACGGGACAGGCTACGCTGTTCATGGCACTGCTGGCTGCCTTTGCCGTGCTCTTGAAGCGGCTGAGCCAGCAGGAGGATTTCGTCATCGGCTCGCCGATTGCGGGACGGAGCCAAGCCGAGACCGAGCCGCTGATTGGCTGCTTCCTGAATACGCTCGCGCTGCGGCTGGACGTTTCGGGCGACCCAACCTTCACCCAGCTGCTTCGCCGAACCAGGGCTGTATGTCTGGACGCGTACAGCCATCAGGATATTCCGTTTGAAAAGCTGGTGGAGCTGGTGCAGCCGGAGCGGCATATCAGCCGCAACCCGATCTTTGACGTCATGATTAATCATGTGAATACGCCAGGGTATGAGGCGGAATTGATGGAGATGCAGATATCACCTCTGGAGCTCGGTGAGCCGCAGGCCAAATTTGCACTCACCCTCTATATTCATGAACGTGATGACGGGCTGGAGCTGGAATTCGTGTATCAGAAGGACCTGTACAGTGCTGCCCGAATGCAGGAGCTGGCCGCCCAGTATGTGCATCTGCTGAGCCAGCTGTCCATGAACCCGGAAGCGGTCATCTCCTCTTGTTCACTGGTTACCCCGCGGAGCCTCTCGCTGCTGCCGAATCCCGCGGAGCCTTTGGAGGAGCCAAGATTTCCGGCAGTTACGGAGCTGCTGGAGGCGGTCATCGCCCGTCAGCCGGCATCACCTGCCATCTCGCACAGACAGAAACAGTGGACTTACGGAGAGCTGGGAGAAGCGGTGGAGCAGCTGGCCGCAAGGCTTCTGGAGGAAGGGCTGCAGCGGGGAGAAGCCGTCGCTCTGACCGGCCGGCGAAGCTTCGGACTGGTTGCAGCCATGTTAGGTGTTATGAAGGCGGGAGGGGTTCTGCTGACCATCGGCCCCGGCACATTGCCGGAGCGTGGCAAGGGCATGCTGGCTCTGGCGGGCGCACGCCGATGGATAGATGTCGGCAGCGAAGACCGTGAAGAGCGGTGGCTTCGGGAGGAGGCATGGACCCATCTGTACCTCCTGCAAGAAAACGGCATCCTGGCAGCGGCTGAAGGAGCCCCTGCATCTGTACCGCCGGGAGCAGCATCCCCAGAGGTCTGGCCGACGCTGCAGCCGGACGACCCGGCTTACATCTTCTTCACTTCAGGCACGACGGGCCGTCCCAAAGGGATTCTCGGCTGTCATAAAGGCCTGTCTCATTTCCTGACCTGGCAGCGGGAGACGTTTGGCATTGGTCCCGGAGACCGAGCCGCGCAGCTGACCGGGCTTGCCTTTGACGTCGTGCTGCGGGATATCCTCACGCCGCTGATCTCAGGGGCAGTGCTCTGCCTGCCGGATGAGGAGAGAGATGTGTCTGCGGCAGCCATCCTGCCCTGGATGGACAAGAACCGGATCACGATTCTGCATACCGTCCCATCCTTGGCGCAATCCTGGCTGGGACAAGGGCAGTCTCGCCCGCTGACTGCGCTCAGAGCTGTGTTTTTTGCCGGGGAGCCGTTGCCGGGCTTTCTGATCCGGGACTGGCGGGACGCTTTCGGCAGCTCCGCCGAAATCATCAACCTGTACGGTCCGACAGAAACGACACTTGCGAAGTACTTTTACCGCGTTCCGGCACAAGGCAGTCTGCCGCCGGTTCAGCCGGTCGGCTCTCCGCTCCCTCAGACGCAGCTGCTCGTGCTAGGTCCTGACCGCAGGCTGTGCGGCATTGGAGAAATGGGGGAGCTCGTCATCCGCACGCCATTCAGGACGCTGGGCTACCTGAGCGCGGAAGATCAGGAGCAAGGGCGGTTCGCAAGCAGCCCGTTCACTCAGGAGGAGCAGGACCTGCTGTATTTCAGTGGAGATCTGGGACATTATTTGCCGGATGGGAGCCTTCAGATTGCAGGCCGGCGTGATGATCAGGTGAAGATCCGGGGCATGCGCGTGGAGCTCGGCGAGATCCAGAGCGTCCTCGCCGGGTACGAAGGGGTGCAGGAGGTGGCGATCGCCGCGTGCCCTGCTCCTGACGGCGGCAAAAGGCTCGCAGCGTACTACGTATCCGCACCGGAAGGCGTATCGCTAGCAGAGCTGCGCTCCTACGCCCGAAGCCGGCTGCCAGGCTATATGGTGCCTGGCGCCTTCATTCCGCTGGAAGAGCTGCCGCTCACGCCGAACGGCAAGATCGACCGCGCCCGGCTGCCTGATCCTGCTGAAGCTTTTGACCGCAATGCCTCTGCCTTAAGCTATAGCGCGCCGCAAGATAGTCTTGAGCAGATGCTGGAGGGCATCTGGTGCCGGCTGCTGGGCGTGGAGCGGGTGGGAAGGTATGATAACTTTTTTGATCTTGGCGGCCATTCACTGCTGCTGCTTCAGGCCAAGACACAGCTGTCTGACGCGCTGGGCAGAGATATCCCGGTAGTGGAGCTGTTTCAATATCCAACGCTTTCTTCGCTGGCAGCACATCTGAAGCAAGGCAGTGAGCCGGCTGCAGCAACCGGCGAAGTCCACCGCCATCGGGCGGACATGCGGCAGCAGTCGCTGGAGCAGCGCCGTCAGGCAAGGCTCAAAGGCGGCCGTCATCGCAATACCTAATACGTGGAGGTGTGTGTCCATGCAGGAAATGAACGGAACCGAAATTGCTGTTGTCGGCATGAACTGCCGTTTTCCGGGGGCTTCCAATGTGGAAGCATTCTGGAGCAATCTGGTGGAGGGAACAGAGAGCATTGTTTTTTTCAGTGATGAAGAGCTGGAGCAGGCAGGCGTTAAAAAAGACGTCTACAAGCGCCCCAATTATGTTCGGGCGGGGTCGATCATTGAGGATACGGATCAGTTTGATGCGACATTCTTCGGCATGACACCTAGAGAGGCGGAAATTCTGGACCCGCAGCAGCGGCTGTTTCTGGAGAAGGGCTGGGAGGCGCTGGAGCTTGCCGGATATACGCCGGAGAAATACAGCGGACGCATCGGTGTCTTCGCCGGCGTCTTCAGTAGCAGCTACCTGTTTCATCTGTACTCGGAGCCCGGCCTCGTGGATTCGGTGGGAGAGCTCGCCATCCGGCACGGCAATGAGAAGGATTACCTGGCGACCCGGATGTCCTACAAGCTCAACCTGAAGGGACCGAGCGTTAGTGTACAGACCTCTTGCTCCACCTCGCTCGTGGCCGTCCATTTCGCGGTTCAGAGCCTGCTCGGCGGGGAATGTGACATGGCTTTGGCAGGCGGCGTATCCATTGTGGCCCAGCAAAAGACAGGCTACCTCCACCAGGAAGGGGATGTCCTGGCTTCGGACGGACACTGCCGTCCCTTTGATGCCAAGGCAAGCGGGACGATCTTCGGTAACGGTGTCGGCGTGGTCGTCCTGAAACGTCTGGAGGACGCCCTGCAGGAAGGGGATACCGTGTACGCGGTTATTAAGGGCAGCGCGATCAACAATGACGGCTCTGACAAGGTCAGCTTCACGGCGCCGAGCGTCAATGGCCAGGCGGAGGTCATTCTGGACGCACAGGCGATGGCCGACGTGCTTCCAAGCACGATCGGAATGATCGAGGCCCATGGAACCGGGACGCCGCTGGGAGATCCCATCGAGATTGCGGCGCTGAGCCGCGTATTCCGTATGGACACGGAGCAGAAAGGCTTCTGTGCCATTGGCTCTGTCAAATCCAACATCGGCCATCTGGGCGCCGCATCCGGTGTCGCAGGGCTGATCAAGACGGTGCTCTCACTGCATCATGGGGTGATTCCGCCGAGCCTGCATTTCGAGCAGCCGAACCCGAATATTGATTTTGCGCAAAGCCCGTTTGTTGTAAATACGAAGGCGCGGACTTGGGAGCAGCCAGAAGGCTTCCCTCGCCGCGCAGGTGTCAGCAGCTTCGGCATGGGTGGTACGAACGCCCATGTCGTGCTGGAGGAGAGCCCGGCAGTCAAGGCAGCGGCCGGGGTCGCTCCGGCTGCCGAGCTGCTGGTGTTGTCCGCGCTGAGCGAAGATGCACTGGAGCAGGCCGCGGACCAGCTGCAGCAGCATCTGGAGCAGCACCCTGACCTTTCGCTGGCGGATGTCGCATTTACGCTGCAGGAAGGGCGAAAAGAGTTTCCTTACCGCATGGCCTTCAGTGCCGGCTCTATGGCAGAGGCGGCTGAGCAGTTGAAGCAGCGAAGCGGGAAGCTGCATGCGCGTCATGCCGCTGCTCCGAAGCGGCTGGGATTTCTGTTCCCGGGCCAGGGCTCGCAATATATTGGCATGGTTCGCGGGCTGTATGAGAGCGAGCCCGTCTTCCGCGAAGCCGTCGACACCTGCTGTGAGCGGCTGCAGCCGAGGCTGGGCTTGGATCTGAGGACGCTGTGGTGGAATGAACAGGATGCCGATGCAGCCTCCCGGCTGCAGGAAACATCGGTGGCCCAGCCGAGTCTGTTCATTGTTCAGTATGCGATGGCCAAGCAGCTGGAGGCGTGGGGCTTGACCCCGGCATGCATGCTCGGTCACAGCATTGGCGAGTACACCGCGGCTTGTCTTGCCGGAGTCTTCACACTGGAGGATGCACTGGAGCTCGTCGCTGAACGGGGCAGGCTGATGCAGAGCATGCCGCCGGGGGTCATGATGTCAGTGCATCTGCCAGAGTCAAAGACTCGGGAGCATCTCTTCGGCTCCTTGTCGGTCGCTGCCGTGAACGCACCGGAGATTACGGTGGTGGCCGGGAATAAAGAGGATATGGAGCGCCTTCGTGACGAGCTTCGTCAGGAAGGCATTGAAGCCTATCTCCTCCATACGTCTCATGCCTTCCACTCGTCGATGATGGACCCCGTGATCGAGCCCTTTACGGCGACAGTCTCACGCATCACCCTGCATGCTCCGCAGATTCCGTACATATCTAATGTAACGGGGAGCTGGATTCAGCCGGAACAGGTCATGGATCCCGGCTATTGGGGGGAGCATGTAAGGCAGAGCGTCCGGTTTGCAGAAGGCGCAAGCGCCCTGATGTCAGACCCAGGTCTGCTGCTGGTAGAGATTGGACCAGGTCATGTGCTCAGCGGCCTGATGAGTCAGCAGGGGCCGCAGACCCGGACACCGTCCGCCGTTCCGCTCATTCGCCATCCCAAGGATCGCCAGGAGGACCGGGGATTTCTGCTGCAGGCACTTGGCCGACTGTGGTGTGAGGGTGTTGCCGTGAAGTGGAGCGATGTGCATCCGGATCGAATCGCAAGGCGGATTGCGCTTCCGACCTATCCGTTTCAGCGCAAGCGCTACTGGATTGGACAGGGCAGCCTGAGCTTCTTGCAATCCGGGCAGGAGGTCGCGTCTGCAACTGCAGCCGACTCATCCGCGTCCTCTTATCCGACGGACAAAGGCGAAGTGGACAGCGCAACGGGGGTCACGGAGCCGTCGGCACCGGCTGCTGCCGCGGCGCTTGATAAAAGCCCCGAGGGTGTGCTGGAAGAGGTGCGGGGGATCTGGGAGGACCTGTTCGGCATTTCTCCGATCGGCCTGGATGATGATTTCTTTACATTGGGCGGCAATTCCATGCTGGCGATTCAGCTGATGACCCGTATCCGCAATGCCTATGATATAGAGCTGCAGCTAGAAAATATGTTCGATGAGCCGACTATCCGCGGCTTGGCCAGACAGGTGATCGAGGCGCTGCCGGATGCAAAGGGGAGTCCAGAGGAGGAAGCAGCAGAGCTGGAGGCGCTGCTGAAGGAGCTGGAAGGACAGTCTCTGGACGACATCCAGAGAGAGCTCGACAAATTGAAGGAGGAAGGAGTCAAGCAGTCATGATCAGCAACCTGCAATGTGTAGAGTTCAAGGAGCTGAGTGCCCCGCTGCTGCAGAGCCTGAGTGAACTGCTCGCAGCTGTCGTGGAGGATGGAGCCTCCGTAGGCTTTATGCCCCCGCTCAGCCTGGCAAGTGCTGAATCCTATTGGAGGAAGGTGCCGGGTGAGGACGTCCTGCTATGGGTGGCCATGGATCAGGAGGTCGTGTGCGGAACGGTCCAGCTGCATTTGTCTATGAAGGAGAATGGACTGCACCGGGCCGAGGTGGCGAAGCTGATGGTGCATCCGGATCATCGGCAAAAAGGCATCGGAAGAGCTTTAATGAAGGCAGCCGAGGCCGGTGCTGTCAGAGAAGGGCGAAGCCTGCTCGTGCTCGACACGCGGCAGGGAGACCCTTCCAATCTGCTGTACCGGTCGGAAGGTTATATCGAGGCGGGTACGATTCCCCGCTTTGCATTGTCCAGTCATGGAAGCCTGGACGCGACGGTCTTTTATTACAAGGAAATTTCGAGGAATTAACCTTTGCCGTGAACCACAAAAGCCATGCCAAAACCAATTAGGCGCTGGAGCTCCTATGAAAGGGTGGAAACATTGAAAACTGATATCGTGCTAGAGCGCGTCTCCCGGAAACAGCCGCTGCCGCTCTCGGTGGAGCAGTACAGACTATGGTTTCTCAGCCAGCTGGAACCGTCCAGCATTCATTTCAATATTAATGCGGCTTTCCGCATGCAGGGAGAGCTGGCTGAGGAGCTGTTTGAGCAAAGCCTGAACGGCATTGTTGCCCGCCATGAATCGCTCCGCACGGTTTTCGAGGTCCGGGAAAGTGTCCCGGAGCAAGTCATTAGGGAACGGGTGTTTATTCCGATAGACTTGGTTGATCTGTCCATGCTGCCCAAGGAGGAGCAGGAGGCTCGTGCGGTGGAGCTTATGAATGAAGAGATTCAGAAGCCCTTCTCACTGGAGACCGGCCCGCTTCTGCGGGCTGCCCTGTTCCGTTTGTCGGAGCAGGAACGAATCCTGCTGTTTACGATTCATCATATCGTCGCCGACTTTGGCTCTTTAGGCAAAATCGTGCAGGAGCTGTGTCAGTTTTACACCGCTTATATCGAAGGGCGGGCACCGGAGCTGGCTCCGCTTCCGCTGCATTTTGCAGATTACGCCTACTGGCAGGCTGCGCGGGTCAAGGAGAACGCTTATGAGCGGCAGCTGAGCTATTGGCGGGACAAGCTGGGCGGAGAGCTTCCGGTGCTCAATATGCCGCTGGACCGTCCCCGTCCTCCAGTCATGACTCACGATGGAGAACGCAGGCGCATCACGCTGTCCCGGGAGCTGACCGAAGGCGTCAAACAGCTGAGCCGCAGCTCCGGGGTAACGCTCTTCAATACGCTGCTGGCTGCATATCATGTGCTGCTGTACCGCTATAGCGGACAGGAGGATTTGTGCATCGGGACATCGATCAGCACCCGAAGTCAGCCGGAGCTGCAGGATATGATCGGAATGCTGGTGAACAATCTGGTGCTGCGGATGGATGTATCCGGGAATCCTTCCTTCACAGACGTCCTGAAGCTGTCCCGCAAGACGTGCTTCGCTGCCTTTGCCCATCAGGATGTTCCGTACGAAAAGCTGATCGACGAGCTGCAGAGCGAGCGGGACCGAAGCCGCAATCCATTTTTCCAGACGATGCTTACCTTTCTGCATGCGCCGCCTCTGGATGTTCATGCACTGCCCGGGCTGACCATCCGGCGGTTTGATTTTACGAAGAAGCCCAGTGCGCTGGAGCTTTCCTTCACCATTACAGAGAATGATGGAGTGCTGGAAGCGGTCATGGACTATAACAGTGATCTGTTCCGTGCAGACACCATCGGCCGGATGCTGGAGCATTTCCGTCAGCTGCTGGAAGCTGCGGTGGAGGACCCCGGCCGGGGCATCAACGAGCTGCCAATGCTGTCAGACCGTGAAAGGCACACCATTCTTCAGGAATGGAGCGGGGCGAGTGCCAGAACGGCCCCTCCGGAGGGTACCGTGCAGGAGCTGTTTACCCGCCAGGCTATGCTGACGCAGGACGCCACAGCTCTGATCTACCGGGATCAGTCCCTGACGTACCGCGAGCTGGAGGAGAGGTCAAACCAGCTGGCTCATGCTTTGCTGAACAGAGCAGGCGGAGGTGAAGCTCCCCTGGAACGCGTTGCACTCTGCCTGGAACGGTCCATCGAATGGATTGTGACGCTGCTCGGGGTGATGAAGGCGGGCTGTGCGTATATTCCGCTGGATCCCTCCTATCCGTCGGAACGCCTGGAATATATGCTCCGGCATGCCAGGGCCGATGCTCTTATTGCAGATCAAGGACTGCTTGCTGCCTCCGAGAGGCTTACGGATCAAGGCTGCCGGGTCATACCGCTCTCCGCTTTATGGGATGAGCTGAGCCTGCAGCCCGTGACTCCTGTCAGCCCTGCGTCGAATTCGGACCTGATGTACATCATGTACACCTCGGGATCCACCGGGAAGCCGAAGGGCGTCATGGTTACCCACCGGAATGTGGCCAGCCACTGCGTCCAGGCTATGTTGAAATTTCAGCTGCAGGCTGGAGACCGTGTCCTCCAGTTCACTTCGGTCGGCTTCGATGTGGCGGTGCAGGAAATATTCCCGGCGCTGCTGTCAGGAGCTGCGCTCGTGCTGTGGAAGGACAAGCATATTGCCGAGGGCGGAGAGTTTCTGGCGTGGCTGGAGAAGGAGAAAGTCAGTGTTCTGAATGTAACAACGGCCCACTGGAGCAATCTCGTCACAGATCTCAAGAACGGAGCGGCGACCATTCCCGGCAGCCTGAAGCTGGTCATCGTCGGGGGAGAGAAGGTGGCTTATGACACCTATCAGGTGTGGAGCCGGATCACTGCGGGGAAGGTGCGCTGGATTAACGATTATGGCCTGACGGAAACGACGATCACGGCCGCGATGTTTGAGCCGCCGGCGGGCTGGACCAGTGACACGGAGCTGATGCCAGTAGGGCGGCCGCTGGGCAATACGACGATATATATCCTGAATGACAGCATGGAGCCGGTGCCGCCGGGCGTGTACGGGGAGCTTTATATTGGGGGAGACGGCATTGCAAAAGGCTATTGGGATCAGGAGGAGCTGAGCAAGGAGCGGTTCATCCCGAGTCCATTCCCTGCAACAAGCGGAGAGAACCTGTTCCGGACGGGGGACCTCGCCCGCTTCCTGCCGGATGGACTTGTGGAATTCATGGGCCGCCGGGACCATCAGATCAAGATACGGGGATTCCGCGTGGAGCCGGGAGAGATTGAGGCGCAGCTGTCACAATATGGCAAGCTGTCGCAATATGTGGTCGTGCCTCGTATGGGACCGGGTGGGGAGTACAGCCTGGCAGCCTACATTGTGCTGAACGAGCCGACGGTGACCGTCGGAGAGCTGCGGCGTTTTCTGCAGAACAGGCTGCCGGAGTACATGGTGCCCTCCTATTATGTGGTGCTGAGTGAGATTCCGCTGACCGTTCATGGCAAGGTGGACATTGCAGCCCTGCCCAAGCCGGAGCGGCATGCCAGAGAGGAACGGGACTACGTGGCACCGAGGACGCCGGCCGAGGCGCGGGCAGCCGACATCTGGGCCGGGGTGCTGGGCATGTCCGCAGTGAGCATCACCGACAGCTTTTTTGAAATCGGGGGCAATTCACTGCTGGCCACCCAGGTGATGTCCCAGGTGAAAGGACAGTGGGGCGGCTCGGTTCCGCTAAGGCTTCTGTTCGAATATCCGGTGCTTGCCGATTGGGCAGAGCAGCTGGACCGGTATATGGCCTCGGAGGGGCAGGGGACAGGGAGCAGGGAAGAGGAAGGCTGTCTGGTCAAAATCCAGCAAAAAGGCGAGAAAACGCCGCTGTTTTTCTTTCATCCGGTCGGCGGCAGCATCAGCTGCTACTTCACACTTTCGCGTCAGCTGGGAAAGGCCCAGCCCTTCTATGCCTTCCAAAGCCATGGCATGATTGGGTCATCAGACGTGCCACAGACCATTGAGGAGATGGCGGAGGCTTATGTCAGCGAGATCCTCTCGGTGCAGCCGAAAGGTCCTTACCGCCTCGGCGGATGGTCCATGGGCGGCTTTATCGCCTACGAGGCAGCACGCAGGCTGAAGGCAGCCGGAGAGGAGGTCGTACAGCTCGCCCTGATTGACAGCGATCTGTCCAAGAGAAGCGATGCCACCGAGGAAATGGTGATGTATCACTTCATCAAACAGCTGGCTGCCGTTCCGGGCCATCATATTTCTGATGATATGCTGCGTTCCTGGCAGGCCCAGAGCCTTGACCGGGAAGAATTATGCGCGGAGCTGCAGGCTCTGGACCTGCTGCCGCCGGGAACACCCGTGGAGGAGCTGAATCGTCTGTTCGCCGTCTATCTGGGCACAGTGCATGCCTTTCAGGCGTATCAGCCCGGACTTACTCCGAAGCTTGACGTGGAGCAGGTGCAGCTGTTCCGCGCTGCGGATTCGCAAGAGCAGGAGGGCGTATGGAGCCGCCTGGTCAGCCATCTCACATTACACCAGGTGCAAGCCGATCATTTCTCTATTGTTCATCACGAGGATCTTGGCCGATGGATTGATATTCCAAAAAATCTGTTACCCCTGGGATAGGAGGGAAGCGTGATGATATTCGTAGGCAAGCTGGTGCTGTATTTCCTGCTGTGGACACTGTACTCCTACACGATGCACGTTCTGGCCCACATTCCGCACAAAAAAAACTTCCTGCATCACATTCACATGGCCCACCACAAATACGACTATGGAGATTCCAAGTGGCCGCCATGGCATGATTTCTTTTTCTGGTTTGGCGGGTGGAAGGAAAGTCTGGATGTGTGGCTGACCTTTACCCTGCCGATTGTCGTGCTGATGTTCTTAGATCCGGTGTATGGCATCATCCTATTCGCCTTTCATTATATTTATGAAATTTTTCTGTCCCGGAACGTCCTGGACCATAACCCGAATCTGACCGGCAAATTCACGAACATTATTCCCGTCGGCGTGTTTCACCTGAAGCACCACAAGCTGTACAAATGCAACTATTCCTTTTTCATTTCATTATGGGACTATCTGTTCCGCACCAACGACAGCCACGTCAAAAAGAAGCTGAAGCAGCGGAGACGCAGCCAGGAGACCGTGTACAAGCAAGGCTCGTGATCATAATCTGTGGAAAAGGCGGTTGATTTCATGAACGATCTGGAAAAAAAGCTCTCCTCGCTTTCTCCCGAGCAGCGCAGCATGCTGGAGGCGCGCCTGAAGCAGCGCTCGGCTGCGCCGGACACAGCCGGTGCCGCCGGTGCCGCCGGGGAGAAGGGGATTTCTATCAGTGACAGCCTGCGCCAAAAGGGAATGGGCTTCTCGCTCATCTTCTTCTCCGGCGACGGCTCGACAGACGGTCCTGACAAATATCGCCTGGTACTGGAAAGCGCCAAATTCGCGGATCAGAACGGATTTCAGGCGATCTGGACCCCGGAGCGTCACTTCCAGGCTGTCGGCGGACTGTATCCCAATCCGTCGGTGCTGAGTGCCGCCTTGGCTACCATTACAGACAACATCCAGCTGCGGGCAGGCAGCGTCGTGCTGCCTCTGCACCATCCGCTGCGGGTCGCGGAGGAGTGGTCGCTGGTGGACAATTTATCCCGGGGCCGGGCGGCCATATCGGTAGCCACGGGCTGGCACCCCGCCGACTTTATATTGAAGCCGGAATATTACGAGAACCGCAAGGAAGTGATGTATGAGCATCTGGAGCTTATCCGGCGGCTGTGGAGAGGCGAGTCGGTGGAATGCAAGGATATTTCGGGCCAGCAGGTAGAGGTGGCGGTGCTGCCGAAGCCGGTGCAGCCCGAGCTTCCCGTCTTCCTGACGGCTTCGGGGAATCCGGCGACCTGGAGTAAGGCTGGAGAGCAGGGCTTTCATGTGCTCTGCTCCATGGCAACACATACACTGGATGCGCTGAAGGAGCGGATTCAGCTGTACCGGGAGCAGCGCGCCAAGCATGGACATGATCCCGAAGCCGGCATCGTCTCGGTGATGGTCCACACCTGTGTCGGCGAAAAGGATCAGGAGGTGAAGGAGCAGGTCAGAGGCCCGCTCCGGGATTATTTAGACACCTTTTTAGATCAATATGAGACGCTGAATCCACTGAAGGACGAGCAGTCCGAGGTCGGCAGTATGCTGAGCAGCAGCCGGGACGCGCTGATTACCTTCGCCTTCGAGAAATATTTTCAGATCAGCTCATTAATGGGCTCCAAGGAGAAATGTGCCGCCATGATCGAGAAGCTGCACCGCATCGGAGTCGATGAGGTGGCCTGCCTGCTGGACTTCGGGCTGGAATTTCAGCAGGTGATGGAGGGACTGGAGCATCTGAATGAGTTGAGGTCCTGGTTTACTCCGGCGAAGCTGCAGGTTCCTGTATAGAGCAAGGCATTTCACAAAAAAAGAAGGTGAGAGGATGGAAGTGGAAATCCAGCAGGGAAACAGCAGCATCCATCCGGCGCGTACGGTTTGGGGAGATCGTAATTTTTTGAAGCTGTGGACGGGGCAGTCCCTCTCCATGTTTGGCTCCCAGATTACGGCGATGGCTCTTCCGCTGATTGCGGCACTGTCGCTGAAGTCATCACCTCTGCAAATGGGAATTTTACATGCTGTTGAATATGCGCCCTTTCTGCTGTTCGGATTGGTGGCCGGGGTGTGGGTGGATCGGCTTCCGAAGCGGCCGCTGCTGATTGCTGCGGATTTCAGCCGGGCTGCACTGCTCATGAGCATTCCGATTCTGGCATGGGTCGGGCTCCTGAATTTCTTCTATGTATGCCTGGTCGCGTTCGTGGTGGGAGTCTGCACCACCTTTTATTCAATCGGATATCAGTCCATCCTGCCCTACATGCTGAGGAAGGACCTGCTGGTGGATGCCAATGCGAAGATGGAGCTGAGCCGGTCTGCCGCCGGTGTAACCGGACCGGGCTTGTCCGGTCTGCTCGTCCAGTGGCTGAGCGGCGCAGTTGCTATTGTGCTGGATGCCTTCTCATTTCTCATATCGGGCCTGCTAACCTGTAGAGTGCAGGTGGACGAGCCGCCGCGGCAAGTGAAGCCATCGCTCCTTTCAGGCCTTTCGCGGGAGATTGGCGAGGGCATGCGCCTGGTGTTTCAGAATCATTATTTGCGCTCCATTGCCGCTTGCTCGGCTACCTTTAATTTCTTCTATAATATGATCCTCGCCGTCATCATTGTGTACACGACCAGGACACTCGGCTTCAGTCCCGCCGAGATTGGCCTGGTGATGACGCTCGGCTCGCTGGGGGCCGTGCTGAGCGTAGTGTTCAGCGGCCGGCTTGTTGCCCGGTTCGGTCTGGGTCCTGTTATCGCGGGGTCTGCACTGGGACAAGGGCTGGGATTTCTGTTTCTGTTCGGCGCAGCCGGCACGAAAACGGCGGCGTTCCTTATGATCCTCTTGTCCATGTTTATCGTCTCGCTGACGACAACGGTATACAATGTGGCGCAGATCAGCTTCCGGCAATCGATCACTGCGCCGGACATGCTGGGACGGATGAACGCTACAATGCGTTTTGTTGTCTGGGGCGTCATTCCGCTCGGAGCCCTGTCAGGCGGGGCGCTGGGCACCTGGATCGGGCTGTATGAAACGATTTGCGCTGCTGCCTGCGGCGGGGCCCTTTCGTTTCTGTGGATCTGGAGCTCACCCGTTAGAACGGTTCAAGAGGGGAAGCAAGGGGAGGCTGCAAAGGATGAACCGTAACACATATCAGCTTGAAATCCTTCGCGTATGCAGCGGCAGGTATATCAATTACAGCTACCTGATCGTGGACCGCAAGAGCAGGCAGGCGGCGGTCGTAGACCCTGCCTGGCAGCTGGAAGCCATTGAGTCGGCGCTGGAACGCTATGAGGCGGAGCTGAGTACGATTTTGCTGACCCACTCTCACAAGGATCATGTGCATCTCGTGCCGCCGCTGTGCCAGCGATATGCTCCGCACGTATTTATGATGCAGAAGGAGCTGGACTATTATCATTTTAGCGCTCCTTCCCTCTATGGGCTGAAAGACGGCGAGGAGCTGAAGGTAGGGCATACCTCGATCACCGGACTGCTCACACCGGGACATACGGCGGGCGGGGGATGCTACTGGCTGGAGGGGAGCCTGTTTACCGGGGATACCATTTTTACAGAGGGCTGCGGCATGTGTTCGTCGGAAGGCAGTGATCCTGTGGAGATGTATTACAGCGTCAAACGGCTTCAGCAGCTTATGCCGGCAGACACCAGGGTGTATCCGGGACATTCCTTTGGTGAGCGGCCAGGTCAGAGCATGAGCCGCCTGCACGAGATGAATGCTTACTTCCAGATCGCCTCTTTGGAGCATTTTGTATCCTTCCGGATGCGGAAGGGGCAGACCTCATTGATGAGCTTTCACTAACGGCCAGCAGGGTCTTCAGGCAAGCCCAATATCCTCATCAAAGAGGGAGAAAAGAGGTGGGAGTTATGCTGATGTATGCAGTGCATGTGGGGAACGGCTACGCTTCCTCTCAGCTGGAAGCCGGCTTGTCCCTTCTCAGCCGTGACAAAGAGAGGCGGATACGTCAGCTTGTCCGCCGGGAGGATCAGGTTCGAAGCACCGCCGGCCAGCTGCTGTCGGCCTGGCTCATCTCGGCATACAGGGGCGTATTTCCAGAGAGCAGCCAGCTGACAAGGACGACTTATGGCAAGCCATACTGGCTTGCGGATCCGGAATGCTGCTTTAACATTTCCCATTCCGGGG
The DNA here is from genome assembly GCF_005577435.1 of Paenibacillus algicola. Lineage (NCBI taxonomy): Bacteria > Bacillati > Bacillota > Bacilli > Caryophanales > Paenibacillaceae > Paenibacillus > Paenibacillus algicola. The sequence continues at coordinate 3,788,353 of NZ_CP040396.1, read as the reverse complement.
AGTGGGTGGTCGGTGTCATCGGCGGGGTTCCGGTCGGAATCGATGTTGAAGAGGTACAGGACATAGATCTCTCCGTGTCAGACATGGTGTTCTCAGCCCCGGAGCGAGAGGCGCTGTCAGCCCGGAAGGGTGCCGACGCGAGAGAATACTTCTATACGCTTTGGACGTGCAAGGAAAGCTGCCTGAAGGCGATGGGTACGGGATTCTCCTACCCGCCCCGCGACATTACGATTCAACCTGAAGCCGGGCATCTGCACATTCAGGACGGAGACCGCCTGATTCCCTATACCTTAAGAATGTATGACGCGCTGGGCAGCGGCTACAAGCTCGCAGTATGTGCCAGGGGCATGGGCAGTAAGCTGCCGCTGCAGCCTGAAATGCTGGATGCCGGGGAGCTGCTGGAGGCGTGCTGCCTGCAGCGCCTGGATGATACTTTGTGCAAATAAGGATTGATTGTTACATCCTTTTTATGCTAGGGTAAAACCAGTAAAAGCGTTCACAAAGAGGTGCTGCTTCGGCAGCATCTCTTTGCTGTCAAGGCGCGCAAATGATGATTCTGCGCTATACTATATACATCAGTGCGATCTCGTTGAGGATGTGTTTACTTATGAAGCTGAATGGTTATCTGCAGAGATTGATTGCGTTTACTTTGCTGCTGAGCATGCTGCCTGTCGCCATTCTTGGTATTTTTTCTTACTTTAAATCGTCATCAGACATTCAGGACAAGGTTAATGACGGAAACATGCTGCGCCTGAAGCAGACGCAGATGACCGTGGAGCAGGTGCTGAAGACGGTGGAGCATACCGCGGTGCGGTTTGCCAATTCCCCGCTGGTGAATGACCATATTGACGTGTCTTTAACGCCGCATGAGTTTGGCATCGTTGGCGATTTAATGAACGAGCTGACGACGCTGTCAGGCGGCCAGCTTCAATATATGGACCCGGTTCTGATCAGTGTACGGGAGGGCTGGGCCGTCAGTGATGACGGTCTGAGCCCTATGGCCGACAAGATCGGATACGATGAGCTGAATTATTATTTGGAGCGTCCGGGACAGTCCTTCTGGATCAGTGAGGCCGGCGATCCCTTCACGGGCAGTCAGGCCGGAGATATTAATCTCGTCATCAAAGTTCCACTCAATGACCGCAACCCGTCCGGCCTGCTGCTGGTGCGCACGTCGTCGGGAGACGTGAACCGCCACATTTTCAAGAGCCAGCGCTCCGGGAGCATTATGGTTCTGGACCATCAGGATCGGGTGCTGCTGTCCGAAACCGAGCTGGCTATAGGAGACAATGCGGCGCGCCATGGCTTCTTTCAGGATATTCAGAATACTGGCCTCACATCCGGCTACACCGAAAGTGATGTTGGCGAGGAGCGTTCAGCCATTAGCTTTATTGAGTCCAGCTATAATGGCTGGTCCTATCTATCCATCGTTTCGATTGATGATATCACGAGCGAATCGCGCATGATCGGCTGGCTGACGCTGGTTATCTGTGTCGTGACCCTGCTGTTCACGTCGCTGATCTCCTTCTTCGGCTCCTTCCGAATGTATCAGCCGATCCGGAGTCTGTATGATCTGTCTGCGCAGATGACCGGGACGACAGAGCCGCTCGCCCGGGGCGGGGATGAGTTCCGGATTATTAGCGAGCGGATCCAGCGGCTGGATATGAACCGGAGCCGCCTGACGGAGCAGCTGGACCGGCAGGTGGAGCAGCTGAACGAATTTTTTATGCTGAAGCTGCTGCACGGCGAAATTCCCCGCAAGGACATCGGAGAACGGCTCCATATGTTCGGATACGATGAATCCACCATGCACCAGTGTGTGCTGGCCATTCAGATTGATACACTGGAAGGCACTCTGTACGAAGAGAAGGATAAGGATTTAATGCTCTTCGCTATGAAAAATATAGTGACCGAGCTTGCGCCATCCCAAGGACTGCATGCCTGCATGGTGACGGGACATAGCGTAATTGTGGTGCGCGGCAGCAATCAATCCTCGAAGGAGCAGTTTCTTCAGGAGCTGTATGCCGAGGCGGAGACGTTCCAGAAGGAGATCAAGCATTATTTGAAGCTGAAGGCCAGCATTGGCATCAGCAGGGTATACAGCGACTTCGAACAGCTGCCTTTGGCCTATAGTGAAAGCGTAGAGGCGCTCAAATACCGGATGAAGCTGGGCTATGAGTCCATTCTGTTTATTGAGGATATGACCTCAGGCGGCGGCAATCTGGCTTATCCGGAGCAGCTGGAGAACCGGCTGCTGGATGCCGTGAAGGAGACCAATGCCGATCAGGCCGTGACGCTGCTGGAGGAATGGGTCAATGAGCTGTTCCGGACAGAGCTGAAAATTGATGAATACCGGCTGTCCTTGGTGCGGCTGCTGACCCAGATTATGCGCATTGTGCAGGATTCCGGGGAATCGCTGCGTTGGCAGGATCAGGAGAACAAGTCGGTCATTGACCAGCTGTTTGAGCTGAACAGCAGACACGATATTCTGGAGTGGTTCCGGGATACCGTCATTGCCCCGGCAGTTACACTGCTGGATGAACGGCGGGGCGAGAAATACAAGTCGATTTCCGATGAGGTCATCCGTATCATTCATGAGGAATACGACACCGATCTGACACTGGAGGAGTGTGCAGCCCGGCTCCACTATCATCCCAGCTACATTTGGCGCATCCTGCGGAAGGAGTCCGGCATCAGCTTCAGTGAATACCTGGCTCAGCACCGGCTGAAGATGGCCAAGCAGTGGCTGGAGGAAACGGAAATGACAATTACAGAAATTGCCGAGCGGCTTCGTTACAACAATGCCCAGAACTTTATTCGCTACTTCAAGAAAATGGAGGGCGTATCGCCCGGCAAATACAGAAAGCAGCATCATGATCCCGATGCCTCCTGAGACCCGTGTCTCGGGAGCTTTTTGTATATAATCATTCTGTTGAATTTATCGAGCAATCATTGTCTACACAGAGATTATTGCCTTGATATGACACTCGCGGCGGCGTGTAAGGGTTGAAACGGGGGCTTGGGCTGCAGTTATGGAAATGAGCAGGGAAAAGATTATATACGGTTATAGAGCAGGGTGATAGATTAAGGACTATAGAATGTTTAAAGATGTCCTTCTTCGTAACCGTTTACATGCTGTGATGGAAGACTCCCTGATCCCTATGAGCCACTGCTTCTCCCGGTTTTGTTCATGCTGGTAAATGCTGCAGCTGCATTTTTTTGCGCTGGGGCACCCCGAAGAGACTAGTTTGACGCTATAATTTAGAGTAATGACAGTGATTCAGGAGAGATCGCAGCGCGTTGCTCTTTACGGCCTGACCCTTGCTGCAGTGAGTCGCAGTGAGGGCCTCATGAGAGGCTGAGCGTTCAAGTTAACCCAGGCTGACCCCTCTGTCATATGCGTCGTCTGGCAGAAATGCTAGCGGCTGGCAACCAGACCTGATAACTTCAAGGGAGGCAAGCACATGATCACACTAGGGCGAACATGGAGAGGGCTTTGGACCTTGGCAGGGATACTCCTGCTAATGGCCGGCCTGATGTCCGGCTGCTCGGAGGAAAGCAATGAGGCGGCTGTGGGAAGCAGCCGGGAAGGCGGAGCCGGCTCCGGGAATGAGCCTTTCCCTATGAAGCTGATGATCCCCGGTCTCAATGCCGAGAATCCGGGCAAGGACAATGCGTTTCATCAAGCCATTGAGCAGTATACGAATAGTAGTCTGGACATCACCTGGGTGCCGCAGGATACCTATGACGAGAAGAGCAATCTGCTCATGGTTTCCGGCGAGCTGCCTGACCTGATGTATGTAAAGAGCATGAAGTCCTCCAGCTTTTTGAATGCTATTAAAGCGGGAGCATTTTGGGAGATTGGACCCGAGCTCAAGAACTATCCGAACCTGAGTCAGGCCAATGAAGAGATTCTGGACAACCTGGCGATTGACGGAAAGGTGTATGCCGTTTACCGGCACTCTGCGCCGGCGCAGGTCGGGGTCACGTACCGGAAAGACTGGCTGGAGCGGCTTGGATTATCAGAGCCCCGGACGCCGGAGGAGTTCTACAAGCTGCTGAAGGCGTTCAAGGAGAACGATCCGGACCAGAACGGCAAGGATGATACGTACGGCTTTATTTACTGGAAAGAGGACTTTCTGTCGATGTTCCGCATTCTGGCCAATTGGTATGGCAGTCCGAATATTTGGGGTGTGGACGAGAACGGAGAGCTCATCCCGGATTTTGTGACCAAAGAATATATGGATGCTCTCAATTTCATGAAAAGGCTGTATGACGAAGAGCTGATGAATCCTAACTTTGCCGTCCTTGCCGGAGCCAAAGCGAATGATATGTTTCTTGCCGGCGAGGGAGGAGCCATGTTCAGCTCTCTCAACAATCCGGCGGCCTGGTCGCTTGCCGGCAAGACAGAGCCGGGCGCAGAGCTGGGCGTATTCTCCACATTGGAAGCCGGATACGGGAAAAGAGCGCGGGCCGGCAGCGGATATCTCGGGGTCTATATGATTCCCAAGCGCTCCGTCCAGACAGAGGAGCAATTTCATCGCATTCTGCAATTCCTGGACCAGATGAATGATGCACCGATGCAGAACCTGCTGGAGTACGGAATCGAGGGCAGGCACTACAAGGTGGAGGACGGCAAGGCCGTCATGCTGGACACCGAGCTGATGCAGAGTGAGATTATGGATTACAAGCATCTGCAGCTAAAGGTAGCGATGAATTTGCTGCCGGCGGGAGGACTGCATCCCGTGCAGGAGAAGGTGGAGGAGCTAAAGGCAGCCAATGAGGAGTATGCCGTGTACAATCCGGCGCAGCCGTTTGATTCCAATACCTACACAAAGCAGGGACAGCAGCTGGATGATATGCGATATGACATGATGGCGAAATATGTGATGGGCGATCTGGATGCCGAAGGCTACCAGAAGGCTGTGCAGAAATGGATGGATGCCGGGGGCAGCAAGGTCATAGAGGAGCTGAACCAGCAGTACCGGCGGTCGAAGAAATAAGGAAATCTATGAAGCATGAGCAAGATTGCTGGAGAAAAGCAAGAAGCGGATCGATCCAAAGAATGAACAGGAGAAGGGAGCAAATTACACATGAATACTATGGAACAATCTCAATTACTGGAACGTTTGCTGCATCGCGTAGAGGGCATTGAATCGGACGTATGGCGCCTCAGAATGGATTTCTGGGAGTGGAACTCCGGTGTCTGCCTGTTCGGGATCATCAAGGCGTATGAAGCAACCGGCGAGAAGAAATATCTGTCTTTTCTGAGTGAGTGGTACGACCGGAACGTTGAGCAGCGCAAGACGGGCTCGGTGAATACGGTCATTCCGGCGAACGTAGCCCTGCTCCTGCTGAAGGAAACCGGGGATGCTAAATATGCAGCCATCTGCGAGGAGTATGCCGACTGGTGCCTGAACGTTTCGCTCAAGACGACCAATGGGGGGCTTGCTCACGTATGGAGCGAGGGCGGCCTGGAGGACTACAAAAATCAGCTGTGGATCGATTCCCTGTTTATGGCTGGCCTGTTCATGCTCCGCTATGGTGCCTGGAGCCGGAACGAGAAGCTGCTGGCAGCAGGGAAAGAGCAGTTTGATATTCATATCCGTTCCCAGTTTGATCCGGAGGCGGGGCTGTTCTATCACGGCTATCACTGTCTGGAACAGAAGCCGCTGGGCGAATTCTGGGGCAGAGGCAACGGCTGGGCTGCTGCGAGCCTGATTGAATTGATTGAGAATCAAGGAGTAGACAGCGAGGAAGGCCGCTATGTGGAGGTGTTCCAGCGTCTGATGGAGAAGGGCTATCAGCTTCGCCTGAAGGACGGGATGCTCCGCACCCTGCCGGAACTGGAGGAGGCCTATCCGGAAGCAACTGCAACCGCATTGTTCGGCTACGCTGCGCTGAAGGGCGTCAGACTTGGCATTCTGGAACATAAATTTGAGGCCTGGGGCCGGCAGACCACAGAGACCTTGGCGCAGCATGTGTCGGAAGAAGGAATTCCGCAATCCGCCTCCGGCGGCACCGATTGTCAGGAGAAGGAAGGCTATCTGCAGGTTCCTTACACCGAGACGCTGTATGCGTACGGAGTCCTGTTCATGCTGTATGGAGAGGCGATCAAGCTGACGGAAGAATCCCAGGAGACTGCCGATGTTTGATATGCTGCTGGAACGGTGGAGATTTCTGCTGGTTGGCGGAGCGGCTGCAGAGTCAGGCCGCTCCCCGGCCCGCGGGAATGACGGAGATAAGCAGAGCCAGGGAGTGACCCGCTTTGTACAGTCAATGACACCTGGCCACGGGGAAACACTGTGGAGCGATCTGCCGAAGCTCATCAATGCGGCCGATCTGCACCATAATTACTCCCGGCTTTACGAAATGACGCTGGCACTGGAAACCGCCGGCTCGCCGCTTTATCAAGACAGCGCTTTAGAGCAGTCGATACTGCAGGGCCTGGAATGGATGTATGAGCACCGCTACAACGAGCAGGTACCGACTTACGGCAATTGGTGGTACTGGGAGATTGGCTCGCCGCTGCTTCTGGTCAATATCCTCTGCCTGATGAAGGAGCGGCTGACGCCGGAGAGAATGGTTCAATATCTTCGTCCCGTGCACCGGTTTGTGCCGAATCCGATGATAATGCGGACGGCCGATCTGCCGGAGCCTTATCTCTCTACCGGTGCGAATCGGGTATGGAAATCCCGCGCCTTTCTATTCTACTCCTTGCTGCATGAAGATGCAGAAGGAATTGCTGCGGCAAGAGATGCGCTTTCGCCAGTTTTTGGAACCGTTTCCGCAGGGGACGGCTTCTACCCGGACGGATCATTTATTCAGCACAAGAAATTTCCGTACACCGGCGGGTATGGCAAATCGCTGCTGAAGGAGCTGGCAGAGCTGACCTTTGTGCTGCAGGGCTCGCAGTGGACGATCTCCAAAGAACAGGCGGATGAGATGGCCGGCTGGGTCCAGCATTCCTTCGCTCCCTTTATCTTCCGAGGGCTCATGATGGAGATGGTTCGGGGCAGGGAGCTGTCGCGCCAGACTCCGGGAAGCCACGCCAATGTTCAGGCGGTGGCCGTGGCGTCGCTGCAGCTGGCTAAAGCCGCTTCACCGGAGCCTGCCGCCTGGCTGCGCAGCCAGGCCAAGCAATGGCTGCTAGCACTCTCCGAGGGCTGGGGGGATATCGGCCTGGGGCCTGCCGCGGCTTCTCTCGCTCAGGAGGTGCTTCAAGACGAAAGTATTGAGCCGGCCGAAGAGAAGGTCTTCTGCAAGGTGTTTGCCAGCATGGACCGGGCCGTATCGAGAGCACCGGGCCATGCCCTGGGCGTAAGTATGTTCTCCGAGCGGATCGGCAGCTATGAATCCATCAATGGCGAGAACTTAAAGGGCTGGTACACTGCCCATGGCATGACGTACTTGTATAACTCCGATTTACGGGTATACGCTGATGGCTTCTGGCCTACGGTGAATCCGCACCGGCTGCCGGGGACGACCGTGAGCACGGTGCCAAGGCAGAACGGCTTCGGGCTGAACCGTCCGCTGCTGGGACAGTTTGCCGGCGGCGTGCAATGCGGACAGGACAGCGGTCTGGTCGGTATGGAGCTCGTAGAGCCGGATGAATTCCGGGCCCGGAAATCCTGGTTTCTGTTCGGAGAAGTCTACGTTTGCCTGGGAACGGTGCTGGAAGGAGCAGCCGGGGCGACCGAAACGATCGTGGACAACCGGATGCTGAATCAAGAGGGCAGTAACGTGCTTCTGATCGACGGACAGGAGGGTGTGAAGGAATCCGGTGACACCTTGGCGTCAAGCCCAGCGTGGATGCATCTGTCCGGCAGTGTTCCGGGAGCCGATGTAGGCTACGTATTCCCGGATGCCGGCCTCCTGCAGGTGCTGAGAGAAGCCCGGAGCGGCAGCTGGAGAGAGCTGGATAACAAGGGCTCGGCGGAATTGGTTACCAGACATTATCTCACAGCCTGGTTTGAGCACGATGCGACGGCAAAGGATGAGGGCTATGCCTATATGCTGCTGCCTGGGGCCAGCCCGCAGGAAACAGCCCGCTATGCCGCCGAACCAGGCATCCACATCTTGGCCTGCACCCGCGAGGTCCACGCGGCAGCGGAGCCGGGGCAAGGCAGGCTCGCCGCCTTCTTCTGGGAGGACGGGGTGAAATCGGCGGGACCGATCACTTGTGACCGGCGTGCCAGTGTCATGGTGAAGGAAAGCGAAGAACGTATTGAAGTGTGTGTTGCGGATCCGACGCATGCCGAGGAAGGAACCATCGAGCTGGAGCTCGCCATTCCAGCCGGACGGGAGGTGATCGCCTGCAGTGAATGGATCGCCGTGACCCAGCTACAGCCCACGGTGAAGCTAACGTTTCAAAGGAAAGGGGCAAAAGGTGCGACACAATGCGTCGTATTTTCGAAAATCGAAGCATCCTGATTCAAGATTAAACTTCTGGAGGAGATGCCAAAATGAATTCATCATTTATGAAAACGATTTCGATTATGCTTGTGATCTGTCTGTCATTATCCTGGATTGGAACTACAAATACTGCAGTAGAGGCTCAGGGAAATCCCCCTTTGCTGTTTAATGATTTTGAGGACGGGAATACCTCAGATTGGAACCTTCCTTCTGGTTTTGCCCTGCATACCGACAATGGAAACAAAATGCTCCGGTATGTATATCAGTCTGGCAGCTCTACGCGCAAGTATGCGGTAGCGGGCAGCTCGGACTGGAGCCAGTACGCGGTGGAGGCGAAGCTTCAAAGCTCCTCGGACAGCAACAGTATTGGCGTGTATGCCAGATATGGGGGAGAAAATAACCACTATCTGCTTCGGCTGGATACAGGGAGCGACACACTCTCTCTTGTCAAAAAGCTGAACGGTAACGCGACATTGCTGGATTCGGCGCCTGTCGTGCTCGATCTGAACACGCTGTATACCGTCAAGCTTGCTGTAGACGGAAACCAGCTCACAGGCTATGTAGACGGGGCGCCGCTGCTTTCGGCAACGGACAGCTCGCTCACCAAGGGCAAGATTGCCATTGGCGGCTACAGCAAGTCCAGCTACAGCGTGGATGACGTTCTGGTCAGCGACCTGAGAACGGCCGTGTCCATCGACGTTCAGCCTGACAGTCCGGTACTGCTCGTGGATGAGGTCCGCAAGCTGAGCTCGACGGTGCTGGATCAGGGCGGACAGCCGATGAACGACGCAGCGGTAAGCTGGAGCAGTGATGATGCTGCAATAGCAGCCGTAGACAGCGCCGGTAACGTGACGGCTGTGGCTGCAGGCACAACAACGATCCGTGCTTCCTTTAACAATCTGGAGGCTACCGCAGCGGTAACGGTGCAGGAGCTGGAGGAAGAGCTTCCGCTGGAGCTGAAGCGTACGCTGCAGCCGATCGCGGTCGATGGCGTGCTGGATGAAAGCGTCTGGAATCTGGACCGCACGGCACGCAAAGCCGTTCTGGGCACCAGCGGCAATACGGTAAACTTCGGGACGCTCTGGGATGACAAATACTTATACGTAGGTGTGAAGGTGTTTGATGATCAGCTCTACAGTGATTCCGAGGATTCCTACGAGAATGACTCTGTCGAGGTGTTTATCGACGGTGACCACAATCACGGCTCGACCTATGATGTGAATGATTGGCATTTCCGTAAAGGGTATAACGATGATGCGCTCTTCGAGCGATTGAATGAGCGGATCGGCGTGCAGCATGCCTCCGCCGCGATTCCTGGCGGGTACGCAGTCGAGCTGGCCATTCCTTGGCTGAATCTCGGTCTGACGGCAGAGGCAGGCCTTGATTTCGGATTTGATCTTGCCGTCAATGACGACGATAACGGCGGTGCAAGGGAAGCGCAGCTCGTCTGGAACGGCATTGCAGATAACTACAAGAATACGGTCGCTTTCGGCGACGCCACCTTGCTGGCGGACACGGTAGGCACGGCGGTTACAGTACCGGCTCCGGCGGCGGTAGACCGGTACGTGACGCCGCAGGGCGCAGGTACGAAGGATGGCAGCAGCTGGGCAAATGCCTTGGCCGGAGATCAGGTCGGCGGCCTTCAGGCAGCCTGGGATGCTACCGGGGATGCCAACACGCTGTATATCGGCAGCGGCACCTACACCGTTCCGCAAACCTTGACCCTGACTCGTGGCGGTACGGACCGGGAGAACTGGAAGAAGCTCCAGGGTGTCGATACCGGTGCCGGGGTGCCTATATTCCAGGGAGACTGGTCGCTGCAAAATCAAGTCAACCGTTCGCTGATTGATGTGCCGCTGGGCGTCAGCTACTGGCAGATCGAGGACATTGTGATCGAAAATTATTATTATGGCATCTATGCGAATGGACAGCATACCGGCATCCGCGTCGTGGATGTGGATATGCATAATATGAGCGACGGTGTGTACTTGTGGGGCCGGGCAACCCGTTCCAATCCGGACGCGGGCTCCCATGATATTATGATCAAGGGCGGCACATATACGAATTACACGAAAAGTGCAGTTCGATTCCGTAACGGCAACTATTTGGCCAGTGTTATTGGCGTAACGGCAGATGCCGGCGGTCAGGCTAACTTCACATCCGGCAGCTTCCCTATGGGCTTCAGAATCGGTAACTCGCCGGAATCGGAATATATTTTTGACCATGATATCGTGTTCCAGGATGTCGTGAGCAGCAACAGCTGGCATGAGAATGGCAGCAGTAATTACTGGAATGGAGACGGCTTTAGTGCGGAGCGGCAGGTATATAACCTGACCTATGTACGCAGCAAGGCGTTTGACAGCACGGACGGCGGCTGGGATGACAAGTCGATCAATCCGGTGTTTATTGATACAGTGGCCTTCGGCAACAAGCGGAATTACCGGATCTGGTCTGCCGATAAGGCGGTATTTATGAGAGCGATCGGCGGTTATTCCTACAAGCGCGGCGGTAACAGTGACTCCATCGGGCTGTGGGTCGGCAGCGCAGTCGGCAAAGCTGAAATGTACTACAGCACCCTGTACAACAATGCGCAGTCCGAGATTTCCCTGGAGGGCCCGACCAACCAGGTAGATCTGTACAACTCCATCATCGGCGACAGCCGGGGAGGAGACCTGTACACGCTGAACGGCGGTCAGGTGAATGCTTATCAGACTGAGGAGTACTCCGCAGGAATTCAAGGCACGGACCCGCAGCTGGTGAATGGCTCGAATGCGAACTGGAAAGGCGACAGCACGGATTTCAACAGCCAGCTGTACGGCGCTTCCAAGGGCTATCATTATCCGGGACCGAGCACGGCACCGTACACTGTACAGATCAGTACCTCTAGCATTGCACTGGATTCATTCGAGCAGTTGACCGTCCATGCACAGGTGCTGGATCCATCGGGGCAGCCGGTGAGCGATCCGGAGGAAGTCATCTGGTACAGCGATGACGCAAGCCTGGCACGGCTGCTGCAATCCCGCGGCGCTGAAGCTGTCATTGAGGGCTTGAGCGCGGGCAGCACCGAGCTGGTAGCGATGTATAAAGGAGCCGAGGCGAAAGTCACGGTGTCCGTGACGGAATAAAAGACAGGGGAGGGATCAAGGCGGCAGCAGCTGCGCCGGGTCCCTTCCCTCCGTCTGTTTTTATATAAACATACAAAAGGAGTTCGTGAGATGAACATCATATACTTGCATACGCACGATACTGGAAGATACATTCAGCCATACGGCTACGCCGTTCCGACGCCGAACCTGATGGAGCTGGCGCGCGGGGGAACCTTGTTCCGTCAGGCCTTCTGTGCTGCACCTACCTGCTCGCCGAGCCGGGCTGCGCTGCTGACAGGCATGGCTCCGCATTCCAACGGTATGCTGGGACTGACGCACCGGGGCTTTCTGCTAAATGATTACAAGGAGCACCTGGTTTCGTTCCTGGCGGACCAGGGATATGAGACCGCCTTGTGCGGCGTTCAGCATGAAGCGCCGGACAAAGCGATCCTCGGATATGAGCACCTGCTTGAGCCTGAGGCTGCACCGGAGCAGGAGCATGAGGACGTAAGATGTGCCGAACGGGCCGCAGCTTATATTCGTGAAGATCGGGAGCGGCCGTTCTTCCTGTCGCTGGGGCTGTTCAACACTCACCGGGAGTTCCCGGAGAGAGATCCGGAGGTGAATCCGAACTATGTGCTGCCTCCGCACCCGTTCCCGGATACAGCTCAGAACCGCGAGGATATGGCGAATTATATCAGCTCTGCCAAGCTGATGGATCGCTGTGTCGGCATTGTGATGGAGGCGCTGAAGGCATCGGGGCAGGAGGACAGCACACTGCTGATCTTTACAACCGATCACGGCCTCGCCTTCCCGCACATGAAATGCAGCTTGTACGATACCGGAATCGGGGTCGCGCTAATGATGAAGAAGCCGGGACTCATCCGGGCCGGACATGTCGAGGATTCGCTGGTATCCCAGGTGGACCTGTTCCCGACGCTGTGCGACATGCTGGGTGTAGAGCAGCCAGAAAGGCTGCAGGGCGTATCCTTGCTGCCGCTCATTGAAGGAAGCCGCGACAAGGTTCGGGAGGAGATTTTTGCGGAGGTCACCTTCCATGCTGCCTATGAGCCGATGCGGTGTATCCGGACCGACCGGTACAAGCTGATCCGCTGGTTTGATGAGCATGACGGACTGGTGCCGGCGAATATCGACGATTCCCCGACCAAGAGCTTCCTGGTAGAGCAGGGGCTGCTGAGCACACGAAGAGAGCCGGTAGAGCTGTATGATCTGTACCTCGATCCGGTGGAGCGGGTCAATGTCGTCCGGGATGAAGCGTATGCCGGCATATATCAAGACCTGTCCTCGCGCCTGATGGCCTGGATGGAGGAAACCGGCGATCCTTTGCTGCATGGCAAGGTGCAGAAGCCGGAGGGAGCGCGCATCAACAAGGTAAGCTGTGTCAGCAACCAGGTTCCCGACTATGAATAAATAGACGTATTACAGCGGTTTCTCTCCCGCCCGCTATGGCGCTGGTGCGGAGAGAGCCGCTTTTTATGATACAACGAAACAGACCGGCCCAAGGAGATCGTCAGGATCTTCTCGGGCCGGTCTGTTTCAATTGTCAGAAGGCTTACTCGTACCAGTAGCCTTTATGTCCGCGTTCCATACGCATCAGGGCTTCCAGATAGAAATAATCGCCCCAGATGGTGAAATCGTCCGGATTATTACCTTTGCGAACACTGTACGAGCCATGCTTGATAAAGCCTTGTGCTTCCGGCTCTTGAATGGTGGAATATTCAGGGTCCATCAATCCGCTCATGCAATCGTCGAAGCCCTTCTGCAGCCAGCCTCTTGCGTCATGATCTGCCGGAAGCAGCTTGAGCATTTCATGAATACCGCAGGCCGCAATGGCGTTAGCAGAGCTGTCCCGGTTCGTGTCGGCGTGAATCGGTGCATCGAAATCCCAGTACACAACCTTGTCCTCCGGCAGGCGGTCCAGGAAGAAGCGGGTCATGCGCAGTGCCGTTTCCAGATAGAGCGGGTCTTTGGTGTATTTGTACGACAGCGTAAAGCCGTAAATGCCCCATGCCTGTCCGCGTGTCCAGGTCGAGCCGTTAGTGTAGCCCTGCTGAGTAGCTCCGCGGAGCGCTTCACCGGTCTCTTGGTCGAAGTAGAAGGTATGGTATGAAGAGTCATCACCGCGAACCAGGAAACGGCGGCTTTTGTTGGCGTGGTTAGTAGCCACATCCAGGTAGCTCTGCTTGCCCGTCATTTCATACGCCCAGTACAGGATCGGCAGATTCATCAGGCAGTCAATGATCATCCGTCCGCCATTGCTTGCATCACCCTCAGGGCCCCAGGCCTGAAGCACACCGGTTGTAGAACGCCAGCGTCTCATCAGCATATCAGCCGCATCAAGAGTCAGCTGCTTGGCAGCCGGGTCCTTGTCAATCATCCACTGTGCCTTCGAGGACAAGGAGAACAGGAATCCGATATCATGTGTATCCATCTTGATCTGCTGATCCAGGCGCTCCTTGAAGCTGTCTACCGTCCGGCGTGCTGCCGTGCGGAACACCTCGTCTCCGCTGTATTCATAGCACAGCCACAAAATGCCGGACCAGAACCCGTTCGTCCAGTTGGCATTAGGCAATAGCATATACTCATCATTTTTACTGCATTGCGGATAGGCATCTCCGAAACGCTCAATGTTTAATCTTGTTTTCTCTACCGCATCTTCAATCGCTTGCTTCCACATACACTCAGCCTCCTCGTTATTCTCTCTCTATCATAAAAGAGAACGGTTACCCTTAGTGCATGCTGGTTGTGTTAAAATGTAGCTATATTGTTGTATTGGGAGTGTATGATGGGAAACAACCGACTTCAGACCATTGACTTTATTACGATGCCTTTTCGCTCTAGTATTATGGCAAAGGCCGATCTTTCGTACAGCGGCTACTTCCATTACCATCAGGGGGTGGAGCTGCTCTATATCCATGAGGGAAGCGGGACGCTGGTGCTGGACCAGCAGGTGCACACCATGAAGCCTGGCGATTTGTATATTTTTCAGCCGTTTCAGCTGCATCATGTCAAAGCCGATGTTGGCGAAGAAACGCCGTATGTCCGCTCCAGAATTCAGTTCGAGCCGCAGGTATTTCAGCGATATTTTGAGCCCTTTGAGCAGCTGATGGAGGTCTATCAGCATCTATGGAAGGGAGCGATGCAAAAACAGGTGTTCCGCCTCATGCCGCAGCATGCTCCGATCGAAACGCTGCTGCAGTACTATGGCACAGCGTCTATGCTGCCGGGACACGAGCGAGGGCGCATGGAGCGGTTTGCGACGCTCCTGCAGCAGCTGCTGCTGGCGGTTCAGGGGCAGCTGCAGGATGTGCTGCCGCAGCCAGGCTTTGCCGCTACGCGGAGCCTGACCCATTCCGAGGCAGTGCTGCAATGGGTCGAGCAGCATTACGCGGAGCCGTATCGACTGGAGGTGCTGGCGGAGGAGCTTCATATATCCAAGTACCATCTGCTGCACACCTTCAAGCGGGAGACCGGCAGCACGATCACGGACTACATTCAGGTGAGAAGGATGAAGGAGGCCTGCCAGCTGCTCGGCAGCAGCTCTTTGCCGGTCGCAGACATCGGCACACAGGTGGGTTGGCCGGTGGCGTCACATTTTGTACAGCGGTTCAAGAAGTGGACCGGTGTGACGCCCCATCAGTACCGCAAGCGTCAGCGCAGAGCTATGGCAGAGCTTGAAGTGAAGCCGGATCAGGCCTGAGGAAGGGAAGGGCTTAAGCGGGCCCGGGACGCCTAGATCTCGGCAATCGTGCTTCCTTCCAGAAAGGAGCCGGTAATCCGGGAATGCATGACCGGCTGATGGGGATGTGCAATTCTCCACAGCATGCGGTCTGCGGCCTCAAATCCGGTTTCCTTGATGAGCAGCTGCGGACGGCTGAGCAAGGGAAGGCCGGGAGGCTGCTCATTGACAAGCGCCGCCATGGAGCAATCCTTCGGGATGCTTACCCCGGCACCCGTAAGGGCTTCGTAAATCCGGCTGCAATCCTCGTCAATCCCGCACAGCACGGCCGTCGGCCGGAAGCGGCGGTAGCTGTCCAGAAAGGCCTCTGCTGAAGTGTGCATGAGCGGCAAGCCCCGGTCATTCATGGCTTCATCGAACGCCTGCCGCCGGAGCACATACCCCCGCTGCGAATGTGCATCTCCGACATAGAGGATAGAGCGGTGGCCCCCGGCATATAAAGCGTCCACTGCCTGATAGATCGCCTCCTGCACATCCCACACTACACTATCGACCTGCGAGAGCGGCTTCGGATAGTTAATGAGCGTCTTGGCGAGCGGCAGTGACAACAGCTTGTTCTCGATCAGGCTAGAGCGGATTCGCGGCGCGATCAGGAGTCCGTCGGCATGCAAAATGTTGTGCTGCTGGACCCACTCCTGAAATTGCGGGTCGGTCCAGTCCTCATCCAGCACATACCGCTCCAGCTGATGATCAAACTGTCCAAAGCGCTCCTCCAGCCCGTCGGTCAGCAGCCGGTTATAGTTCAGGGACTGGTGCGATTGAACAAAAATAAAGCGAAGGCGTATGGATGGATACGGTGCAATGCCCTGCCTTGCCATTTCCCGGGCCTGTGCGGTCGACAAATAGCCGCGGACGTAAGCCGCGCGCAAAATCCGCCCCCGCGTTTCCTCCGACATGCCGGGCCGTCCCCGCAGGGCCTTGGAAATCGTCTGAACCGAGATGCCAAGCTCCAAGGATAAATCCTCCAGTGTGGCTGCTTTTCTTCTCCCCATAGCCGGTTGAGTCGCCTCCTTATGTACAGTCATTCTTCTTATCTTAAACAAAAATGAAACTATATTAAAGTACGTTCCCTGCCTATAATGAGACTCAGATCAATCGGAAGGAGCGACAACACCATGAAACATAGTAAGCTTCAAAGAATGGATGCAGATATTGTCGTCTGCGGCGGAGGTCCCGCAGGCATTAACGCAGCGCTGGCTGCCGGCCGCAGCGGAGCCAAGACGATTCTGATTGAAAGGTACGGCTTTCTCGGCGGCATGTCCACGATTGCACTGGTCTATCCGTGGATGACGTTCCACACGACAGAGGGCAAGCAGGTCATCGGCGGCATCGCTCAGGAAATTGTAGACCGGCTGCAGGCAGCGGGCGCTTCCCCGGGCCATGTTCGGGACACCGTTGGCTTTGTCAATACGATTACTCCATATGATCCGGAATATTATAAGATTCTTATGTTTGATATGCTCCGTGAAGCAGGCGTTACCGTCCTGCTGCACAGCTTTATGGATGAGGTTCATACCGTGGATGACGTGATCGAGTCCATTGAGGTGACGACCAAGTCCGGGCGCTTCAACATCTATGCCAAGCAGTTTGTAGATACGACGGGAGATGCGGATCTGGCGTTCCTGTCCGGGGCACCGTGCCTGCAGGGCCGGGAAGGCGATAAGCAGACCCAGCCGATGACGATGAAATTCCGGATGCGCGGCGTCGATCTGGATGAGGTCAAGCAGTACATGATCGACCATCCGGACGAATTCTACAAAAAGACTCCGTTTGACGAGTTAGAGGAGCTGCCATTATCGGGAGTGCTGGGCTACTACAAGCACTGGAAGGAAGCTGACCTGCCGATCAACCGGGATCAGGTGCTCTTCTTTACCGGTCCGGGACCCGACGAGGTACTGGTAAATACGACCCGCGTACAAGGTCTGGACGGAACCAATGTTCAGGATCTGACAGAAGCCGAGGTGCTGGGCCGCAAGCAGGTCAAAATGGTATCCGATTTCATGAGAGATTGTCTGCCGGGCTTCCAGAACGCTTCCCTGTCCTCTGTAGGCACCCAGATCGGGATTCGGGAAACGCGCCGTATTGACGGTCAGTACGCGCTGCAGGTGCAGGATGTGCTGCAGGGTAAGCCATTCCCGGACTGCATCGCGCGCAGCGGGTACCCGATTGACATTCATGACCCGACAGGCAAAGGTGTGGAAGCAGCCTGGGTCGAGGGAGACGGAGCGTATGACATTCCTTACCGCTGTCTGCTGCCTCAAAAGATCAACAACCTGCTCGTCGCCGGACGCTGTATCTCGACAACGCATGAAACTCTGGCCACGACCCGCCTGACGCCAAGCTGTATGGCAACAGGACAAGCTGCGGGCGCTGCGGCAGGACTGTCGGTCAAGCACAGCATTGCTCCGAGCGAGGTTAATATTGAGGAGCTTCAAGCCGTACTGCGCAGTCAGGGTGCAATGCTGGACCGCGATGACAGCCTGGAGGAAGGAGTCTGAGCCAAGATGAGCAGGAAGCCGAATATTTTACTGATTACGACGGATCAGCAGCGGGCGGACTGCCTCGGTATTGAGAAGTCTGCACATCCGGTCATGACGCCGCATCTGGATCAGCTTGCTGACGAAGGTGTGCGCTTCTCCCGGGCTTACAGTGACTGTCCGCTGTGTATTCCTTCCCGCACGACGATCATGACAGGGAAAGCAGCCTACGAGCACGGGGTGGATACGAACGGAGAATTCCGTATTCCTGAGGAGCGGGAGCATACGCTGCCGGGGCGTCTGACCTCGATAGGATACCAGACCCATGCGGCCGGCAAAATGCATTTCTATCCTCCGCGCAACCGCAACGGATTTGAACGCATGCGCCTCCTTCCGGAGGATTATGTCAATGATCTGGAGCGCACGGAATATAAAGGCATGTACCGGGGACATGGACTCGGAGGCAATGAGGTCTATCCTGTATTCAGCGCTGTTCCGATTCAGCATACGTCCACGCACTGGACGGTTTCGGAATCCATTGATTTTCTGAGACAGCGGGACGGAGAATCGCCCTTCTTCATGTGGACCAGCTTTGAAGCGCCGCATCCGCCGTTCGATCCGCCGGAGCAGTTTGTGTCACTGTACCGGGATCTGCCGATATCGAAGCCGCTGGCGGGAGCATGGACCGGAGAAGGTGAGCCGGAATGGGTGCACCACCGCCGCTTGTCCCGCAAGCTGGACCGGCTGAATGATGAGGTCATTCTGGCTGCACGCAAGCATTATTATGCGATGATTACGCATATTGACTACGAGCTGGGACGTTTGTTCGGAGAGCTGAAGCAGCAAGGACTGTGGGATAATACGATCATCGTCTTTGCCTCCGACCACGGCGAAATGCTGGGAGACCATGGCTTGTTCCACAAGTCCTGCTTCTACGACCCTTCCGCGCGGGTTCCGCTGATCATCAAGCCAGGCGGCGACGTCAAGCTTCCGCTTGGACCGGGCAGTGTCTGCGACCGTCCGGTCATGCTGGCCGATCTGTATCCGACTCTGACCCAGCTGGCAGGCTGCAGTGTGGAGACGGATCGGGATCAACGGGCTGGACGCTCTCTGATCGAAGCGATGGAGGACCCGAACGGGGAAAGAGTCCTGCTTGGTTACATCCAGGATGAAGGCGGATTGTATATGAGTACGGATGGGAAATGGAAGTATGTATACTACGCCCAGGATGCCAGAGAGCAGCTGTTTCATCTGGAGAGTGATCCGTACGAGATGCAGGATCTTGCGCCGGAGCCGGAGCATGCTGAGCGGCTTGCGCATTACCGCAGCCTGCTTTCCGAGCGCTTTCCGGACACCGCTGCGGCTGAAGGCCGCAAAGGTCAGTCATCCGAGGATGACGAGCGGAAGCACCGCCAGAAGAATCCTTTCGCTTGGCGGGGACCGATTCGCTACGGCGGCCACTGGTAAGATCATTGTAGAATTCGGCTACTCAGCCATAGCTGCATAAATATTTAACACCATAAACCGTTTCTCGGACAAGAGAAGGGCGCTGCCGCCTGGACTCTGACGAGGGGCGGTTTTTTGGTCTGTGTTTTATTTTTCAGCGGCCTTGACCGTCCTTTATGAATATACCTGAAAATTTATGGTATTTAACTCCCTGTAAATTTAGTATAATAAAGCTACTTTAAGAGCAGAAAGGTTGTGTTATTTCATGAAATTTACGGAGTATCCGTATGAACGCCCGGACATCAAGGTAATTGAACAGCGGTTTAAAGAACTGCTGCAGCAGTTTGACGGGGCTGCAACGTTTGAAGAGCAGGATCAAGCGATGGCTGAGATCAACAAGCTTCGCCAGCATGTGGAAACCCAGAGCACCCTGGTCAGCATTCGCCATTCTGTAGATACCAATGATGAATTTTACAAGCAAGAGCAGGATTACATGGATGAAACAGAGCCGGTTTATCAGGAGTACATAACCGATTACTATCGTTCGCTGACGAAATCCCGGTTCCGGGAGCAGCTGGAGCAGAAGTGGGGCCGGCAGCTGTTCGCCTTGGCTGAGCTGTCGCTGCAAACCTTCAGTCCCGACATCATTCAGGATTTGCAGCTGGAGAACAAGCTGTCCACCGAATATGCCCAGCTGATCGCTTCGGCCAAAATTCCGTTTAACGGCGAGGAGCTGACGCTGTCTCAGCTGACACCTTATGAGCTGTCTACAGACCGCGAGATGCGCCAATCCGCGTTTGAGGCTCGTTACCAATTTATGGCGGAGCATGAAGCGGAATTTGACCGCATTTATGACGAGCTGGTGAAGGTACGGGACAAGATGGCCAAGAAGCTTGGCTTTCAAAATTTTGTGGAGATGGGCTATGCCCGTATGGCACGGACGGATTATAATGCCGAGATGGTGGATAACTTCCGCAAGCAGGTGCAGGAATATATTGTACCGATCGCTACCCGGCTAAGAGAGCGGCAGTCACGCCGGATTGGTGTGGAGGAGCTGCTCTTCTACGATGAGGGCTTCAGCTTTAAATCCGGTAATGCAGCGCCGAAGGGTGATGCGGAATGGATTGTCGAGAACGGAAAGAAGATGTACAGCGAGCTGTCGCCGGAAATGAATGAATTTTTTAATTTTATGATTGATAACAACCTGATGGATCTCGTCAGCAAAAAAGGAAAGCAGGGCGGAGGCTACTGTACGTACATTCCGGAGCACCGTGCCCCGTTTATTTTCTCCAATTTCAATGGCACCTCCGGTGACATTGACGTGCTGACCCACGAAGCCGGGCACGCCTTCCAGGTGTACGAAAGCCGCAGCTTCCAGGTGCCGGAATATAATTTCCCGACCTATGAAGCCTGTGAGATTCATTCCATGAGCATGGAGTTCTTCACCTGGCCATGGATGGAACTGTTCTTTCAGGAAGACAGTGACAAATATAAATTCAACCATCTGGCGGACGGGCTGCTGTTCCTTCCTTATGGCGTGGCTGTGGATGAATTCCAGCACTATGTATATCTTAACCCGGAGGCTAGCCCGGCAGAGCGCAAGTCGGCTTGGCGCGAGATCGAGCGTAAATATATGCCGCACCGGAACTATGCCGGAAATGCTTATCTGGAGCAGGGCGGCTTCTGGCATAAGCAGAGCCATATTTTCAGAACGCCGTTTTACTATATCGACTACACGCTGGCACAAATCTGTGCATTCCAGTTCTGGGTGCGCCTGCATGAGAACTATGAAGCCGCTTGGGCTGATTATTTGAAGCTGTGTCAAGTGGGCGGAAGCCGCTCCTTCGTGGAGCTGGTCAAGTACGCGGGCCTGAGATCGCCATTTGAGGATGGCTGTGTGGCATCGGTAGTGGATCAGATTGAGGCTTGGCTGAACAGCGTGGACGACCAGGCATTGTAACCCTGCAAGACGTAGCCTGGTGCTGCTTGTGAGCTGTTGCGCTCCTTGCTTTTTCTAAGATAAATCTAATAAAGAAGCTGCCCCTGAAGATGAAGATCTTCAAGGAGCAGCTTCTATTTATGAATGCGGGGTAAGCACAGGTCAGGCCCGTTTAACTTGCGGTGTGCGGGCTGCGGGCGCGGTCTCGGGATTCTTGTCCTTGGACGGGGATGTCCGCTTAATAAAGAGCGACAGCAGCAGCGCGGCAAGAAGCAGCACGACGGAAACCATAAAAGAATCGTTAATGCCGTGAACCGTCGCCTGAGGCGTTACCTCGGCAGCAAGCTGCTGCAGCTGTTCTCCGGTAGGCTGAGCCGGAAGACCGGCTGCCGCCTCAGAAACCATGCTCTCTACATACGATTTCGTGCGGGTCGTCATGATCGTGACGAGCAGCGAGGTGCCGATGGCTCCGGACACCTGGGAGAGGGTGCTGTTCATTGCCGTGCCGTGAGGCGTATAGCGCATCGGCAGCTGATTCAGCCCGTTTGTCATAATGGGCATCATAACCATCGACATCCCGAACATCCGCAGTGTATAAATGACGATCAGCGTAGAGTACGCCGTGGACAGCGTCAGCTGGCTGAACATGTAGCTCGTAACTACGGAGATCGCAAGGCCGGTAAAAACGAGCAGCTTCGCTCCGAATTTATCAAACAGCTTGCCGGTAATGGGAGACATAATCCCCATGACGATGGCGCCGGGCAGCAGCAGCAGGCCGGAGTCCAGCGGTGAAATACCGCGGATGGTCTGCAGGTAGATCGGCATGAGCAGCATCGCTGAGAACATGGCCATATTCATCATGATCGAAATGACGGACGACAAGGCAAACATTGGATACCGGTAGACCCTGAAATCGAGCATTGGCTTCTCCAGCTTGAACTGGCGGACAATAAATAGAAGCAGGCCGATGAAGCCGGCAGCAAGCGTATAGTACACGATGATATTGTCCCAGCCGCCCAGATCGGTGTTGCCGGCTGTACTGAAGCCGTATAGAATGCCGCCAAAGCCAATGCTGGATAAAGCGATGGAGAGGGAATCCAGGTGAATAGCCACACTCTCTTTATGGTCCCGCAGCTTGATGAAGCCGAACAGAAGCACGAGCAGTGCAATCGGCCAGATCAGGTGGAACAGCATATCCCAGCGGTCATAGCGCTCGATAATAAAGCCGGACAGCGTGGGGCCGATGGCCGGGGCAAAGATCATCACGAGCCCGAACATGCCCATGGCACCGCCGCGTTTTTCCACGGGGAAGCTGGTGAGCATGACGTTCATGAGCAGGGGCATCATAATGGCCGAGCCGGAGGCCTGAATCATTCGTCCCGTGAGCAGAATGCCAAAGCTGGGGGCAAAGCCGCCCAGCATCGTCCCGAGCGTGAACAGGGTCATGGCGGTCAGAAACAATCCCCGGACCGAGAACCGCTGGATGAGAAAAGCGGTGGTAGGGATCATAATGCCATTGACCAGCATATATCCGGTCGTCAGCCACTGTACCGTAGACGGGCTGGACAGCTCGAAATAATTCATGATCGACGGCAGGGCGATATTTAGCAGCGTATTGCTCAGCAGAGAGACAAAGGCGCCTGCCAGCAAAATACCAATGATCAGATAAACAGACCTTGGAATCGCCGGTGTCTGTTTATGGGTGTCTTCCATGATACTTCCTCCAGTCCTTGAATAACGTACTCTTTGACAAAAAAATAATAAACAAACTGTTTATTATTGATCGTGGAGTCTATTATAATATACCCATATTGCAATGCAACCGACAATATCAGTGCATCTGTCATGTTATGGACACGACACCCGCTTTTGTCTAATAAAGGGGCCTTAGAGTATATTAAAATGTTGACATAAGGGGGAGCTATGAAAGAGCCTGGACTGGATCGGAGAATTGTGAAGACGAAGAAAGCGCTTCGTGACGCCCTGACTTCTTTAATGAAAGAGAAAACGTTCGATGAAATCACGGTGCTGGATCTGACGACAAGGGCAGATATTAACCGGGGTACGTTTTACCTCCATTATCGGGACAAGTATGATTTGCTTCAGCAAAGCGAGGAGGAGATTCTGAACGGAGTGCTCAAAATCCGCAGCGAGAAGAAGAAGCGGATTACGAAGGAAGAGCTGCCGAATTTCGATTATATGAACAAGCCGCTGCCGCTGGTAGAGGAGCTGTTTAAATATTTGCAGGAGAATGGAGAGTTTGTAGCGCTGCTGCTGGGTCCCGGCGGTAATCCGGCGTTTCATGTCAAGCTGAAGGAGATTATGCAGCGCACCATGGCTCAGAGTGTTCTGTCCCGGCTGGCAGAAGATCGGGAGGAGCTGATTGTACCCATGGAATACTTGTCGGCTTATGCAATCTCCGCGCAGCTCGGGGTGATCCAGCACTGGCTTCATGAAGGCATGAAGGAATCGCCACGGCAGGTGTCGTTGATCTTGTCGCGCCTGATCTTCAGCAATCCGTTTACCTTATATAAGGATCAGGCCCCCGAGAAGAGGAAGAAGCCGGGGGATTGAGGGTCAACAACCTTCCAGCACGGGGTAATGAAGAGCATGGTCTTCGTCTGCTTGTGGATGACTGAAATGGTATGCTCCCGTCCACACTAAAGGCTGAAGGCTGACCATTCGGCATAGCAAAAAGCAAAATAAAAAAGGAGATGATGGTATTACATGACGATATCTATTGGGCTGATCGCTTCCATCATCGGAATTAATGTAGTGTATGTGTCTATTTTTACGCTTCGTCTGATTTTGATGATCAAAAACCGCAGAGCGCTCGCCTCCTTCTTGTCAATGGCGGAGGTGTTCGTCTATCTGATGGGTCTGAATCTGGTGCTGCAGAACCTGGACAATCCGTTTAATATGGCGGCGTACTGTCTCGGCTTCGGTCTCGGGGTATATCTGGGCAGCCGGATCGAGGAGTACCTGGCGCTGGGATATCTGGTCGTTCAGGTCATTGTGGATTCGCTGGAGCTGGATCTGGCCGCTGAGCTGCGGGACAAGGGCTATGGGGTCACCTCCTGGACGGCGGACGGCAAGGAGGGCAAGCGGCTGGTGCTGCAGGTGCTGGTGAAGCGCAGCAATGAGCGGCGGCTGATGGATACCCTCAAGAAGCTGTCTCCGCATGCGTTTATTATTTCCCACGAGCCCAAGAATTTTAAAGGCGGCTTCTGGGTCAAGCTAACGGAAGGCCGGCGCTTCTAAGAAGGAGCGCTGCGGCAAGAGTGGAGAGGATGAAGTAACGTGGCGAAGGGGAAATTTTATGTTGTCTGGGTGGGAGCGAGGCCCGGTATTTATACCAGCTGGGCTGAATGTCAGCAGCAGGTGAATCATTCGGCGGGTGCGAAGTACAAGGCGTTCGCCACCCGCGCTGAAGCAGAGCAGGCTTATGCCGCCGGATGGAAGGGCTATTGGGGACAATCCGGCAGTGCTCCGAAGAAGAAAGCAGCGGAATCCGGGAAAAAGGGGACCGAAGGCTCGCCGCCTGGCAGCCTGGAGGAGATTGACTATGACAGCATCTCGGTGGATGTGGGCACCCGTGGGAATCCGGGACCGGTGGAGTACAAAGGAGTGGACACCCGGACGGGCAGCATCATCTTCTCCAAGGGACCCATTGCAAAGGGGACGAACAATCTGGGGGAGTTCCTGGCCATCGTCCACGCGCTGGCCTATCTTCATCAGCTGGGGGACAGCCGGAGTATCTACAGCGATTCCGCGAATGCGCTGAAGTGGGTCAAGCAGAAGAAGGTGTCCTCCACCCTGCCGCGCGATTCCTCCACCACGGAAATCTGGGAGCTGATCGACCGCGCGGAAGCCTGGCTGAGGACGCATACGTACAGCAATAAGGTGCTGAAATGGCAGACCCGGGAGTGGGGCGAAATCAAAGCAGACTACGGGAGAAAGTAAGGGCAGCCGTTCCTCTGGAGCAAGTTGTACATAGACCGGGGAGTATGTTATGATTTTCGCGAATTTTGGAGACAAGTGAAACTTTAAAAATAGATAAGGAGTGGGTTCCCCATGAATTTGGCCAGCATGATTGATCATACCGCATTGAAGGCGGATACCGTTCAAGCAGACATTATGAAACTGGCAGAGGAGGCGAAGCAATACGGCTTTGCTTCTGTCTGCGTGAATCCGGCCTGGGTCAAGGTGGCAGCGGCGGAGTTGAAGGGTAGTGAGGTCAAGGTATGCACCGTCATCGGATTTCCGCTCGGGTCGTCGACCTCCGCAGTTAAGGCTTTTGAGACTGCGACAGCGATTGAGGAAGGGGCAGCCGAAGTGGATATGGTGCTCAATATCGGCGCTCTGAAGTCGGGCCACAAGGAGCTGGTGCTTCAGGATATTCAGGCCGTCGTCAATGCGGCTGCAGGCCGGGCGCTGGTGAAGGTCATTATTGAAACCTGCCTGCTGAGTGAAGAAGAAAAGGTCATGGCGTGTGAACTGGCCGTGCAAGGAGGCGCTGATTTCGTCAAGACCTCCACGGGCTTCTCTACCGGAGGCGCAACCGTAGAGGATGTGTCCTTGATGCGCAGAACGGTTGGGGACCGAGTCGGTGTGAAGGCCTCCGGCGGCGTTCGGAGCCTGGCTGATATGCAGGCCATGATTCAGGCAGGGGCAACGCGGATCGGCGCCAGCTCCGGCGTTAAGATTATGGAAGGCGAGCAGTCAGAAGGCAATTATTAATCCTGCTGTAATGCTGTGAAGGAGGGGAAAGAATGAACCGAGAAGAGCTGATTCGGCAAGCATTGGAGGCCCGCAAGCAGGCTTATGTGCCGTATTCTCAATTTCGTGTTGGTGCAGCCGTGCTGGCCGGCGGAAAGGTATACCAGGGCTGTAATGTAGAAAACGCAGCCTACGGCTTAACGAACTGTGCTGAACGGACCGCCATATTTAAGATGGTTTCCGAAGGCCATCAGAAGATTGAGGCCATTGCCGTCGTAGCCGATACAGAAGGCCCCGTGTCTCCCTGCGGCGCATGCCGTCAGGTGCTTGCAGAGTTTTGTGACCCGGATACGGTCATCTATTTGAGCAACCTGCACGGTAATACAGAGGAGTGGACGATGGAGCGTCTGCTGCCAGGTGCATTTAGTGCCAAGGATATGGAATAAGGAAGGAGAAGGAGCTATGAGTACTCATATTGGAGCGAAACCGGGCGACATTGCAGAATCTATTCTGCTGCCGGGAGATCCCCTGCGGGCCCAGTTTATTGCCAAGACCTATCTGGAGGATGTTGTCTGTTATAACGAGGTTCGCGGCATGCTCGGCTTTACAGGAACCTATAAAGGCAAGCGTGTATCGGTTCAAGGGACCGGTATGGGAGTGCCATCCATCGGCATCTATGTGAATGAGCTGATCTCTGAATACGGCGTCAAGAACCTGTTCCGCGTCGGTACCTGCGGTGCGATGCAGGAGGATGTCCGGGTCCGTGACGTCATTCTCGCCCAAGCGGCTTGCACCGATTCCGGTATGAACCGGCATCATTTTCAAGGCTATGACTATTCTCCGATTGCGAGCTTCCCGCTGCTGAAGTCTGCCTACGACCGGGGTATTGAGAAGGGGCTGCAGCTTCGTGTAGGGAATGTCTTCACGTCGGATATCTTTTATCGTGAGGACAAAAGCGCCGTGCAGAAGCTGATGGATCATGGCGTGCTTGCAGTAGAAATGGAAACGACAGCGCTCTATACGATCGCTGCGCGTAAAGGCGTGCAGGCGCTGACCATTCTGACGGTCAGTGATCATCTGCTGACAGGTCAGGAGACCAGTGCTGAAGAGCGCCAGTCCACCTTCAATGACATGATGGAGGTTGCGCTGGACACAGCCGTGACCGTTTAACCCCCAGACATCAAGCGGTGAGGAGTGTACGCGATGAGAATGGTTGATATAATCGCCAGGAAGCGTGACGGCAAGGAGCTGACCTCTGAAGAGATTCAGTTTTTTATTGAGGGGTATACGCAAGGAAAGATTCCGGATTACCAGGCCAGTGCGCTGGCTATGGCCATTTATTTTCAGGATATGAGTGAGCAGGAGCGGGCTGACCTGACCATGGCAATGGTGAATTCGGGCGAGACGATTGATCTCTCTGCCATTGAAGGGATCAAGGTAGATAAGCACTCCACAGGCGGTGTCGGCGATACGACGACTCTCGTGCTGGCTCCGCTCGTGGCCGCTCTGGATGTTCCGGTTGCCAAAATGTCCGGTCGCGGTCTGGGACATACCGGCGGCACGATTGATAAGCTGGAATCCATTGCAGGCTTCGACGTTGAGATCAGCAAGGAGCAGTTTGTAGATCTGGTCAATCGTCAGAAGATTGCGGTCATTGGACAGACCGGCAATTTGACGCCGGCGGACAAGAAGCTGTATGCGCTGCGCGATGTAACGGCTACAGTCAACTCCATTCCGTTGATTGCCAGCTCGATTATGAGCAAGAAGATCGCAGCAGGCTCTGACGCCATTGTGCTGGATGTGAAGACCGGTGCAGGCGCATTTATGAAGACTCCGGAGGATGCCCGCGAGCTTGCTCAGGCTATGGTACGCATCGGAAACCGTGTCGGGCGCAAGACGATGGCAGTGATCTCGGATATGAGCCAGCCGCTGGGCCAGGCAATCGGTAATGCCCTGGAGGTGCAGGAGGCGATAGATACGCTGCGCGGTCGGGGACCGAAGGATCTGGAGGAGCTGTGTCTCGCTCTAGGCCGGCAAATGGTGTTTTTGGCTGGCAAGGCGTCCTCTCTGGAGGAAGCGGAGGAGAAGCTGCGAGAGGCTATAAGTAACGGCAAAGCACTGCAGAAGTTTAAGGAATTCATAGCCAATCAGGGTGGAGATGCCTCCGTTGTTGATCATCCGGAGCGGCTGCCGCAGGCCCCATTCCACATCGAGGTGCCGGCGAGAGCATCCGGCAAGGTGACAGAGATGGTGGCTGACGAAATCGGCACGGCAGCGATGCTGCTGGGAGCGGGACGTGCAACCAAGGAATCTGAGATTGACTTGGCGGTAGGCCTGATGCTGAACAAGAAGATCGGAGATACGGTGAAGCAGGGCGAGTCACTGGCCACCATCCATGCGAACACGGAGCAGGTGGACGACGTGATTCAGAAGCTCTACGCCAGTATTACGATTGCAGCAGAGGGAAAGGCTCCGGCACTGGTGCTGGATATCGTGACGGGTTAAGCATTATAAATAAGAGGCTTCCTCCATATGCTGGGCTGGCTTTACCGCCGCTATTTTGCCAAGCAGGGAGGGGGCTTTTTTTGTATAAATTATCTGGATTGGTCATATTTCAGGTCAGGGCCTCATAGATTGCTAATGGGGAAACGACTGGGCTGTAAAAGAACCCGGGAGAGAAGAGCCGTCTGGAAGAGCCATCCTTAGGAAACAAGGAGGCGGACGGTATGACTTTGGATCAGCTGATTGCATTGCTGGCACTCATTGTGATGATCATCGGACTGGCAGTAAACAAAGGGAAGTCTTAAGGGACAGAGCACCGCTTAAAGTGGGATTATGACATGCAGAACAGAGTTTGCGCCATGGTGAAGTGACCGCCTTTCGCAGTATAGTTAAAGCAAATAAAAGCGCTATCACAGGAGGAACCAAGCATGTCAAAAATTACTTTTATCGGTGCGGGCAGCACCGTGTTCGTTAAGAATATTCTGGGTGACGTTCTGACAACCCCTGCACTGCAGGGCTTCGAGCTGGCTCTGTATGATATCGACGAGGAGCGTCTTCGCGACTCGGAGCGTCTGCTTGAGAGCATCAAGAACACCCTGGGAAGCACCTGCACCGTCAAGGCTTACCTGGACCGCAAGCAAGCACTCAGCGGTGCCAAGTATGTCATTAATGCCATCCAGGTTGGCGGCTATGATCCTTGTACAATTACGGACTTTGAGATTCCGAAGAAATACGGCCTGCGTCAAACGATTGCAGATACGCTGGGCATTGGCGGAATTTTCCGGAACCTGCGCACCATCCCGGTGATGCTGGATTTCGCCCGTGATATCCAGGAGGTATGCCCGGACGCCCTGTTCCTGAATTACACCAATCCTATGTCCGTGCTGACAAGCGTAATGAACACTGCTGGCGGTGTAAACACCGTAGGTCTGTGCCATAGTGTTCAGGTCTGTGTGTCCCGTCTGTTTAAAGCGCTGGATATGGACGCTACCGGTGTTCAATCCAAAATTGCCGGCATCAACCATATGGCCTGGC
Organism: Paenibacillus algicola; assembly: GCF_005577435.1. Classification (NCBI taxonomy): domain Bacteria; kingdom Bacillati; phylum Bacillota; class Bacilli; order Caryophanales; family Paenibacillaceae; genus Paenibacillus; species Paenibacillus algicola. The sequence goes on along the minus strand of NZ_CP040396.1, from coordinate 3,758,974 downwards.
TGCTGGAGGTTAAGAAGGACGGAGTTGACCTGTATCCGGAGATCAAGCGCCGCGCTGCCGAGAAGCAGAAGGAAAAGCATGAGGATATGGTCCGCTTCGAGCTGATGCAGAAGTTTGGATATTATGTAACAGAATCCTCCGAGCATAACGCAGAATACCATCCATACTTCATCAAGCGCAATTACCCGGAGCTGATCGAAAGATTCAACATTCCGCTTGACGAGTATCCGCGCCGCTGTGTGGACCAGATCAACGGCTGGAAGGATATGCGCGAGAAGCTGTTCGCGAGCGAAAGCATCGAGCACGAGCGTTCCTACGAGTACGCATCGTTCATTATGGAAGCGATCGAAACGAATGTTCCGTTCAAAATCGGCGGCAACGTCATGAACACCGGCCTGATTACAAACCTGCCGAAGGAAGCCTGTGTCGAGGTTCCGTGCCTGGTGGATGCTTCCGGCGTAACGCCGACCTACGTAGGCGACCTGCCGCCGCAGCTGGCTGCGCTGAACCGCACAAACATCAATACACAGCTGCTGACGATTGAAGCGGCGTTGACCGGACGTAAGGAGCATATCTACCATGCTGCAATGCTGGATCCGCATACGGCAGCAGAGCTGTCGATGGACGACATCACGGCACTGTGTGACGATCTGATCGAGGCTCATGGCGACTGGCTTCCAAAGTTCAAATAAGTAATAGGAAAAATATCTCTTTGCTCCTCCATGGAGCCATGCTATAATGCTTGTAATTCGTAAAGGGGAGTAGCTCTAGCAATAAAGTCGTCATTCCGTGACACCTCCGGTGTCTCCGGCTTTATTGGCAGCATTACGCTGTAAGCGAGACCTTTGCCGATATTCATCGGTAAAGGTCTTTTTCCCTTCATCTATTTGTGGGTAAATACCTTTACCGCCGGATTTTTCGGGGTAAGGGTATTTTTTATATCGCCATAAGGTACCCTGAACAATACGGATCACTAACCGGAAGGGAACGATGGATGTGGACACGGGATTGTTATTAGAGTATGGATGGGTATTGCTGGTGTTGATTGGCCTAGAGGGCATTCTGGCGGCGGATAATGCGCTCGTTATGTCGATCATGGTCAAGCATTTGCCGGAGGAGAAGCGCAAGAAGGCGCTGTTTTACGGCCTGGCAGGTGCGTTTGTGTTTCGGTTTGTTTCCTTATTCATTATTTCTTATCTGGCGGATGTCTGGTATGTCCAGGCACTGGGCGCCGTCTACCTGCTGTATATCAGCATTAACCACATCGTGAAGCAGCTATTTGTCAAAAAGAAGGTCCACGAGCAGAAGGCAGCCAACAAAGAGGAGAATTTCTGGGTCACGGTGCTTAAAGTGGAGCTGGCGGACATCGCGTTTGCTGTCGATGCGATTCTGGCGGCTGTAGCGCTGGCATTGACGCTTCCGGCGACCGGACTTCCGGCGATTGGCGGAATGGACGGAGGGCAGTTCCTGGTGATCTTGACCGGCGGAATCATCGGCTTGATTATTATGCGGTTTGCAGCTTCCAAATTCGTCAATTTGCTGGTTCGGAAGCCGGGTCTTGAAACAGCCGCGTTTCTGATCGTGGGCTGGGTCGGCATCAAGCTGGCCATCTACACGCTGGCTCATCCCGAGATTGGCATCATTGACAAGAGCTTTCCGAAAAGCACGGGCTGGAAGCTGATCTTCTGGGGCGTTCTGATTCTGATTGCGGTTCTCGGCTGGTTCCTCTCCAAGGACAAATCGGAAATGACCGACGCGGAGAAAAAAGAGCTCATGCATGAATAAGCCTTCGTTGTTGCTGAATGGGCCTCATCTTGTGTTCGCAGCCTGCCAAGAGTAGAATAAAATGATTACGGGTATGCTGGATGAGTGAATAAAGGAGCGCTATCATGATTATTATCAAAACGGAAGAAGAAATTGCAAAGATGAAGAAAGCCGGCGAGCTGCTGGCGGAGTGCCACCGTCAGATCGGGGCGATGATCAAGCCGGGGGTTACGACGGCAGAGATTGACCGTTTCGTTGAGAAATTCCTGGAGCAGAACGGGGCTCACCCGGAGCAAAAAGGCTACCATGGCTATCCTTATGCAACCTGTGCATCGGTGAACGATGTCATCTGCCACGGCTTTCCTAAGGAGGAGCCGCTGAACGACGGAGATATTGTCACCATTGATATGGTCGTTCGTCTGGACGGCTGGCTTGCGGATTCCGCCTGGTCTTATCCGGTAGGCACCATTTCACAGGAAGCTGCACATTTGCTGGAGGTCACTCGCAAATCGCTGTATCTGGGCATTGAGCAGGCAGTGGTCGGCAACCGCATCGGCGATATCTCACACGCGATTCAGCAATATGCCGAAGGGGAGAACCTCTCGGTTGTCCGTCATTTTGTCGGCCATGCGATCGGCCAGCAAATGCACGAGGAGCCGCAGGTTCCGCATTATGGACCTCCGCACCGTGGACCGCGCCTGAAGGAGGGCATGGTCATTACGATCGAGCCAATGCTCAATATCGGCACCTTCAACGTCAAGATTGACGAGGACGGCTGGACAGCCCGGACGGCGGATGGCAAGCTTTCGGCACAATATGAGCACACAATCGCCATCACCAAGAACGGGCCTGTGATTTTGACCGAACAGCAGTAATTGTAAGAATTCACCCTGTCCCGTATAATAGAGAAATCATTTTTGTATACAGGAAGGGATATGGTTCATCATGACAGTAAAGAAAGCACTCACGGTCGCAGGCTCGGATACTAGCGGCGGCGCCGGAATTCAGGCCGATCTCAAGACTTTTCAGGAATTCGACGTCTACGGTATGACGGCTCTGACCACCATCGTGTGCATGGAGCCGGGAACGTGGAATCATCAGGTATTTCCGGTGGATCTGCACATTCTGGAGACGCAGCTGAAGACGGTCATTGAAGGCATCGGCTTTGACGCAATGAAGACCGGCATGCTGGGCTCGGTGGATATGATTGAGCTGGTGTCGAAATATATAGATCAGTACAGCCTGACCTCGGTCGTCATTGACCCGGTTATGGTATGTAAAGGTACCGATGAGGTTCTGCAGCCAGAGAATACGGAAGCCATGATTGAGTTTCTCCTTCCCCGGGCAGATCTCGTCACGCCGAATCTGTTCGAAGCCTCCCAGCTCGCTAAATCCGGTCCGATTCGGACGGTAGAGCAGATGCAGGAAGCCGCGGCCATCATTCATGACAAGGGCGCGAAGCATGTGCTGATCAAGGACAGAGGCCGGATTGTAGAGGGCAAAGCGATGGACCTGCTGTATGACGGCAAGGAATATCAGTGGTTCCAGTCGCCAGCCATAGAGACGGCATACACACACGGTGCAGGCTGCACCTCCTCCGCTGCGGTGACGGCGAATCTGGCTCATGGACATTCCATGGCCGACTCCATTGCACGCGCCAAGGCGTTCGTAACGGAAGCGATTGCCAACGGATTTCAGCTGAATGAATTTGTTGGGCCGACGCGCCATTCGGCACATCGCACACAGCGTTAATCAACCTGCTCGCCTTTAGGCGGCCAGACAGACAGGGGCTGTCTCTTTAGATCTTTGGATCTTGAGGGACAGTCCTTTTTGCTAATAAATTCGACAATTAATCTTAAATCCGAACGGTTTTCCGGTTTTTTGCAGGGGGGAATGTGATATACTCAATGAGTAAGGGTCTGGTAAGGCAGAAAATGTTTAGGGGTTGAGTTATGTTTCAGGACGTAATGGATTTTTTGATGAAGTTTGGTCCATGGGGGTTATTTATTCATTCCTTCCTTGATGCGGTTATATTTCCGGTTCCCGCGTTTTTTCTGCAGGTATCCCTTAGTATACTTCATCCATCGTCAGCCCTGTGGCTGGCTACGGCCGGCTTTATCGGCTGTCTGCTGGGAACGCCCGTCGGCTATCTCATCGGCAAGCTGCTCGGTAAATCGGTGCTTTACAAGATTCTGAAGAAAGAATGGATTGACGCGGCCACGGATCGTTTTCAGAAAAGTGGGGAAGCGGCCATTCTGGTAGGCTCCTTTACGCCCATTCCCTTTAAAGTGTTTACGATTTTGTCCGGATGCTTGAATTTTCCACTGTGGCGCCTGATGGCGTACGCCGCTCTGGGGAGAGCGACTAAATTCTACGTCGTCGGAATCCTGTTCTATTATTACGGGAGAAGCGCCGAGAATATGGTGGAGAATGTATCCTTGTATATTTTTGTTATCGCTGTGCCGCTGCTCCTGCTTGTTATGTTTCTGGTTCGCAGACGTAAAAGAAAGCGGGAAGCAGCCCGCCTGGAAGCAGCCCGCCTGGAGGCGGAGCAGCAGTCTGCAATGAAGGTGCTTCCGGAGACTCAAACCCCCTCGGCGTAGCCAGGGGATTACGGCACCCGGAAACCATATGATGGAGGCCATCCTCACAAGATCCAGGATCTTGCGAAGGTGGCCTCGTTTATTGTTGTGAGAGGCTCCGCGTACGAAACGTTCCTCCCCTTGCTCAAGAGATCCCAACAAACAGATAACAATAAGAAACCGCTCTTTGTTAAATGGAAGTGACGAAGCCACCATTTAAAAAGGAGCGGTTTCATGTGTACATACACTTAGACGTGAGAAAGGTACGTGCTGTCAATTCCAAGGGTGAGTGAGCCGGACTGTTTCAAGCGCTCTCATTGGGGTATTGATTAAGGGGAGAGGACTCGGCTCAGTCCTCGAATCATCTTCAACCGGCGCCTACTTGCAGGCGCTTGGCCGGCTCTCCAGGCTCAGAGGAGATATAAGCCGGTGCAGGGTACGGCAGTGATTCTGCCGGGAAACGGTCTAGGTAGTGGTCCAGCGATCCCTGATAGACCTCCTCCAGCTGCTCGGAGTGGGAGAAATCACAGGGAGTAACCAGATGAGGCGGCTTGCCTACAGGATGCAGGCCTGCCTGCTCCAGAATGCTGGCCACAAAATAAGAGCAGAAATACGCATCCGCCCGGTCAATGCGGACCCGGAACAGCATCCCCATCATGCCCAGCAGATCGTATTTATAGCGATCCCGATCGTTCATCATCTGCTGAACCTGATGAACCATAAGCTTATACTTATCATGGCTGACTTCCATCCGATAAATCGCGCAATGGGAGGCGTAGAAGAAAGGGGCCCGCAGATTCTCGCGGACCAGTCCGCCGCTGAATGGATTGCTGACATCCTTTCGGCCGAAGCTGTAAACCTCCTGCAGCTGGCCGTCAAATGAAATGGATGCATGGTTGAGCGGGGCATTCGTAAAGCATTGTATAATCCGGCTTAACCAGGTTCCCGTGCCTGTAAGCACGATCCAAATATGTTGTTTTGTATCCATACTCGCAGACTCCTTTTAACGGTGGTGCTTGTTGATACAGCATGCTGCCCGTGCGTTCTTCCTCCACAATAAACGAAATCCCCAGGTTGTTCAAGGTAAAATAAACCCATTTTTTTCAAATCGGTCTCTAGACGTAGCTCTTCTCCGCCTGCCGCCGCAGGGGATGTGACAGCATCTCTGAGAATATGACAGCATCAGATAGGAACTGGTTAAATTCACCAACATAGAAGGAAAAACACCACGCTGCCTCGAATTTATGTAGAATGATTGTACAACGCAAGAATGGAGGAGCGTCGGGCTATGGCAGATGATGAACGTCTATGGAATAGGATGCTGCTGCATGCAATGGAAAGCTCGCCGATCGGTAGTGCATTTCTCAAGCCGGATGGCCGCATACAATATATGAATGGCGCTGCTTGCGCCATGCTGGGCTATGAACCCGAGGAGTTGATGAATCGTCCTTATGGGGACGTATTTCATCCAGAGGATGCTTTTATTAACCCAGTAAACAGGGCGGAATGGACTCGAAAAGGCCAGGGAAGCTTCGAAACTGAAATTCGGTTGCTGCATAAGCACGGCCATATTATCTGGGTGTCTGTGTCATGGTCTGCCATGATGAGTGAAGAGGAGCTTCCGGCTGGCTATGTCGTACATATCCAGGACCTCACCGAGCAGAAAAGAGCGAGTGATTATGCGGAGTCGATGATGATTCAGTCGGACAAGCTTTCCATCGCGGGACAGCTGGCTGCCGGTATTGCGCATGAGATCCGCAACCCTATGACCTCGATTAAGGGCTTTATCCAGCTGCTGCGCAGCGGCTTTGGAAGTAAAGAGCAGTATTATGAAATTATTTCTTCCGAGATCGAACGCATCGAGCTGATCCTTGGAGAACTGCTCATCCTGGCTAAGCCCCAGGGCATCAAGTTCGAGCGAAGGAACATTCGGGTGCTACTCAGCCAGGTGATTACGTTACTGAATACGCAGGCCATACTGAATAACGTCGAGATTCAAACGGATTTTCGGGATCAGGACATGGATGTAGAGTGCGATGAGAACCAAATGAAGCAGGTGTTTATTAATTTTATCAAGAACGCAGTTGAGGCGATGCCGGGCGGGGGGATGATCACAATCTCTACCCGCAGCCTGGAGGGTGAGCTGTTGATCGACATTACCGATGAGGGAAGCGGCATGCCGGAGGATATTTTGTCCCGTCTGGGAGAGCCGTTCTACACGACGAAGGAGAAGGGAACGGGGCTCGGGTTTATGATCAGCAAGAAGATGATTGAAGAGCACCGGGGAACGGTTGAGGTCAAGAGCAAGCCGGAGCAGGGCACAACGGTCCGGGTGATGCTGCCCGCAGTTTATAATGCTGCCGCGATTTAAAGAGTTTATCACTCTATGAGGAGGAATGCATGGGAGAGCGGCTTTCGTAACAAGCTACCAATAGAAGCAAGGAGGTCATATAATGAATCGTACTCAGCTATTGAGAAATCCGAAGCAGCGTAAGCTGCTGTTCAGTGCCGGAATCAGCTGGATGTTTGATGCCATGGATGTCGGCATGATCTCCTTCGTGGTTGCTGCACTGGCAAAGGAATGGAGCCTGGGCTCTCAGGAGGTGGGGCTGCTCGCCAGCAGCACCTCCATCGGTATGGTGTTCGGCGCCTTGCTGGCAGGGATGCTGGCAGACCGGTACGGACGGAAAAATCTGCTGCTCTGGACCCTCATCATCTTCTCGGCTGCGAGCGGCTTATCGGCGCTGGCGACCGGCTTCGCGGTCCTCTGTATCCTTCGCTTTGTCGCGGGCATTGGACTGGGCGGTGAGCTTCCGGTGGCAGCAACGCTCGTTTCGGAGAGCATGCCGGTAGAGGACCGGGGGAGATCGGTGGTGCTTCTGGAAAGCTTTTGGGCGGCAGGCTGGATTCTGTCTGCGCTGATCGCTTATTTTATTATCCCGGATTACGGGTGGCGGATGGCTTTCGTCATTGGAGCGCTTCCCGCTTTCTATGCGCTGTATCTAAGGCGGGCAATTGAGGATTCTCCGCGGTATGTGAAACAGAAGGCGGCGCGGAGGCTGAGTCTGTCAGAGCGTATTTCCTCTGTTTGGTCGAGCGAGCACCGGAAGACCACACTGATGCTGTGGGTCTTGTGGTTTACAGTCGTCTTTTCTTATTACGGCATGTTCCTGTGGCTGCCTACCGTGATGGTGGATAAGGGCTTCAGTCTGGTGAAAAGCTTTCAGTATGTGCTGATCATGACACTCGCTCAGCTGCCAGGATATTTCACGGCTGCTTACTTGATTGAGAAGTTTGGCCGCAAATTTGTACTCGTCACCTATCTCGTGTTCACAGCCTTAAGCGCAGTGTGGTTCGGCTATGCCACCTCTGTAGGAATGCTTCTTGCTGCCGGCATCTGCTTGTCCTTCTTCAATCTGGGCGCCTGGGGCGGACTGTACGCGTACAGCCCGGAGCTCTATCCCACGAGAATGCGCTCCACCGGCGTAGGCCTGGCGACGTCCTTCGGACGTATTGGCGGTGTCATTGCACCGCTGCTCGTCGGTGTATTGAAAGAGAACGGCACCAGCATCTCCAGCATCTTTCTGCTGTTCTTTGTAACCATTCTGATCGGGGCGGCGGCTGTCCTGGTCTGGGGCCGGGAGACCAAGGGACTGGAGCTGGCGGATTAATAGGTGATCGCCCATCATTCTTGAAGAAGGCGGGCCATAGAACAAAATAAAGACATGGCGGTGACGGGATAACTTCCCTGACTCCACCATGTCTTTATTTTTTTGTTTCCTGTTTCACTCCAGGGACCTGCCTCGTTAAACAGTCAAATCAGCATCGCTGCTCAATCGTTGCCAAGCCAAGCGCTTAGATCTCCATAATGGAAGGCATGATGTAAGGGCTCCGTCCAAGCTCGCGCTTGAAATAACGATTGAGGGTCGATGTTGTCATCTGCTCCCATGCAGACTCATCGTACTCCCGCTGCTCTCCAGCCTTGTTAAGATGCTTGCGCAGCATGGCTTCAGCCCGGCGCAGCAGCGGCTTCGAGTCCTGCATGTAAACGAATCCGCGGGTGATCAGCTCGGGACCGGCAATGAGCTTCCGCGTTTCACGGTTCAGGGTCATGGCAGCAATGACGACACCGTCGTGAGCAAGCTGCACGCGCTCCTCCAGCAGCTCCTTCTCGTGCGTGCGAAGCTCTCCGTTGTTAATATAGACATCTCCGGATGGGATGTTACGGCCTTTACGAGCCCCGTTGCGGAACAAGGAAAGGGTGTTGCCGATGTTCAGCAAGTAAACATGATTCTCGGGAACGCCCACATCCTTCGCCAGCTGACGATGATTGAGCAGCATCCGGTATTCTCCGTGAATCGGCACGAAATATTTCGGACGCAGGCTGCTGAGCATCAGCTTGAGATCCTCGCGGCAACCGTGGCCGGACGTGTGGATGTCCAGAATCGAGCCATATCTTACTTCAGCGCCAGCGCGCATGAGCAGATCGATGCTCCGGTTCACATTTTGCGTATTCCCCGGAATCGGCGAGGAGGAGAAGATTACCGTATCATCGGGATGAATCTGAATCGAGCGGTGTGATCCTGAAGCAATTCGGGTGAGAGCCGCGTTGGGCTCGCCCTGGCTGCCTGTACAAATAATCGCGACCTGATGGTCACGGTAACGGTTGACCGTTTTCACATCAATCAGCATGCCGTCCGGGATTCGGATATAGCCCAGCTCCTGGCCGATCGTAAACACCTTCTCCATGCTTCGTCCCACGATGGCGAGCTTTCGGTTCGTCTGTATAGCGGCCTCTACGACCTGCTGCAGACGGTGGACATTGGAGGCGAAGGTCGCGAACAGAATTCGGCCGGGGCTTTCCTGGAACTGCTTCAGGATGGACAGCCCTACGGTTCGTTCGGAAGGAGTGAAGCCCTCACGCTCACTGTTTGTGCTGTCCGCGAGAAGCGCAAGCACCCCTCGGCGGCCAAGGCTCATAATCTTATGAATGTCGGCCGGCTTGTCCTCTGGAGTAAAGTCGAACTTGAAGTCTCCGGTATGGACAATAGGTCCGTATGGAGTTTCAATGACGACGCCGAATGCATCCGGAATACTGTGTGTCGTACGGAAGAAATGCACGGCGAGGTGCTTGAAGCTGTATTTATCATTCTCATGAAACACCCGCAGATCGCTTTGATCCAGCAGGCGGTGCTCTTCGAGCTTCGCGCGAACGAGACCGATCGTCAGCGGTCCTCCATAAATAGGCATCTGAATCTGGCGCAGTACATAAGGAATAGCTCCGATATGGTCTTCATGTCCATGAGTCAGGAACAGGCCCTTGATCTTGCTCTTATTCTCAATCAGATAGCGGATATCGGGAATAATGTAATCGACTCCGCTCATTTCAGCATCCGGGAACTTCAATCCGGCATCAATGATCACGATTTCATTGCGGAATTCGACCGCATACATATTCTTGCCGATTTCACCTAATCCTCCGAGTGCGAATACACGTACAGGCGGGGAGGATGGTCTCGATGGCTTCGATTTGCGGGCAGGCGGACTTTGTATTTTATCATTTAATAATGGTTTGGACATAATGTGGTAATATTCCTCTCTATCGATAGTCGGTGGCGTGGATTTCCTTCATATTTAACAATATGTAATCCGAGACTCGGAAAAAATGAGCATCAAAATACGGGCGCGCATAAGACGCCATAGCAAGCGCTGGGCATGACTTCAGGACAGGATGGCAGCAGCTTAGCGTGAATAATCACACGGCTTGCATCCAAACTAAAAAGTTATATAGGGCAGCCTGGTTGTTCACGGTCTCTGTGTCCATTCAGGCGATCTTAAATCAATAGCTCATCTTATATATTTAAACCTTAAGGATTATGACGGAACAGAGGCGGTCTCCCATCGGAGAATATATGTCTATCCTGCCCCTTATACCAGAAATCTTACCTGAAGTTCCAGCATGAATCCGGTCGCACATGAAATGATCTTCATTCAGTTTACCATTTTTATAGCAGAGTGTGGTAGTGGTATATTGAGAATAATGCTCGAAGGCCCTTCTGATCAGCATTTCGTTGCACATAAGGGCACTGTTTTGTACAGCTACGAAGTCACAGACAGCAGCCGTAACTGCAGATATTCGGCATCTGCCCGTTACGGCTGTCAGATGAAGCGGTATGGCTTACTCAAGTCCCGGTTCTGCTTGCAGAAACAGTATTTATCAAATATAGCTACACTGTAATCGTGTACGTCCCCCGTTCATTTTCAAGCACGATCTGCCGTTCCTGAACCTCCGCCTCGCGCAGACTTTCCAAGGGAATCGAGAAGGAGCCGCCTGGCAGGGGAGCCTCCTCGACGTCGGTCACAATGACTCCGTTACCGCGGAGCAGCAAGGCCTGACAGGCCAAATAGTCATCAATGCTGCAATTGTTGCCGTCCAAGAGCTCCACAGAATCTACAGTTAACCTGATCTGATCGACATCGTCCAGCTCCCGCTTTTCAATGGTCAGCTCCTGCTGTTTATGGGAATCCAGCCACTGTGACACTTCTTTTAGCGAATGCTTCATCTCATAGCCCTCCTTCAAAAGTACATAATGGTGATCTGTAATCATTACCCCAATTGTCGGCTATTATTGCACCAGGGCTGCTTATGTATTCGTAGATATGCCAATCGCTGTTACAGTCTGTAAGGCATGGAGTGATATACTAGGGTGAGGAATGTAATGAATCTTGAACCCATACCCATGCAAAACGGGAAAAAAATATTGAAGGAGGAGGTCAGTGGATGAGAGCAAATACAATCGGTAAATCAGAGCTGGTTGTTGGAGAGATCGGACTGGGCTGCATGTCCCTGGGTACGGAGGAACAAAAGGCGGTCGCCCTTGTGCATGAAGCATTGGAGCAAGGGGTCACGCTGCTCGACACCGCCGATCTGTATGATGGAGGCATCAATGAGGAGCTTGTGGGCAAAGCGATCAAGGGCCGCAGAGACCAGGTTGTGCTGGCGACCAAGGTAGGCAACCGCAGGATTCCCGGACAGGAGGGCTGGACCTGGGATCCTTCCAAAGACTACATCCAGACGGCGGTGAAGGATAGCCTGCGCCGTCTTGGAACAGACTATATTGATCTGTATCAGCTCCACGGGGGCACGATGGACGATCACATTGAGGAGACTATTGAGGCGTTTGAAGAGCTGAAGCAGCAGGGCTGGATCCGCGAGTATGGCATTTCTTCAATCCGCCCTAATGTCATTCGGGAGTATGTGAAGCGGTCTGGCATTGTCAGTGTCATGATGCAGTATAGTATTCTCGACCGCCGCCCGGAGGAGGAAATCCTGCCGCTGCTGGCCGAGCACGGAATTTCGCTGATTGCAAGAGGTCCGGTTGCCAAAGGGGTGCTGTCCGAGCGTTACGAGGAAAAGGCGGTCAAAGGGTATTTGGACTACAGCCGGGAAGAGCTGCTTGAAACCGTAAAGCAGCTTCGGGAAGGACTGCAGCCAGGGCGTGAGCTGTCTCAGACAGGCATTCGCTATGCGCTTGCTCATCCGGCAACTGCCTGTACCATTCCCGGTGCAAGCTCCGCCCAACAGCTTCGTGATAACCTGCTGGCGGCTCAGGCCGAAGAGCTGAGTCCGCAGGAGCTTCAATATATCCAGGCTGTAAGCAAGCGGAATCAGTATGAGCAGCACCGCTGAGCCTTATCAGGGTGGACAACGGCTGGACACGCTGTTTTGTGCTTAACCCAATTCGCTGAGACTACTTTTAAAGAGGCAGTCCCCGAGTAGATTTTGGTTTAACGAGGCAATTCATTGGAATAGGAAGCAAAAAAGTAAAGACATGGCGGTGACTGGGAGATTAGTCCAGCACCGCCATGTCTTTATTGTGATCGAGGGCCGCCTTCTTCTACAGATTCCGAAGCCGTTCACAACAACAAACGAGGCCATCCCGCAAGCTCCTGGAGCTTTTGGGACAGCCTCATTTATGTGAGTTCTATTATTCTGTAACACCCGACAAGGTATTATGCGTATACGGCGGAGCCGGCTTTAATTTCTGCTCTTCTGTAAACGGACCGGGCTCGGCAGAGTACTGGAATTCGGCGCCGTCCGGGGCTTGTCCGGATGCCCAGCTGCCGAGGCTGCTCTCTTCGCCTTCTGAGAAGTTATAGAGTACGTGGGACATGTTCTGCTTCTCCAGCTCTGGCGGTGCCGTGCTTGGAACGATGACCCCTTCCTTCGCCTCCAGCTCCCGAATGGCGGCCAGCCACTGATTCTGGTGCATCGTATCCCGGGTGAGCAGGAAGGACAGCATGTCCTTAATGCCGCGGTCATCGGTCATTTCGTAGAGCCTGGCGACCTGCAGGCGCCCTTGGGATTCGGCATTCAGATTCGCCCGGAAATCGGCGAGCAGGTTGCCGCTCGCTACAATATATCCGGCATTCCACGGCACACCTACACTATTGACCGGCATAGCTCCAAGACCGGAGACGATCGCATGCTGAGGGTTCATTCCACCCAGAATCGATTCAATGACAGGGTTCTTCGCAGCCTCCTCCTGATCTTTGACGGGTGCGTCATCAAGCAGGCGGGCGATCATCGTTGCAATCATCTCCACATGACCGATTTCCTCGGTCGCCGTGTCCATAATGAGGTCTTTGTACTTGTCATGGCCGCGCGTGTTCCAGCCCTGGAACAAATATTGCATGGCCACGGAAATTTCACCGAATTGGCCGCCTAGTATTTCCTGCAGCTTCTTGGCAAACAACGGATCAGGACGCTCCGGCGTGGCTGGATTTTGCAGCACTTTTTTGTGAAAGAACATACTAAGGTCACCTCTTCATTTAAATTTGCTCATTGGCATGTGTTACTTACCCTTTCCCATATTTTTAAAACGATTCATGGATTTTACAGTTTAAATATTAAAAAAGCTCTCGTGCTACAATTCGTGTATTTCGCTGTACCTTTAAACTTTATCCCGGGTTGTATCGTTATAACCGTAAGAGTCCAGCACCGCTGGTAAACTCGTGATCATACCGGGCACATGAGAAAGGAAATTCTATGATTAGCATTGAACACGTCTCCAAAACCTATCGCCGCGGCGCCTGGGCGCTGCTGGACATATCGGCTGTCTTCGGGACAGGCATGACCGGGCTGCTGGGACCTAACGGTGCCGGGAAATCCACGCTGATGCGGATCTTGGCAGGGCTGGCATCTCCTACCTCCGGGCGGGTGACGATACGCGGTATCCCGCTGAGCCGGCCGGAGGAAATCCGGCAGTCCATCGGGTATTTGCCGCAAAATTTTCAGGTATATCCGCAGATGACGGGAAGAGATTATCTGGATTATATTGCGTCTATGAAAGGGCTCAAGAGCCGAAAGGAGCGCACAGCAGAAGTATCGCGCCTGCTGGAGGTGGTGAACCTGAACAACCACAGCGATCAAAAAATGCGGACCTACTCCGGAGGCATGCGCCAGCGGATCGGCATTGCCCAGGCATTGCTCGGCTCACCGGATGTACTGATTGTGGACGAGCCGACATCCGGCCTGGATCCGCGGGAGCGTGTCCGCTTTAGGAACATGCTGACACGCTATAGCCTGAACCGGACGGTGCTGCTCTCCACACATATCGTGGCGGACATTCAGAGCAACTGTCATGAGGTGGCTGTGCTCCATGAAGGCTCTCTCATTATGGCAGGCAGCCTCGCAGAGCTGCAGGCATGCGGGCGTGGCTTTTTGTGGGAAGCCCGTATGAGTCATGAAGAGTATGAAGCTGCTGATCCTTCTCTGATTCTGTCGAGCCGGCAGGAAGGGGAGCATATGATCTGCCGCATGATTCATGCAAGGCGGCCTTTCGCCGGCAGCGTCATGGTAGAGCCAGAGCTGGAGGAAGGTTATATTTCTTTGCTGCGGAGGGAACGTCATGTATAAATGGCTACGGCAGTGCCAGCTGGAGCTCCGGCTGTTACTGGGCAATCCCTTGTTCCTGCTGCTCCCGTTAATCCTTGGACTGCTGTTTCTGCTCTATATGGATCAGCTTCCGTTCTCGCAGTACCAAGGAGTATTCAGGCAGCTGTATGAACGATATGCAATCGCCCACACGCTGTCGCTGGGTGTGGTTATGCTGCTCGGCATTCTTATGATTCGCCGGGATGTCCGCAAGCCTTCCTTCGAGTGGAACCGGAGCCTGCCGGTTTCCTACTCGCTGATGCTGTCGGCCAAATATGCCGTGGGCCAGCTGTACCTCCTGCTCTATACCTTGCCGGCGAATACAGTCCTTTATTATGTATCGAGGACACAAGGGGTTGCAGCAGACATTGCAGGCAGAGATTTTCTGCATTTCATGATACAATCGGAAATTTCTTATCTGGTTACCCTGGCACTGTCTATGCTGCTGGCGGTGTGGATCGGCAATCGGGTTGTCTATCTCATCGGCTTTTGCGCCTGGATGTTTGGGACTTTTTTCATGGATATCTTTCTGATTGGACAGATTGGACTGGAGTTCCTGTCCGCATTTCATCTCAATCAATTCTTCCTGAACAGCTTGAATATGTCTTCTGAAGTGTGGGGCATTGCCCTGTATCGGAAGGAGCTGAATGCGTCCTGGCTCTTTGTGCTTGCCTTTACCTTGCTGCTGCTGTCACTCAGCCTGCTGCTGCTGAACCGGAAACGCCCGACGCGTTATCTGGCCTTCTGGACCTTATTGACGTTGGCGTTCATACTGCTGGCGACCGCGGCATTTCGGCCATTCCTTGGCTTGTGGCAGGAGCGTTATGAGGTGTATGAGCAGCTTCTGGCAGATCCTACTCTGCTCTCAGCAAGTAATCCAGATAATTACAAGCCGGACTTTTATCCGGAGTATGAAATCACAAAATATGATATACATCTGCAAAGACAGCAGGATGACTCACTTCAGCTGACTGCAGTGCTCAGCATCCCGCCATCCAGCGGGGAGAGCCGGCAGGTATTTCCGCTAACGCTGCATCGCAGCTTCCAGGTCGTCGATGTCAGCATCGAGAACCGCAAGGCTGAATATTACCGCCAAGGGGATCATCTGGACATCCTGCTGCCGGAGGGGGGCTCGGGGAAGCTGCAGGCTACAGTGAGCTATACCGGCAAGCCGAGAGATTATTTGTACCAGCCGCCCTATAACCGCTCCTTGTTCAGCGTAGGCTGCGAGGTGAACCTTCCTTCCAGTGCAGCCTGGTACCCGCTGCCGGGGGATCAGCCTATTTATTTTAAGAGCGGCATGAACTCCGTAATTTATAATCAGGCCATCGTGTACCGGCCACTGATTTTGCCTCCCGCACAAATGTCGCTGACCCTGGAGGGGTATGCTTGTCCTGTATATGCCAGTATTCTGGAGACCGAGCGTAAGCCGGGGTATCAGCGATTTGAGGGAGAAGAGACGCGGGGTGTGGAACTGTATGGAAGCCGGGATCTGCTGGAGCTGCCTAGCGACAAGATTCCGGTGACGATCATTACGACGCCGTACGATCGGCTTTATGCGGAAGGACTGCTGCAGCATTTGGAGACCCGATATGCCTACTTTGAGACATGGGTGAAGGACCTACGCACCAGGCGGGTTCAGATTATATATACAGACCATCCCTTTTATGCAGGGGGCGATCTGAAAGGTGATTTGATCATTTCTGGGAAGTATTATTATCAATATGATATAGAAAGTCTTCCCGGGGAATGGATGAATACGATATTGTTCGGGAATCAGACTGGACTGAGAGAGGAAGGGCTGGAGCAAGAGCAGGACGTCCGTCATTTGATCAGCAGCTTGTTCTGGTATCTCTATTACAAAGAGGAAAAAGGCTTGAGTGACGCGGAGCTGAAGCATTCATACGGCTGGGCAAGATCCGTACAGATCCTGCTTCATGAAGGGGATGAGACCACCGATCCGGATCGGCTGGGTAACAAGCTGGCCGCGCAGGCGGCGAAAGCGATTCAAGACGGCAGGACAGAGCAGCTGAAAGGCCTGCTGAATGAGTTCTACCGCAGCGGCTTGAGGCTGCCGGGCAGAGAAGAAGCATATTACCAGCCGGAGGCTCCGGTGTCTTATAAACAATGGAATGAGAAATGGGATGAGATGATGTCGGTGCATGAGAGGGGGGAAGAGCTTGATTAGTGACCAGAAGCTGACCGAGCGGATGGCTGAGGGAGATCAGGAGGCGTTTGAGCTGCTGGTGTCCCGTTATCACGGGCCGCTGCTCAGCTATGCCTCCGGCCAGCTGGGCGACCGCGAAAAAGCACAGGATATGGTTCAGGAAACGTTTGTGCGTCTGATTCGCCATTTGCGCCGCCACGGGGCGCTGGAGCACGTCAAGGCCTGGCTGTACCGGGTGGTGCTCAATCTGTGCAGAGATTATTGGAAAAGCGCAGCGTACCGCTCCGAGAAGCTGCCTGCAGAGGAGCTGCCGGATGCCGCAGATGAAACGGCAGGGGCTCAGGAGCTGCTGGAGCGGCAGGAAACCTCCAGGGAGATTGCCGCTTCCCTTGCGGCACTTCCTGAGATACAGCAAAATGTCATCTCACTTCGTTTCTTTCACGATATGAAGCTGCAGGAGATCTCGGGGCTGACCGGCCTGCCGCTCAGTACCGTCAAGACGCATTTATATAGCGGCCTTCGCAAGCTGAAGAGCCTGATGGCCTCCCCCCGTTCCAGCGCTTCTGTCCCGGAGCAGGACGCCCAGGCTCCTCCTGCCTCCCCGTCTTGCGCTGACGCCCGGAAAGAGCATTCAAGAACAAAACCAGAAAGCGAGGTGTATTCCTATGGCTCCCATTACCGATCCTGAGCTGCAGCGTCTGGAGGACGAGCTGAGAGAGCCGTTAACCCGTGCCATTCAGCCGCCGCCGACACCGGAGGAAACATCGCAATTGATTTCATCGCTGCAAAGCGAATTTGACCTGCTGAGAATGAATAATGCAACAATCAAGCTGGAATTTAATGCGGAGGTGGAGCCGCCCTCGCTGAAGCAGCTGCTCCTAAATCAGCTGCGCCTGAATCAAAAGTCCATTTTGCTTGCGGCCGCCGCTGTGTTCTGTATGCTGGTGCTGCTGATCGATCCCCAGTCTGCGACAAGCGGGATGAACGGCATCCCCGGCGGCTACTTCCCGCTGGTGACGCCCCTCCTGCTGATGTCTTCCATGCTGTTCAGCAGCCGGACCCGGGACCGCGGTATGCGGGCTGTAGAGCATATTACGCCGTACCCCCCATCACTTGTCCTGTACAGCCGGCTGCTGTCCGTTACCGTCATGATTACAGGGCTGGGGATTGTCAGTACATTTTTGCTGGGACTGCGCGCGGCTTCTGTGGAATACTCCTATTTCCGGATGGGGCCGTTTCTGCTGGAATGGATGAGCGTGCTCCTGTTGACCGGCGGGACGGCGATGTTCATGCTGTTCCGCAAGGGGATGGGATATGCTGTAGCTGCGGCGCTGTTAGCCTATATAGTCTGGATTGCTTTACTGACCGTGCTGACGATAGATAACGGGACGTCGATGTTGAAAACGCCTCTGGAGGTCCTGCTCCTTATTCTTGGAGGTGCGCTGCTGTACAAAGCCTACAGCCAAAGCCAGAAGCCGGGCAGCTCCTTGAAGGGAGGCGCGGTTCATGATTGACATCGAGGGACTGGAGCGGAAGGCGGGAACATACCGGCTGGAGGTGGAGCGGGCCCAGATTCAGCGCGGTCTGAACCTGATTGTCGGAGCCAATGGAGCCGGCAAAACCACGCTGATGGAGCTGCTGACGACGCTGCGCTCTCCGGATGCAGGTAACATTCGGTATCAGGGCAGAAAGGCGGCAGACGATCTGCCGCTGGTCCGCAGCCAGATCGGATATGTCCCTGCAAACATCGAGCTGTACGGCGATATGAAGACCGGGAAGCTGCTGCGTTACCTGGCTGAGCTGAAGGGCGTGTATTCCCGGGAGGCTGTGAACCGATTCATACGGGATTTTCGATTGGAGCCTTACCAGCGAACGAAGGTGAAAAAGCTGTCCCAAGGCATCCAGCGGCGGATTGCGGTCGTTCAGGCGCTGCTCGCGTCTCCCGCTTTTCTGTTTCTGGATGAGCCGCTGAATGGGATGGACGCCGAGGAACGCAAGTTCCTCATCACCTATTTAGCCCACTATGCCAAAGGGGGGAGAACCGTTGTGGTGGCGGCTCACGAGCTGAACGAGTGGGAGGAGGCGGCAGATTACGTGACCTGGCTGCACCTTGGAAGCATCCGGTATTACGGTCCGGTAAGGACATGGAAGCTGTGCGTTCCGTCGAGCGTATGGGAGGCCGAGGTGTCGCGGGAGCAGTTTGAGGAGATCGAGGAGCGCAAGCTGATTCATTTCCAAATGTCGCCCGGCGGCATAACGGTTCGCCAAATGGGACACACCGCGCCGGGGCCGGAATATCAGGAGAAGGAGCCGACGCTGGAGGACGCTTTTTTCCTGCATCTGGACGCGCTGGAGGAGAGCCGCTTCTGAGGTGAGGTGCAAATTGTACGCTGCAGGGTAAGAAACACGTACAACGACACCTTGAAGGGAGCGAGCTAAAAATGGAAGCTGCAGGACGAGCTGTTCAGGAGAAGGTGGCACTGGTTACCGGAGGATACCTCTCCTGAAGCCGGATACGGCTGGGGGAAGGTTCAGCGGGAGTCCGGCAGCTGATACTGCCGGCGGTATTCCCGGGGCGAGAGCTTGACCGTGCGCTTGAACATTTTGCCGAAGTGGGAAAAGTTCGAGAATCCGGACTGCCACGCGATATCCGTAATAGGAAGCTGACTTTCGCGCAGGAGCCGCTGGGCTTCCTGAATGCGAAGCAGATTAATGTAGTCGCTGAACGTGAAGCCGGTCGTCTGCTTGAACAATCGGCTGAGGTAGGACGGGCTGATGTCGTGAGCCTCGGCAACCTGTGTAAGCTGCAGCGGCTCGGCAAAGCGCTCATTCAAGTCCCGGACGATCTGCTGCATCGTGGGATGCAGCATTGGTTCAATATCCGCCGGCGTAACCGTGCTTGCTGCGACATTGCGCCAGGCGTGCAGCAGCAGCTCGGCCGTCCACTGTCGCAGCAGAAGCTCCCGTCCCGGCCGGGTATGCTCCATTTCCTCTACAATGCGCTCCACCAGGCTCCTTGCAGAATCACTGCCGAGGGCAGGCAGCCGCAGGATCGGAATGTCCCGCTCGAAGGGCTCCAGCAGCAGGCGGACCAGATGCGGCTCCAGGCTGCGGGCAAAAAGATCAGGCTGCAGGTAGAATACGACTCGCTCGTGGTCTCCTCGCCCGCTGTCCAGCGTCTTGTGGAGCACATTCCGGTTTACATATACCAGATCGCCGGCCCGAATCCGGTAGGTCCGGTCCTTCATGAAATAAATCCGTTCCCCTTCAATAAGATAATACAGCTCATAATGGTCATGAATATGATCCGTAGCCATGGAGAAATAGCCCACCCGGCGGTCATACTCGATACTAAGCCAGCCGGATGGGTCCTGATAGCTGCCTTGAACCGGTGTTTTCATCATTTATACCGCCTCCCTTGTACACAGATTATAGCAAAATAAGCGGCATTTATGGACTTCAAAGCATAAAATGCGGAGATATAAATGCTTATTTGTTATAGTCTGAAGCTAATATAAGAGGAGGCGATCATGATGAGTACGAAGAAACGTTATGTGCAGGTAGGCACTGGAGGCCGGGCGGAGTTTTTTTATGGCGCGCTTGCAGAGCATTTTCAAGAACGCTCGGAGCTTATCGCTTTTTGTGATAGCAACAAGACTCGGATGGTGTATGCCAATCGGCTGCTGAAAGAGAAATACAACCATCGTGAAATTCCTATGTATACGGCAGATCAGTTCGACCAGATGATTCAGGAGCATAAGCCGGATTATGTGATCGTGACTAGCGTAGACCGGACCCATCATCGTTACATTATCCGCGCCATGGAGCTTGGCTGTGATGTAATTACGGAGAAGCCGATGACAGTGGATGAAGAAAAGTGCCAGGAAATTCTGGACGCCTCCAAAAGAACGGGCCGCAACATCCGCGTTACCTTTAACTACCGCTACGCTCCCCACCACACCAAGGTGCGTGAGCTCATTCAGGAGGGAACCATCGGTAAAGTAACCTCGGTTCATTTCGAATGGCTGCTGAACACCCAGCACGGTGCGGATTACTTCCGCCGCTGGCACCGGGACAAGCGCAACAGTGGAGGACTGCTGGTTCATAAATCTACACATCATTTCGACCTCGTAAACTTCTGGATCGGTTCTCAGCCGCAAACCGTCTTTGCATTTGGCGACCTTATGTTCTACGGTAAAGAAAATGCGGAAGAGCGCGGGGTGACCGAGTTCTATAACCGGGCAACCGGCAGCCCGGCTGCAAAGGATGATCCGTTCGCGCTTCATTTGGATTCCAATGACCATTTAAAGGCCATGTACCTCGACGCCGAAGAAGAGGACGGATATCAGCGTGACCAAAGCGTATTCGGTGACGGGATTAACATCGAAGACACGATGGGCGTCATCGTTCAATATCGCAACAAAGCGATTCTGACGTATTCCCTCGTGGCTTATCAGCCATGGGAAGGCTACCGTCTGGCGATCAACGGCACGAAGGGCCGGATTGAAATGTCTATTGTCGAGCAGTCCTACGTGAACTCGGGCGGCGACAAGAAGCTTGAGGGCGCCTTAAAGGGCAAGACGCTCACCGTACTGCCTATGTTCGGCGCACCGTACGAGGTTGAAGTTGAAGAGAAGGAAGGCGGCCATGGCGGCGGGGACCCTGTCCTGCTGAATGACCTGTTCGGAGAGCCGGCGGAGGATAAGTTCCAGCGTGCGGCGGACCAGATTGACGGTGCCAGATCCATTCTGACCGGGATCGCCGCGAACAAGGCCATTGCTACCGGATTACCGGTACATGTGGATCAGCTTGTTAAATTTTAAGACCACCTTTTAATTCCGATGAAAATAATAGGATTTGACTCTTTTCAAATGATGGAAAGTATGAGAGAATGGGAGAAATTCTCGCTGTACTCATGATTTTCATTGTAAACAAGGGAGGAAATACCTAATGTCAGAGCAACGCAAGCTGTCTATTGAAACCCTGGCGGTACACGCCGGACAGGAGATTGATCCCACGACGATGTCGCGGGCAGTTCCGCTGTATCAGACCACGTCCTATGGCTTTCGTGATAGTGATCACGCCGCCAATCTGTTTTCATTGAAGGAATTCGGCAATATTTACACCCGGATCATGAATCCGACCACGGATGTATTCGAGCAGCGGATCGCTGCACTGGAAGGCGGAGCCGGAGCCCTGGCTACAGCGTCCGGACAGGCGGCGATCACCTTCTCCATCCTGAACATTGCCGGTGCCGGAGATGAAATCGTATCGGCTTCGAGTCTGTACGGAGGCACATACAACCTGTTCTCGACGACGCTTGCGAAGCTGGGCATCAAGGTCCATTTCGTAGACTCCTCAAATCCGGACAATTTCCGCAAGCATATCAATGAGAACACGAAGGCACTGTACGCCGAGACGATTGGCAATCCGCAGGGCAACGTGCTGGACATTGAGGCGGTTGCAGCGATTGCGCATGAGCACGGTATTCCGCTGATCGTGGACAACACATTCCCAAGCCCGTATCTGCTTCGTCCGATTGAGCATGGCGCAGACATCGTGGTTCATTCCGCAACCAAGTTCATTGGCGGCCATGGCACGTCCATTGGCGGGATCATTGTGGACAGCGGCAAATTCAACTGGGCCGAAAGCGGCAAGTTCCAAGGCTTGACTGAGCCGGACCCGAGCTATCATGGCGTGGTATACACGGAAGCGGTAGGACCGCTGGCATACATCATCAAGGCCAGAGTACAGCTGCTGCGTGACATCGGCGCGTCCATCTCCCCGTTCAATTCCTGGATGCTGCTTCAAGGCCTGGAAACCTTGCATCTGCGCATGGAGCGTCATAGCGAGAATGCCAAGAAGGTTGCCGAATTCCTGGAGCAGCATGATGCGGTTGAATGGGTCAGCTATGCGGGATTGGCAAGCCATCCTTCCTACAGCCTGGCTCAGAAATATTTGCCTAAAGGCCAGGGCGCAATCCTGACCTTCGGCATCAAGGGTGGAACCGAAGCGGGCCGCAAGGTCATTGAGAACGTGAAGCTGTTCTCTCACCTGGCGAACGTCGGTGATTCCAAGTCTCTCATTATTCATCCTGCGAGCACGACACATCAACAGCTGACGGCTGAAGAGCAGGTGGCGGCCGGCGTTAATCCGGAGCTGCTTCGGATTTCCGTGGGTACGGAGTCCATTGATGATATCTTGTATGATCTGGAGCAGGCACTGGCTGCAAGCCAGGCGTAAGCTGACATTATCATTACACAATATGACCAAGACCCATCAAGCATGGTGAACAACCGCTTGATGGGTCTTTTTGCGCGCAGGTTCATCTTCAGAAAGATGGGGGAAAGCCGTATATTTTGGGGCCCGGGACAATAATCTGGTATGGAGGCGGCAGCATGAATACGATACCATTCACGAAAAGGGGTAGAGTCTCATGACAGAAGCGAAACGGACACAAGGTGCCGAGCAAGGGAAGCGCTTTTATGATCGGTTTGCCCGAAAGGAATGGGAGCGTAATTCCGGGCAGGGACTCGATCTGACCGGGCTGGGAGAGCTGGCAGCCGGCAAGGGTGTCACGCATGAGGAGGCTTTACTGCTGCTGGCTCAGCCTGATGATATAGAGTCGATCCTCGCTCAGAGGCTGGGCGCAGCCTCCAGCGATGAAGCTTCGCTGCAGCGTCTGCTGAGCTGGAGTGACGGCCAGCGCCGCCTGCGGGTGACGAGCCGCGCGGACTCCGTGGCCAGGGCTTGCGCCGGTCTCCAGCGGGGGGCTCAGGGCATTGGCTTGCTCCGGGGTGAAGAGCTGCTGCGGGACGAAAGCCTGCTGGCCGTGTATGAGGCATGGCTCTCATGCACGGAGGACGAGGAGGAAAGAAAGCTCAAGCGTGGGCGCTTGGTGTATTTATGGACAGAGTCCTGGATCAGACTGCTTCAGGCCGCAGACGGCAAGCCTTGCTCCGTCAGTCTCGCCTGGGATGCCCGGCAGGCTGCAGCTCCGGAGGAACGGCTAGCCCTTCAGGATGTGCAGCTGGAGGCCATGTTTCGCGCTATGCTCCGATGTGATCAGGAGGAGATTCCCTTTGAGCTTGCGCTGCTGGCGCTGTGGCCGATGCAGGAGGAGGAATGGCTGGCCGTATATGATTTCATTGAGGAAGTGGGCCGGCAGACGCTAGGAGCATGGTGGCCGGAAGCGCATTGTAAGGTAGGCGCCTTGCTGCACCCCGATGTGCGGCCTGTTGATGCTGCCGGCATTGCGCGTTCTGCAGATCTGGTCGTCATGGATATAGAGAGCGCATCGCGATTCCATCTTCTGCAGGAGCAGCAGCCGCTGGGAGGGCCTGCCCGCATAATAGAGCTGGAGGAGCCCGTCAGCGATTGGGGCGGTCCGGCGCTGCAGTGCTCCCGGCTGGAGGAGATTGTAGATATCATGCGCAGCATCAAGCCGGAGCTGGACATCCGCGCCGGGGGGGATATTCGGCCGGCCGATTTAAGAGCGGTGTATCGGCTGGGGATGAACGAGGTATGCTGTGAACCGGAATGGCTGACGGCCGTCAGACTCACCGGGTATCGCCTGGAAGCCAGTCAGCAGTCTGCCGCCTCGGCCGATGAGGCTTGACAGCAGGCTGCGAAAGGAAGACAGCGTATATATGCGTCGCGGGCCTGATTTCAGGCAGCGGCGCTTTTTTGCGTGGCGTGCCCAGCTAAGCACGCATTCTCTAGCCGGTGAAAGTCCGGTCACAGGAGGGACCAAGCCCCTGTGTAGCTAGGATACCTGCGTATGGCGAAATCTGTGCGTAGAAGCGTATCGACATAAGTACCTGTCAGAGACAGGGCGAGCAACATACCAGGCTGTAACATAAAGTGAATCCTGCCGCGTCGTCAAAAAGGCCTCGCAAGAGGGGAAGAGGAAGCCGAGTCTCGCGCATATGGACGAAGGCCATGGAAGCTGTTCAGAACTTGGAACGACAGTGAAGAATCCTCCGGCGTAAGGGGATCGGCATGGTATGAAAGAGGATGCAGTGAACTGGGGAGGCCCTCCCCTGCACGTTTTTTTTTTTGAAACCGTAAAGAGACGCTCTATAAGCCTAAAAGGTGAAGTGAACCGTCTGCAGGAAGGGAGTCCGAGGGGCTCATAGTACCGAAGAATGCAGGACAACACAACCTGCAGGAGGGAAGGAGCCCTGCTTTGTTCAAGTTTCTTAAGGAGGTACGAGTCAGTGAATGCCAAACGGCTAACAACACCAAAGGAAAACGTTCAACAACTCCAAGAGAAACTAGGTCATGCGGCCAAGGAAAACAAGAAGCGAAGGTTTCACGCGTTGTACGACAAGGTCTACCGGCTGGACATTCTTTGGGAAGCATGGCGAAGAGTACGAGCTAATAAGGGCTCGGCAGGAATAGACGGAGAGACACTGGCAGACATCGAGAAACAAGGAGAAACATGCTTTGTACACGAATGTCAACGGCTTCTTAAAGAAGGCGAGTATCATCCGCAACCCGTAAGGCGCTACTACATTCCGAAGAAGGATGGCAAAAAGCGACCGCTCGGCATTCCCACAGTGAGAGACCGCGTCATCCAGATGGCAGCGAAACTCGTCATGGAACCGATCTTCGAGGCGGATTTTCAGGAAACGTCATTCGGATTCAGGCCAAAACGAAGTGCAAAGCAAGCGTTAGATCGCATTCGGAAAGCATGCAACCGCAAAGGGAATTGGGTGGTCGACGTCGACATCCAAGGGTACTTCGACAACATTAATCAGGAGAAACTCATCAAGCTGGTAGAAATGCGAATCAGCGATAGACGAATTCTGAAGCTGTTGAGGAAGTGGCTAAGTGCGGGTGTCATGGAGGAAGGCAATGTCAGACGCTCAGATTTGGGTACACCACAAGGTGGGGTCATTTCACCACTGCTGGCGAATATCTACCTGAATTACTTTGATCTCCTGTGGGAACGGCATGGCAGTAAAATGGGGGAACTCACACGTTACGCGGACGATCTGGTGGTCATCTGCAAAACAAAGAAGGATGCAGATCGGGCGTACGAACTCATTAGAGTTATTATGGACCGCCTAGAGCTAACGTTACATCCAACCAAGACACGCATCGTTGGACTATGGACAGGAGAAGAAGGCTTTGATTTTCTAGGCATGCACCATCGAAAGACGAAAGCCGAGACATCCAAAGGCAAAGTATACTATACGACCCAGCAGTGGCTGTGTCGCAAGGCGGAAGAGCGAATCCGAGAGGTCGTGAAGGAGCGACTTGCTCCGCCGAATATGCGTCACAAGACTTTCCAGGACCACCTGGAATACTTAAACCCTAAAATACAGGGGTGGCGCAACTACTACTACACAGCTTACAGCCAAAAGAAGATGGCGAAACTGGACTGGTACATCCTCCAGCGACTAGCCAAATGGGTTGCCAAGAAACGTCAACGCACGCGATGGATGAGCTCATTACGCGAAGTGAAAGCACTGTCCTCACAATGTGGACTTAAAACGCTCTTGTGATCTGCATGCACATGAATGACGAACATCGGAAAGCCGTATGAGGGAAAACCTCACGTACGGTTTGATGAGGAGGGGCAGAATTTATCTGCCCTTTACTCTAGCAAAAAAATTTTTTTTAAAAATTAGGCGGAAGAGAGTTTACAACCAGGGGGGATCGGGGTAATATAAGTCTATAAAGTTGCACTTAGGAAAATAAATTGTATTGAGTCAAAAATGATTATCATTCTCAATTAGTATGCTGCTCCGGCCTAGCCGGGGCAGCATACGTCATTTTCAGGGCAATAAGAATGGATCTCATTCTCAAGTACAGGAGGTAATGAAGATGGAATGGACTCAAAGTAGAGGGGCACGTACACAATCACTGGCGCATCGCCAGGAGGGCCCTGAGCGCCCGAATTCCGGCGGCAAATGGGATCTTGCAAGCCTGCTTCGCAATCCCGAGGTGCTGGCCGCGCTGGGAAGCGGGGTGCTCATGCTCACAGCCTGGGCGGTCAGCTCCTGGTCGGAATGGATTTCTGTCATTCTGTATGTCATTTCCTATACCGTGGGCGGCTGGATCAAGGCGAAGGAAGGCGTGGAGACGCTGATCAAGGAGCGGGATCTCGACGTCAACCTGCTCATGATCGCAGCCGCGCTCGGTGCAGCAGCCATTGGCTATTGGAATGAAGGGGCTATGCTGATCTTCATTTTCGCGATGAGCGGAGCCTTGGAGAGCTATACGATGGAGCGGAGCCGCAAGGACATTTCCTCCCTGATGGAGCTGCAGCCCGAGACGGCGCTGCGCCTTGAAGGAGGAAGCATGGTGGAGGTTGCTGTCGGCAAGCTGGAGATCGGGGATTTGATTCTGGTGAAGCCGGGCGAGCTGATTCCGGCAGACGGCAAGGTTTATCGGGGAGGGTCCTCTGTCAATCAGTCCTCCATTACCGGGGAATCGGTTCCTTTGGAAAAAAGCGTGGGAGACGAAGTATTTGCCGGAACGCTGAATGGCGAAGGTGTGCTCTATATTGAAGTGACTCAATCTGCTGAAGCTACTGTATTTGCGAAGATTGTGAAGCTTGTCGAGGAGGCGGAGAATGAGGTTCCGCAGTCCGAGCGCTTTATCAAGCGGTTTGAGGCTATTTATGCCCGTGTGGTCGTGGGAGTCACCGCCGGTATCCTTGCGCTGGCTCCGCTGGCAGGGTGGGACTGGGACACTTCCTTCTATAAAGCCATGGTCTTTCTCGTTGTCGCATCTCCTTGTGCATTGGTATCGTCCATTATGCCAGCTATGCTGTCAGCCATCTCGAACCGGGCCCGTAAAGGCGTACTGTTCAAAGGAGGAGCGCATATCGAGAACATGGCCAAGACATCCGTCGTTGCCTTTGATAAGACCGGAACCTTAACGATGGGGTCACCGGTGGTGACGGATTTCGTGGCTGGCAGCGGAATGAGCCGGGAAGAGCTGCTGGGCATCAGTGCATCTGTAGAGAGCATGTCGAAGCATCCGCTGGCCCAAGCGGTCGTTGCCAAGGCGTCTGCGGAGGGGATTGCACTGCAGCCTGTAGAGAACGCGGAATCCATAACGGGCTGGGGAATGCAGGGTACCGTGCAGGGTACAGCATGGAGAATTGGAAAAAGCGACGTGCTTGACGGGGATGCTCTTACCCTGGATGCTCACTCGGTACGAAATGGAGAACCGGACTGGCGGGAGCTTCGCCGCAGCCTGGAAGAGGAGGGCAAGACCGTCTCAGTCATTCTTCGTGACGGACAGATGGCCGGTATGATCGGATTGCAGGATGCGGTACGTCCGCAGGCGGCGGCTGCCGTCAAGCGGCTGCAGAGCATGGGAATCCGGGTCGCGATGCTGACCGGAGACCGCAAGGCGACAGCAGATGCCATCGCGCGCCAGATCGGCGTTGATCTGGTCTTCTCTGACCTGCTGCCAGAGGATAAGGTCAAGCATGTTCGGGCGCTTCGGGAGCAGCACGGTCATGTCGTCATGGTCGGGGACGGTGTCAATGACGCTCCGGCGCTGGCCACAGCTACGGTAGGCATCGGCATGGGGATTTCGGGAAGCGGAACAGCCCTTGAGGTATCCGATGCGGTGCTGATGAATGACAACATTGAGGAAATTGCCTCCACCGTCAAAATCGCACGCCGCGCCGCAGCCATTGTGAAGCAGAACATGGTCTTTGCCGTAACGGTCATTCTGACCCTGATATCTGCCAACTTTATTCAGGGCGTTGCTCTGCCGCTGGGCGTGATCGGTCATGAAGGCAGCACCATTCTCGTGATTCTAAACGGACTGCGGCTGCTTCGAGCGAAATAAAATGTGAATGTTTGCCCCGTTTTTCTCCAGCAAGCCTGCCTGTATGATCCTAATAACGGGATCATTCAGGCAGGCTTGTTTGCTTGATGGAGAGGAATGAGGAATCATGGTAATGATTTCTTTTAATCCCTGTCTCGGGTGTTGACAGATTCTCCGGAATTAATCATAATAAGTATCAGTTTATAATGATTATAAATAAGTGATTTAGAGATACAGGAGGGAACCTTATATGTATAAATCCATTATTATCGGCACCGGTCCTGCCGGTCTGACCGCTGCCATTTACCTTGCCCGTGCTAACATGAGCCCGCTCATCATTGAAGGCCCTCAGCCCGGCGGTCAGCTGACGACCACGACCGAGGTGGAGAACTTCCCAGGCTTCATCGACGGCATTCAAGGGCCGGAGCTGATGGACAATATGCGCAAGCAGGCGGAGCGCTTCGGTGCTGAATTCCGCACAGGCTGGGTCAACAGCGTCGATACCGGCCAGCGCCCCTTCAAGCTGAACGTGGAAGGAATGGGAGAGCTTGAAGCGGACACCCTGATCATTTCTACAGGCGCTACCGCGAAGTATTTGGGCATTCCGGGAGAAGAGGAGAACGTGGGACGCGGTGTCAGCACCTGCGCAACCTGTGACGGCTTCTTTTTCCGCAACAAAGAAATTATCGTGGTTGGCGGCGGCGATTCCGCGCTGGAGGAAGCGAACTTCCTGACCCGCTTTGCCTCCAAGGTGACTCTGGTTCACCGCCGCGATGAGCTGCGCGCGTCCAAGATTATGCAGGACCGTGCAAGAGCCAATCCGAAGATTGAATGGGCGCTAAACCGTACTCCGCTGGAGGTGGTTGCAGGCGAACACGGCGTGACCGGCCTTAAGCTTCGCAACAATGAAACCGGAGCCGAGGAGGTTCTGAACGCAAGCGGTGTGTTCGTAGCGATCGGCCACCACCCGAATACCGGCTTCCTGAACGGCCAGCTGACGACAGATCCGAACGGCTACATCGTCACCAACCCTGGCACGTCCGAGACGAACGTACAAGGCATTTTCGCTTGCGGCGATGTGCAGGATACCCGCTACAGACAGGCCATTACGGCAGCCGGCAGCGGATGTATGGCAGCGATGGACTGCGAGAAATATATCGAAAGCCTGGAACATCAGGCGGTTGTGATTTAAACTGGAGAAGATCCGGGTAGTGATTACGGATGACTACATCTTTGACTGAGGTGATACAGACATGGCAAATGCAATTGTATACACATCCAGCAACTGTCCTCATTGCAAGCAGGTTAAAGGATATTTGACCGAGCAGGGGGTTGAATTCGAGGAGCGCAACATCGAGACGAATGACGAGTTTGCTCAGCAGGTTTGGGATATGGGCGTACGTGCAGTACCGCTCACCGTCATCGGCGAGCACCGCATTCTCGGGATGAACAAGCTCCAGCTGAACAAGGCGCTGGCACCGGCAGAAGGATAAGTAACAGGCTCTAAACATAAAGACATGGCATTGTGCGGGGAATCCCGCCTGTGGCCATGTCTTTATTCGTTTTCGTTTATGGGTGGTAAGAAGGTTGCCTGATCATCAGGCCGTAATTCAGGTGATTCAGGTCATCAATGAGGTTACGAGCGTAAACACCACGTAGGAGCTGACACCGGCACCCATGAGAATAAAGCCCGTCCGCTTTTTCCCTTGAAAAAACTTCATGATCGCCAGACTGAACAGCGGCGCAATGACGAGCAGGAACAGCATAACCGTCAAGAACAGCCCGCCGTCGATTTCAGACGTATTGACATAAGTCATCGTAGCTCTCTCCCTATACTACAGCGAAATTAAGATGGCATAAGCTTGCCTCAATCTCTATATTATAACGGAAATATGAAACATTATCTGCAGCCTTCAGCTACAAAATAAGGCGGTTTTGGATCATTTGGCTTGCTCACCATAGCCAACTAGCTGCTGGCTCAGAGAGTGCTGACGCGAACTGGCCCCAGAAACTGCGATACGGCCAAATATGCAGCACCGATTACGGTAGAGCGGCTGCCGAGCTCGGCAAAGGTAATCTCCATCCGTTCCCGGTGGTAAGGCAGCGTTCTCTGCGCGACGACCTCTTCCAGTGCGGAAGAAATCCAGGGACGTGCATCAGCGAGCGGGCCGCCAATGACTACACGCTGTGGATTGAAGCTGTTGACCAGATTCGTAATGCCGATCCCCAGGAAGCGGCCAATGCCGGCAAACAGGGAGATGACATCCTCATCTCCCGCGAGCGCCAGATTCGCGAGCTGCCGGGTGCGGTGTGACGGCAGGGGAGGAGACGCCTGAGTATAGGCCTTCTCCGAGGCGTACAGCTCCCAGCAGCCGCGATTGCCGCAGGAGCATGCCATGCCGTCTGCCTCAATGCTCATATGACCGGTTTCTCCGGCATAGCCCCTGGCGCCCTTGTACAGCTCTCCATGAATCATGATGCCAGAGCCGATCCCGCTGCCGGCACTGATATACAGCACATGCTCGGCATCCCGTCCCGCACCGAAGCGGAATTCTCCCTGCGCTCCTGCATTGGCCTCGTTATCGATCGTGACACTCACGCCGATTTCCTCCTCTAGCCGCTGCTGCAGCGGCACCATTTCCCAGCCCAGGTTGGGGGCAAACAGAATGTTGCCCTCGCCGTCTACCATCCCCGGCACCCCGACGCCAACCCCCACGACGCCATAGGGAGAAGGCGGAGCTTCGTGCATCAGTGCTTTAATCAGGGTGGTCATGGATTTCAGCACGAAGTCGAGATCATGACGCTCCAGCTGCTCCTCGCGTTCAAACAGTATATTTCCTTCCAAATCCGTCAGCACCCCGATCATCTGCGATAAGCGGATCTCAATGCCGACGGCGGAGCCGGCGCGGCCGCTGAACAGCAGGAGCCGGGGCTTGCGGCCGCCGCTGGATTCACCCGGACCGATCTCCTCTACCAGATGATGATCACTCAGCTCCTGAACCAGATTGGATACGGTTGCCTTGTTCAGCCCGGTAATCGTGGATACTTTCGCCCGGGAGAGGGGGGCGTGCCGGATAATCGTGTTCAGTACGATCGACCTGTTGATTTTTTTGACCAGCGCCTGGTCACCTGTAATGCTCGTCATTGTCCCAACCATCCTTCACGCTTCTCTTCCGAAATGCTTCATAATCTCCTAGTCTAGGGCGATCTCCCCCAAAAAGCAACCGCCTTCTTCCGCACATGACCCTTTAAAAAATACTTTGTTTAACCAATAGACAAAGTAGGAGTCCTTATGCTAGGATAACGGTGAAAGCGGTAACGACTTTGAACTGAATAAGGGAGGATCTTATCCATGGCCTATTTTAACCAAGTGAACAAGATTGAATTTGAAGGCAGCAAATCCACAAATCCATATGCATTTAAATTTTATAATCCGACAGAAATCGTGGCAGGCAAGACGATGGAGGAGCATCTGCGCTTTTCCATGGCATATTGGCACACCTTGACGGCAGGCGGCTCGGACCCGTTCGGGGCTGACACTGCGGTACGTCCGTGGGACGGACTGAAGGGCTTGGATCTGGCCAAGGCTCGCGTAGAAGCCGGCTTTGAATTCCTGGACAAGATGAACCTGCCTTACTTCTGCTTCCATGATATAGACATTGCGCCGGAGGGCAGCAGCCTGCGCGAGTTCTACAGCAATATTGACACGATTGCAGATTCCATCGAAGAGCATATGAAGGCAAGCGGCAAGAAGCTGCTGTGGAATACGGCAAACATGTTCAGCAATCCGCGCTTTATGCACGGGGCAGGCACAACCTGCAATGCAGACGTTTATGCTCACGCAGCGGCACAGATCAAGAAAGGGCTTGAGGTCGGCAAACGTCTGGGCGCCGAAAACTACGTATTCTGGGGCGGCCGTGAAGGCTATGAGACGCTGCTGAATACCGATATGGGCCTGGAGCTGGACAACCTGGCCCGCCTGTTCCACATGGCTGTGGACTACGCGAAGGAAATCGGCTTCGACGCCCAATTCCTGATTGAGCCGAAGCCGAAGGAGCCGACGAAGCACCAGTATGATTTTGATGCGGCGACAACGATTGCGTTCTTGCAGAAGTATGGTCTGGAGAAGCATTTCAAGCTGAACCTGGAAGCGAACCATGCGACACTGGCAGGCCATACGTTCGAGCATGAGCTTCGGGTAGCGCGCATCAATGGCATGCTGGGCTCGCTGGATGCCAATCAGGGTGATATGCTTATCGGCTGGGACACGGATGAATTCCCGGTTAACATTTATGATGCAACACTGACGCTGTACGAGGTGCTGATGAATGGCGGTCTGGGCCGCGGCGGCGTAAACTTCGATGCGAAGGTGCGTCGTCCGTCGTTTGAGTATGAGGATCTGTTCCTGGCCCATATTGCCGGAATGGACACCTATGCCAAGGGATTAAAGGTGGCAGCGAAGCTGATTGAGGACCGTGTGTTCGAGGACTTTATTGAAAAGCGCTACAGCAGCTTCCAGGAAGGCATCGGTGCTGACGTTGTGGCGGGTAAGGCTACACTCGCGTCGCTCGCCGAGTATGCTCTCCAGAACGAGAAGCCGCGCAGAAATGAATCCGGTCGCCAGGAAATGCTGAAGGGCATCCTGAACCAGTACATTTTGGCAGATTAATCAGAGACTTGTATCGTAATGACGATGCAAGGATGGTCAGGAGAGGAGTTAGGCAATGAGTTACGTCATTGGAGTAGATCTCGGCACCAGTGCGGTGAAGACCGTGCTGGTCAACCGCAGCGGCGAGGTGGTAGCGGAGCATTCGGAGAGCTATCCACTCAGCCAGCCGAAGCCCGGCTACAGCGAGCAGCGGCCGGAGGATTGGGTAGACGCGACAGTGATCTCTTTAAAAAAGCTGATGCACGTCTCACAGGCCGCACCGGAATCCGTAGAAGGACTGAGCTTCTCAGGACAGATGCACGGACTGGTGCTGGTTGACGGGGAAGGCGCCGTGCTGCGCCCGGCTATCCTGTGGAATGACACCCGCACGACGCAGCAGTGCCGCAGGATCGAGCAGCAGCTTCAGGGCCGTCTGCTGGACATCGCCCGAAACCGCGCGCTGGAAGGCTTTACTCTTCCGAAGCTGCTGTGGGTGCAGGAGCAGGAGCCGGATATATTCGCCCAGGCAGTCCGGCTGCTTCTCCCGAAGGATTATGTGCGTTTCCGGCTCACAGGTCAGTACGCCATGGATTATTCGGATGCAGCCGGTACGCTGATGCTGGATGTCGCCGGCAGAAGCTGGAGTAAAGACATTCTGGATGCCTTCAATCTGCCGGAAGAGCTGTGCCCGCCTCTGGTGGAATCATTTCAGCATTGCGGTACCCTGCTGCCAGAGATCGCAGAGCAGTCCGGTTTACTGTCCTCCACCTCTGTATATGCCGGGGGAGCCGACAATGCCTGCGGGGCGCTGGGCGCCGGGATTCTGGAGGAGGGCAAGACTATGTGCAGCATCGGCACCTCGGGCGTCATCCTGTCCTTTGAGGAGCGGCGGGATGTCGATCTGGAGGGCCGGGTTCACTTTTTCAATCATAGCGAGCCGGATGCATTTTATGTGATGGGAGTTACACTCGCGGCCGGCTACAGTCTGGACTGGTTCAAAAAAACATTCGCGCCCGGCATCTCCTTCCAGGAGCTGCTAAGCGGTGTAGAAGCCGTGCCTGCCGGCAGCAGCGGACTGCTCTTTACGCCTTATATCGCAGGCGAACGAACACCGCATCCCGATGCAGAAATTCGCGGCAGCTTTATCGGGATGGATGTCAGCCATAAGCTTCCCCATTTCACACGTGCCGTGCTGGAGGGGATTACCTTTTCGCTCCGGGAGTCTGTAGAGCTACTGCGAGCCTCGGGCAAGGACGTGAATACCATCATCTCCATCGGGGGTGGAGCGAAGAATGAGGTCTGGCTTCAAATGCAGGCCAATATTTTTAACGCTGAGATCGTAAAGCTTGCAAGTGAGCAGGGACCGGCGATGGGAGCGGCGATGCTGGCTGCGTACGGCAGCGGCTGGTTTAAGAGCCTGCAGGCCTGCGCTGAAGAGTTCCTGCAGGAAGCGGTGCGTTATACGCCGCAGCCTGAAGTCGTGGAGAAGTACGAGGAGCTGTTCAAGCTATATCAGGATGTATATCCACAAACCCAAAGCCTCAGTGCTGCACTGGCGAAGCATCGGTAACAGCACGCTATAGCAATCCCCCCTTAACGGCTGAGGCCGGAAAGGGGGGATTTGCTTTTTTCGTCAGAAAGATGAGACTCAAAGCTTTGTTAGCTGAAGAAAGGAGGCCTTTTTAAGACCAGAGTCATAAGGAAGTAAGCTTCCTAGTATGGTATAATCTGTAATGTTAGTAAAAACATATGGATCGCCGTATGATCGAAGGGAGCCAAACTATTGAAGTCATCGACACGTTCAAAGAAGGCAATGGCCGTGACGTCTACCGCCTGTGCTCTGGCCGCCATGTTATGTATATCTCCGGCAGCATGGGGAGCGGAGGCTATCGATCCGGATGTAAAGGCCAGGCTGGCCCAAGCGGCCGGAGAGCTTCCCGCTGCAGGTCAAAAGACCCTGATTGGAAGTACAGAGCTGCCAGAGGGAGCGAAGATTTCATCCGCAGAGGCGGAGCAGCGTGTCCATAAGCTGTTCCCGGTGACAAGCCAGGCCAAGCTGGTGCAATCCAGCTTTCGCGAGGAGAAGTCATTGGGGGAGGTGGTGATCTGGGATCTGCAATTTGACTATCAGCTGGGTACTTACGGCACAGGCTTTCATGCCTCTGTAAATGCCGTTACGGGGGATGTCATTTCTATACATATACCCGAGCGGCTGTTCAGCACCTCCGAGAATCAGACGGCATTAAGCCGGGAGCAGGCAGAACAACGGGCCAAGGCGTGGATACAGAGCCATTTTCCGGATGTGGACACCAAGCAGCTTACATCTCACCATCCAGGCTACGGCATGGAGGCGTTGTTCTCTCCGGTAAATTATTATTTTCAATATAAAGGTTCATATAACGGCATTCCATCAGACGGGGATATGCTCAGTCTCAGTGTGAATGCAGAAGGCAGCATTACTTCCTTTAATCGCTACAATACCGCTGTTAAGCCGAAGGTGACGAAGCCAGGCATTACAGCCGAGCAAGCGCGTGAGCAGCTGAAGAAGCAATTTGGGCTGGAGCTCGTCTACATGCCGGAGAAAATGCAGCATTATCGCAGCCGGACCACTCCGGAGTATTACCTGGCCTGGGCACCGGGTGACCAATCCATGTCTGCGATTGACGCCGCTACCGGCAAGCCCATGGATGATACAGGCAAGCAGATGACCGATCCCGCAGTGCAGCCAACACCGGTAACAAGCAAGAAGGCTCCGTTCAAACCGGCAGTGAAGCCGCTTTCGAAAGCGGCCGACGCGACCACAATTTTGAATGACCATTTTGACATTCCGAAGGATTACAAGCTGCATAGCAGCTCCCTGGGAGAGAGCTATCATAACGGCAGGCAGGTATGGAGCTTAAGCTACAGTCCATCATCTCAATTCATGGGAACCCATCTGTCAGCAGAGGTGGACGCCGTAACAGGACAGATTTATTCGATGAATGAACATCGGTATCATGAGCTCGGTGACTCCAAGCCGCAGACCACCTCGGCCAAGCTCACGAAGGCGCAGGCCCAGCAGCAGGCGATGGACCTGGTCATGGAGATCGTTCCGAATGCCGCGGCTGAATACAAGCTGACCGAGATCAGGGCTCTGGAGAGCACATTCCCGGGTCAGGCGTATTATTATGTAACCTTTACCCGATATGCCGGCGAGATAAAAATTTGGGGTGAATCCATTACGGTTGGCATGGATGCTGAAGGCAAGGTAAGTAACTATCACTTCCGCTCCAATGTGGAGCTGAAGGAGCTGCCGGTGGCATCCAAGCCTAACGTGACCCAGGATCAGGCAAGAAAGACTTATCTGGAACAAATTCAGCTGATGCTGAAATTTATCCAGTACGGAGGCTACACCAGCCCGACCGGTCATGAGCCGCTTTCGTTAAAGCTGGCATATGCGCCGAGCTACGGACAGAACGAGCTTTACACGATGAAGATGATCGATGCGGTGACGGGCAAATGGCGCAATGGCGGGTATTACTATGGAAATAGCGAGTCTTCAGAAGGTTTCAATGCGGTAGATATTGAAGGGCATGCCTCCCACAAGGCACTGGAGAAGCTGCTGGAGTTCCGCGTGCTGGTCCCGGATGAGCAGAACAAGGTGTATCCGGATCAACAGATCACCACGGGAGAATGGTTCGACATGGCAGCGCGGTCGCTGAGCCCGGATTATGAGGGTTCTAGCATCGGAATGTATGATCCGTTTCCGTACGGCAGCCTGCAGCCGGAATCCAAATATTATGAAGCGGTATACTTGATGGTGTCCCGGGACTGGCTGCCGCGTGAAGCCTCGCCT
Organism: Paenibacillus algicola; assembly: GCF_005577435.1. NCBI lineage: Bacteria > Bacillati > Bacillota > Bacilli > Caryophanales > Paenibacillaceae > Paenibacillus > Paenibacillus algicola. Next base: position 3,722,242 of record NZ_CP040396.1, on the reverse strand, counting down.
TCATTTAGTGTGGAGGGAAAGCTAACGCGGGATGAGCTCGCTGTGCTGCTGATGAAGATGCTGAAGTATGACAAGCTGGCTGAAGCCTTTGGCGCCTCGGATCTGGACGCGGGTGCGGCAGACGTTTCACAAATCAAGCAGCCGGGAGCGGCACTGTTCGCCGTGAAGCTGAATCTGCTGCCGCTTCGGGACGGCAAATTCCTGCCGAATCAGGTCGTAACGCGCGCTGAAGCTGCGGAGGTGCTGGTCAAGCTGGCTGATCTGAGAGGCAAGAGCGATAGTTTCCTGAATCATATGAACTATTAGATCTGCACGAGCCACTTGCTCTCATTCCACATAGGCGTCTATGAAACCGCTCCTTGTCTAGATGGCAGGCTTAGTCACTTCCATCCTAACCAAGAGCGGTTTCTTTGTGTTGTCTGATGGTTAAGGACCGAAAATCTGCTGGACCCGGGGCAAGAATAGGACGTTGTAACTCCAGGCATTGTGCTACAATAGATACAAGAAAATACGCTGAATGTTTTGGCAGGCTTGTAAATAATCATGAAGAAAGAACAAGCGTTATTTATTAATCGAAGCGAAGGAAAGGGCGGGGTACCCATGAAATGGAACCGGGCACTGCTGAGTAAGCTGATGCTGACCGGGACCTTGGCGGTGACGGTGGCTGCCGTGCCAGAATCGGCGGAAGTGAGCAATGTCCATGCGACGACGGATAAGACGGTCACGACATCGGTCGATGACATCAGGCAGAAGCTGCTCACGGCAATGAATAGCCGGGAAGCCTACCTGCGCTTTGTCTATCAGGGACAGACCAAGTCACTCAAAGCCCATCTGAAGAACGCGCTGGATCAAGCGATGGACAGTGACCCTTACATTCATTATACCATTGCAAGCTACAGCTACGATTACCGCGGCACCTCCTCATCGGCAGACGTCACAGTCCGGTTAACCTACCGGGAAACCGCGGAGCAGACACGGTATGTGGACCGCAGGGTGAAGGATATTCTGGCCGCGGTCATCAAGCCGGGCATGAGCAGCCATGAGAAGGTGAAGGCCATTAACGACTGGGTAGTGCTCAACCTGAAATATGACACATCCCTGAAGAAATATACGGCATATGACGGGCTCAGCACGGGAAGTACGGTGTGCCAGGGATATTCCCTGCTTACCTACAAGCTGCTGAAGTCGGCCGGAATCGAGAACAAGATTGTGGAGGGCACGGCCTATCCCTCGGGAAGCGGCCAGGGCCAGCTGCACGCCTGGAATCTTGTGAAGCTGGACGGGAAGTGGTATCACCTTGATACGACCTGGAATGATCCGGTCCCGAACCGGGAAGGAAAGGTATCCTACACTCATTATTTACGGAGTGATGCCCAGATGGCGAAGGATCATACCTGGGTTAAATCCTACCCTGCGGCTAGTACCTCATACAGCACGACCCTGAACGCCCTGGCCTCGAAGCCATCCTCCAAAGCGGCAGCCTACCGTGCATTGATTCAGGCGCTGGAGTATGATCTTCATGATCCCAAAGCAGCCATACGCACGTATGACCAGCTTCATGCGAAGGTGAATGCCGCCGTCAAAAAAAATCAACAGGAGCTCGTCTTCCGATACGATGGCGAGGAGCGCGGCCTGCTTGCTCTGCTGCAGGAGCTGCAGCGTAAAGCTGGTGTCGGCACGATCCGCTATTATCATGACAGCCTGGAGGACAGTGATGATCTGAAGGTACACATCTCCTGGTGAACCTAATATAATGCTATCTTTAAGGCAAGCGTCGAGTATCGACCACGCAAATAACATCATCCACAAAGCAAATGGCGGTGCCAGGATAAATCCCCGGCACCGCCATTTATTGATTTTCACCCGTGAATGTTTACTTGGCAGGCGTTGAGAAATCGCAGTCTTCTAGCGGCACGAGCTTGCTGGTACGAAACAGCTTGTACCCGAACCAGATGGCGAAGAACAGCGGTATACTGACATAGGTGGCAATCAGCGTGGACCAGCTGATCTCTCCGCTGAAATCACCTTGGCCGATAATGGCCACAATGCAGAGCAGGAACGCAAACAGCGGACCAAACGGGAACCAGCGCGCCCGGAAGGGCAGCTCGTTGAGATCCCGTCCCTGAGCAGTATAAGCCTTGCGGAAGCGATAATGGCTTACCGCGATCGCGAGCCAGTTAATAAAGCCGCACATGCCGGAAGCGTTCAGCAGCCAGATATACACCTGACCGTCACCGAAGAATGAGGCCAGGAAAGCGAGCATGCCGATGGACGCCGTAACCGTGAGCGCAGCCACGGGCACCCCCCGGCTGTTCAGGCGGCTCAGCCAGCGCGGCGCCATCCCTTGCTTCGCCATGGCATACAGCACGCGAGTCGAGGCGTACATGCCCGAGTTGCCGGCAGACAGCACCGAGCTCAAAATAATTGCATTCATGACAGAGGCAGCAAAGGCCAGGCCAGCTTTTTCGAATACGAGAGTGAAGGGGCTGACACTAATGCTGTTAACGTCTGATTGCAGCAGGCTGGGATCACTATACGGGATCAGCAGACCGATGACAAAGATGGCAAAGATATAGAAGATGAGGATGCGCCAGAATACCTGGCGAATCGCCCGGGGCACGTTCTGCCGCGGGTTCTCGCTTTCCCCTGCGGCAACGCCGATCAGCTCGGTTCCCTGAAAGGAGAAGCCTGCCGCCATAAAGACGCCGATCAGTGCGAAGAGCCCTCCGTGCATCGAGCCGCCGCCATCAAGATTAAAGTTCGTAAATCCGACCGACTCCCCGCCCAGAATGCCAAAGATCATCATCACACCTGTAATCAGAAAAATAATGACGGTAACCACCTTGATCATGGCAAACCAATATTCAGACTCTCCGTACCCTTTGGCTGACAACACATTCAGCCCGTACATAATGCCCAGGAAGAGCAGGCTCCAGATGAAGGACGGGCTGTCCGGAAACCAGAATTTAATAATGACCGTCGCTGCAGCCAGCTCCGCCGCGATGGTGACGGCCCAGTTGTACCAGAAGTTCCAGCCGACCGCAAAGCCGAACGCCGGGCTGACATACCGGGTGGCATAGGTGCTGAAGGCACCGGCGTCCGGCAGGAAGGTGGCCAGCTCTCCCAGACTGGTCATTAGAAAATAAACCATCAGGCCTACAGCGGCATAGGCCAGCAGCGCACCGCCAGGTCCGGCAGAAGCGATGGCACCGCCGCTCGCGAGAAACAGACCCGTGCCGATCGAGCCTCCAAGGGCAATCATCGTCATGTGGCGGGCTTTGAAGCTGGGCTTCAGTGAGGTCGCAGGTAATTTATGGCGTCTCATGATTCTAACACTCCTTCTTTCTGATAAAAAATGCCTGTCCGCGGTCGATAAACGCCGCAAAAAAAGCCTGCAGTATACACTGCAGGCCGAAAATACAGCCTCATGTTACTAAGCAATAGCACACCGCGCCTCGCAAGAGAGACACGACAGTTCCGTCCGTCGGATTCCAACAGAGATTTGAACAGAGTCTAAGTATAAAAGACATCCCATCTGTAATGCAATGGTTTTATTTGACATCCTTTGTCCGTTTCGCCATCTGCTGCCATACCGTTCCGGCAGCCTCTTCACCGGATTGAATGCGCTCCAGCGCCATCCTTGCCTGCAGGCTGACCTCAAACTCCGGATCCTCCGCCGCTTCGGTCAGCGCCCCGGAGGCTTCCTCCGTGCCCACTTCATACAGGAAGCGGGCCGCACGCCAGCGGACCAGCTTGCTGCTGTCCTTCAGCGCCTGAATCATGACCGGTGTAGCCGCCGGGTCTCCAATGTCAGACAGCGTATCGCCTGCTGTACGGCGAACCGCCGGCGATTCATCGGCCATCGCTTGCTGCAGCAGGGCCATGGCTTCCGGTGTGCGGAAGTCGCCCAGATATACGATCGCCAAGCGCCGGATTTGCATCTTGGAATCAGACAGCGCCTGCTTCAGAAGCGGCAGATGACGCTCCTCTGGCTCCAGCACGTCCAGTGCGGCATAGCGGACGCGCCAGTCGGAATCCTTCATGGCGGCGGCCGTCTCCTCATCGCTCAGCTTGCGCCGCTGCTCGATAAACTCCTCTTCGGCGGCGCCATGGGCGATAGCCTGTGACACGACCTTATCCAGCCGCTCCTGCGGGAAGGCGGCTTCAAGCTCCTGCTCGACCTCACGGGCGATGTCGGCCAGCTCACCATAGCGGACGCCGTAATCCTTCAGCTTGCGCTCCTTGATCATCGTGTTGGACGCCACCTGGGTGACTGCCTCTGTAAAGCGCTGCGACAAGCCGATCCGTTCTTCCTGCAGCGCACTCTTGACGCGGATCTGCATCGGGATGCCGCGGAAGAATTGGACGAATACCTCAGCTTCGCCAAAAGCGCCGGCAGCTTCCTCGCTTCCTCCGGCCTGCAGCCCTTCCTGTCCGAACTTCTCCTGCACCTCGCTCAGAATTGCCTGCCAATCGGCGCTGCCCTTGCGGTCCAGCGCGATAAAGTCCAGGGTGTGGAAGATGCTCTTCACGCCCTGAATATGCAGCAGCTCGCGGATCCACGCAGGAGCAGAACGTTCATTATCCAGGGTATATGTTTTGCGGATTCCCGGTTCCAGGGATTCGTCAAGATGAAGCTTCATGGAATTTGGACTGGGGGTAGGCTCAATAAATGTAATTTTCATGAGATTAGACGTACCTCCTTTTCCTTCATCTCTATATTGTACCTCTTTTAGGGCGCAGAAAAAACCTGGCGTCACAAGATCACATCAAATCTTCAGCTTGCACACATTTTACAAATTTGGCGGATAAAAAGAAGAGGGGCTTGTCAAACTGTATACATCAGACTGCAGGAGGCCGCAGGCAAAGGGAGGTGCAGGAACGATGAACATCCGGCAGGAGAAGAAGCTCGCTGCGGTGTGCTTTGTATCAGCAGCCATCATGCTCTATGCAACCGTGAAGGCACTGATCCGCTACATGCACTATTTCAGCTAAAGCAGATGTACTTGTGACTAATCACCAAGGAGTGAAGATGATGTCTACGCTTGACCCTGTTCTTATGAGCCGGATTCTGACGGCCGTTACGCTGTTTGTACATATTGTGTTAGCTACCATTGGAGTCGGCATTCCCGTCATGCTGGCGCTGGCGGAGTGGAGAGGAATCCGGACCGGCGACAAGCACTACATCCTGCTGGCGCGAAGGTGGGCCCGCGGCTTCGTCATTACCGTGGCGGTGGGCGTCGTAACAGGAACGGCCATCGGTCTGCAGCTGAGTCTGTTGTGGCCGACGTTTATGAAGGTGGCTGGCCGGGCGATCGCACTGCCCTTGTTTATGGAGACCTTTGCTTTTTTTGTGGAGGCGATCTTTCTGGGCATTTATCTGTACACCTGGGACCGGTTCAAGAACAAGTACACCCATCTGCTGCTGCTCATCCCCGTGGCGATCGGGTCATCGGCATCCGCGGTGTTCATTACAAGCCTCAATGCGTTTATGAACCAGCCGCAGGGCTTTGAGCTGGTGGATGGTGTGTTCACCAACGTGAACCCGTTCCTCGCCATGTTCAACCCGGCCACTCCCAGCAAGGTGGCTCATGTGCTGGCCTCTGCATACACGACCAGCGCCGCTGTGCTGGCGAGTATTGCAGCCTTCAGCCTGCTGAGGCGCAAAGACCATCCTTATTTCAAAAAAGCGCTCAAGCTGTGCGTCATCTCCACCTTTGTTTTTGCCATGACGACGATTCTGATCGGCGATTTCTCCGGCAAGTTCCTGGCCAAATTCCAGCCGGAGAAGCTGGCTGCGATGGAATGGCATTTTGACACGATGACGGAAGCTCCACTCATTTACGGCGGGGTACTGGATGAGAACAATGACATCAAATATGCGCTCAAAATCCCGTACGCCCTGAGCATACTGGCGGGAAACCGGCCGAATACAGAGGTCATCGGATTGAATGAATTTCCCGAAGAGGAGCGGCCGCCGCTGATGATCCATTATTTCTTTGACCTGAAAGTAACCAATGGCGTGCTGCTCGTGCTCATCCCGCTGATGTTCATGCTGCGCAAGAGGCTGCCCGGCAAGAAGCCTTATCCCACCTGGCTGCTGATTGGCATCTTTGCCCTGGGACCATCGGCTATGGTAGCCATTTGGCTGGGATGGTTTCTCGCAGAGGTCGGCCGGCAGCCCTGGATTGTCCGGGGCTACATGAAGGTCGCGGAGGCAGCGACCACCTCGCCGAATGTAGGCTGGATGCTGCTGCTGTTCATTCTGCTGTACATCGTGCTGGCTGTTTCGGCAGTCAAGGTGCTGAGCCGCCTGTTCCGCAGTAAAAGTGCAGAGGAAGAAATCGCGCAGCTGGGCTGGGATCCGGAAGGAGGCAGGGGACAATGAGCTACGGCTTGACAGCCATTACGGTGCTGTGGACCTTTTTGTTCGGATATTTGATCATTGCATCCATTGATTTCGGGGCCGGCTTTTTCAGCTTTTACAGTGTCGTGACCGGCCATGAGAACAAAATTCACAATATTATTCAGCGCTACCTCTCTCCGGTATGGGAAGTGACGAACGTATTTCTTATTTTTTTCGTGGTGGGGCTGGTGGGATTCTTCCCCGATGCCGCCTATTACTACGGGACGGCGCTGCTGGTGCCGGGAAGCCTCGCCACCGTTCTGCTCGCGCTCCGGGGTGCATATTATGCCTACAGCACCTACGGGCATCATAAGGGTCATAACCGGCTGTACATGGGGGTATACGGGGCCACTGGACTGCTGATTCCCGCAGCGCTCTCTACGATTCTGGCCATCTCCGAAGGCGGTATTATTCACATGGATGAGGGTAAGGTCGGGATCAGCTGGGTAAATTTCTTTATGAACCCGTATACCTGGTCTGTCATTGTGCTTGCACTGGTCAGCGTGCTGTACATCTCGGCGATGTTTCTATGCTACTATGCAGACCGGGCCAAGGACCGGGCAGCGTTTCAGGTCGTAAGGGGCTACGCCCTGCTCTGGAGCGGTCCAACGATTGCAGCGTCACTGCTCGCCTTTTTCCAGATTAACCGGCAGAATCCGGAGCATTTCCAGAACATGCTGAACATGGCCTGGATGTTTATCGCTTCCTTTCTGTGCTTTGCAGCCGCGATTTATCTCGTCTATAGACAGAAGCGCCTCGGCTTATCCTTTATGCTTGTCATTCTGCAGTTTGGTTTTGCCTGGTACGGCTATGGACGCTCCCATCTGCCTTATATCCTGTATGACCAAATCAGCATCTATGAGAGCATTACGAGCGAGACGATGGCGGTAGCTATGATTAGCGCGTTCGTACTGGGCCTGCTCGTGCTTATTCCGTCTCTGGTGCTGCTGCTTTGGCTGTTCTTGTTTAATGCAAACTATGTGCGCGGACAATCCCGCTAGGAAGGGGGCAGGTTACAGTGGAGGATTTCAATATATTTATTGCCCCTCTTTTGGCGGTTGCGGCGGCCATTGTGTTTATGATTATTTATACGATGAAATACAAGGACCCGTCCGATTGAACTGGCATTTGAACACTTTTCGCAAAAAGGGGTAAAATACGGTATAGAGAAACAGACAGGGAGAAAGGAGGGAGAGCATGCCTCGAACCCGTTACAACAATATTGACAACGTCAGCACGGACAAAACGCTGAAGCAGTTCAGGCAGTGGCGAGAAGAACGGCGGCAGAAGAAAAAGGATTACTCCTACGTCATACCGAACATCTCGCCGGACCTTGATTATTTGCATGGCAACCGGCATGACACCTCCGTAACGTGGGTTGGACACGCGACTTTTTTTATCCAGTACGAGGGGCTGAATATCGTTACCGATCCTGTATGGGCAAAGCGCATGGCGTTCACAAAGCGGCTGGGTGAGCCCGGAATTCCGATTACGGACATTCCGCCGCTGGATCTCATTCTTATATCACATTCTCATTACGATCATCTGCATGTCGCTTCTATCCGCAAGCTGTACCGCTCACATACAACCATTATCGTGCCGGCCGGATTGCGGCGTAAGATGGTGGCGAAGGGCTTTCGGCGGGTGATTGAAATGCACTGGTGGGAGACGCTTACCCATGGGGGCGTCAGGATTTCCTTCGTGCCGACCCAGCACTGGACGCGCCGGACGCCATTTGATACGAACACCTCGCATTGGGGCGGCTTTGTGCTGGAGCCGAATCTGGACAGTGAGGAGATTGCGGAGGACAATCCACTGCAGGAGGACGGGACGCGGAAGCTGCCGCCGAATCTGTATTTTGCGGGGGACAGCGGCTATTTCCCGGGCTTCAAGGATATCGGAAGGCGGTATAACATCCATATTGCGCTGATGCCGATCGGGGCCTACGAGCCGGAATGGTTTATGACGTCCCAGCATGTGAATCCGGAAGAAGCGCTGCAGGCCTTTCTCGATGTACAGGCGGAGACGATGATTCCGATGCACTACGGTACCTTCAAGCTGGCGGATGATACGGCGCAGGAGGCGCTGGAGCGCATGGAGGCGGAGCGCGTCAGACTGGGAATTCAGGAGGAGCAGATCCGGGTGCTTAAATACGGAGAGACCTTTAAGGTGAAGCCTGAACGGAGATTGGCGGAGTCGATCACGCCGAAGGAGAAGCCACAGTCATAAGCAGCACGCTCTTTTTCGAGAAACGGGGGACACCCTGTGAAATCTTCGGAAAAGGGCTTTTTTTCTGGGGCTGACCCGCTTTCTTGATCAAAAGCTTCGTGTACAGCGAGTTCTTATGCTATAATGTGCGAAAACCCTATAGTTGAATAAAGGATGGTAATGCTTAATGATCAGTACAAGCGGCGTCACGCTCCGCTATGGCAAAAGAGCACTCTTTGAAGATGTAAATATAAAGTTCACGCCGGGGAACTGCTACGGCCTGATCGGGGCCAACGGTGCCGGTAAATCGACGTTCCTGAAGATTCTTTCCGGGGAGATCGAGGCCAACCAGGGCGAGGTTCACATGACGCCGAATGAACGGATGGCGGTTCTGAAGCAGAACCATTACGAATACGACCAGTACCGTGTGCTGGAGACGGTCATTATGGGCCATGCGCGGCTGTACCATATTATGAAGGAAAAGGACGCTCTGTATGCCAAGGCTGACTTCTCCGAGGAAGACGGCATGCGCGCCGGAGAGCTGGAAGGCGAGTTCGCGGAGCTGAACGGCTGGGATGCCGAGCCGGATGCAGCAGCACTCCTGATTGGTCTCGGTATTGAGCGCGAGCTGCATGACAAGAATATGTCTGAGCTCAGCGGCAATGAGAAGGTCCGCGTCCTGCTGGCGCAGGCCCTGTTCGGACGTCCGCACAACCTGCTGCTGGATGAGCCCACGAACCATTTGGATCTGGAATCCATTCAATGGCTTGAGAACTTCCTGATGGATTATGAAGGCACCGTCATCGTGGTTTCTCACGATCGTCACTTTCTGAACAAGGTATGTACCCATATTGCGGATATCGACTTTGGCAAAATCCAGATGTACGTCGGCAACTACGACTTCTGGTACGAGTCGAGCCAGCTGGCACTTCAGCTGCAGCGCGAATCCAACAAGAAGAAGGAAGAGAAGATCAAGGAGCTTCAAGCGTTTATTCAGCGCTTCTCCGCGAATGCCTCCAAGTCCAAGCAGGCAACGTCCCGGAAGAAGCAGCTGGATAAGATTACGCTGGATGACCTTCGTCCGTCCAACCGGAAATATCCATTCCTGAACTTCAAGCCGGAGCGCGAAGCCGGCAAGCAGCTGCTTACGGTGGATGGCCTGAGCATCAGCATGGAAGGCGAGAAGGTGCTGGATAACGTCAGCTTCGTGGTGAACAAGGGCGACAAGATTGCTTTTGTCGGACCGAACAGTCTGCCGAAGACGACATTGTTCCAGACGATTATGGGCGAGACAGAGGCAGAAGCTGGAGAGTACAGCTGGGGTGTCACGACAACCCAGGCGTATTTCCCGAAGGATAACTCGGCGTATTTCGACGGAGTGGACCTGAACCTGGTAGAGTGGCTGAGACAGTACTCCAAGGATCAGGATGAAACCTTCCTGCGCGGCTTCCTGGGCCGCATGCTGTTCTCTGGTGAGGAAGCACTCAAGAAGGCCAGTGTACTGTCCGGGGGCGAGAAGGTTCGCTGTATGCTGGCGAAGATGATGCTGAACGGAGCCAACGTGCTGATCTTTGACGAGCCGACGAACCACTTGGATCTGGAATCCATCACGGCGCTCAACAATGGCTTGATTGATTTTGACGGCACGATTCTGTTCACCTCCCATGACCATCAGTTCATTCAAACCATCGCGAACCGCATCATTGAGATTACGCCGAACGGCATCATTGACCGCGTCATGAGCTACGATGAATATCTCGAGAGCGAAGAAATCAAAGCACTGCGCCAGAGCATGTATCCGGTGGAAGTGTAGATATAGCGTAAACGCAATCTGGCCGCAGAGGGGATGTCCCGTCTGCGGCCAGATTTTTTTGGATTCTAGGAGCCCCCGGTGCGGCGGCGTTGATTGTTCGGCTTTTTGTTGTTCTGGCTTTTCATCTTCTGGACGTTATCCTGCTGAAAGCCGCCGGCTTTGCCGGAGCCGCCCTGCTTCTTCTGCTCCAGCTTCTGGCGGATGGCATCGGCCAGGCTGATCTTCTTCGGACCGTTCGATTCGGTCATGGAGGACTCCCCCTCAATGTCTATTTGTCCTCATTTTATTCGTTTTTAAATCTCGGAGCAAGGGTAACAATAAATGTATTGGCGGCATCTGGAAAGGCTTGGCTGGAGACATTGTGAATCAAGGCAACATATTTTCGATATGGCTACAAGGTTTGACCCGCCTTACAAGGTTTCGTGTACCCTACAACGTTTCTCTAGACCCACAACAGGAGTCTTTGCTAGGATGGTATCTGTCACATTACGAACCAGGTTTTCCCACGGGGGAGAGAAAGATCGAAGGAGCGAAATCGAACTGTGAATGCATATGAGGATATTAAAAAAGGGGAACGCGGCGCATGGGTCAGCATTACAGCCTACCTGGTCCTGTCGGCATTCAAGCTGGCCAGCGGCTACTGGTTTGCTTCCAGCGCCCTGACGGCCGACGGAATTAACAACTTGACTGATATTATGGCTTCGACCGCGGTGCTGATCGGTCTGCGGATCTCCCGCAAGCCGCCGGATGAAGATCATGCCTATGGTCATTTCCGGGCAGAGACGGTGGCTGCACTGGTTGCTTCCTTTATTATGGCGATTGTCGGTATTCAGGTGCTGGTGGAGGCGGTACGAAGCCTGTTCGCCGGAGCCAAGGAGGCACCGGATCTATGGGCGGCGGCGGTAGCCGGCGTAGCCGCTGTAGCCATGCTGGGCGTGTACCGCTACAACAAGCGGTTATCCCGGGAGATTAACAGCCAGGCTCTCATGGCGGCGGCCAAGGACAATTTGTCGGATGCCTTAGTCAGTATTGGAGCGGCAGTCGGCATCCTCGGTGCCCAGCTTGGACTGCCCTGGATGGATACGGCAGCCGCCTTCGCGGTAGGTCTTATTATTTGCAGGACGGCCTGGGAAATTTTCAAGGACAGCACGCACAGCCTGACAGACGGCTTTGATGAGACGCGTTTAACGGATTTCCGCAGCACGATTGAGCGGACACCCGGGGTGGAAGGCATCCGCGATATGAAGGCGCGCATCCATGGCAACCATGTTCTCATTGATGTGGTTATTGAGGTGGACCCGCAGCTGACGGTGATTGAAGGTCATGAGATCAGCGACTCGATTGAGGAGCGGATGATTCGAAAGCATAATATTATGCACATTCATGTGCATGTAGAGCCGAAGGAAGAAGCCGTGGAGCAGGAATGATGCCTGATAGGCCGTAACAGCCCTTAGCCTGCAGAAGGCAACAAAAAAAGGATCGCAGCGACCGCCCGATCCTTTCCTGTTCTATATCAAACTACATTTTTTCCATATGGATCCATGCTTTGCCGAGCCAAGTGTAAATCTCTACCCACTCACCCGTCCACAGCATTTGGCGCTCGTTGCCGGTCGTATCTACCATTTGAGGAGCCAGAGCACCGATGACCTTGCCGTTCGGCATGTCGTAGAAATACGTACGCTTCATGAGATTAATAATCTCTGTCGGATTCATTACCACTTCATCTGCTTCAATGATTGGCTCATTGGCCAGGGTCATGCTTGATTCCATGGACGTTTCTTCAGCGGTAGTTACCGTGCCGGACGTGCTCGCCGGTGTAACCGTTTCCGTATAGCCTTGGATCGGAGCGGCAGAAGCTCCAGCAGTCAGCGACAGGGCCAGGCCCAAAGCGGCAGTAAAACTCACAGTTTTTTTCATGATTGACTCCTCCTCGAGATCGGTAAATTAGTTAACGACAATATCGTAATAACCTGCTTGCAGGTAAAATGAACCATAAATCTGGTTATTTTTTGTGTCCAGGCTTACAATAGAGTGGAAAACCTGTCCCGTTGAGAGCATGGTTAGGAGGAGGGAATCCGCAATGGCACGCCGAAAAAGAAGAGTCGGGAAATTTTTGTTTCTGTTTCTTATCGTCATTGTGGCTCTGTTGGCGGGGGCGCTGTGGTGGATTTCACCCACCGAGCGGCTGGATATGGGCTACCGTACGGTGGATTTCAAAGACAGGCTGCTGCAGATGGCAGAGACCAGAGAGCCTCGTTTAACGTTAAGCGCCGATGAGATTGGCCAGCTCAGCAAGAAGAATCTGGTCAAATATCTGGACAAGCAGGATCCCGGCGTCGATATTACCGGTGCGAGGTTCACGATGGAGGGCAGCAGCATGCGGGCGGATGTGAATGGGAAATGGGGGTGGGTGCCTTTCGGCGCGCAGCTGGATTTCACAATAAAGACCAGCGGGAGCCGGCTGCTCCTGGAGCATCAGGCTACCCGCATCCGGGATGCAGAGGTACCTGGCGCCTTGTTCCAGCTGGAGCCTATGATCGTGAACCTCAAGGATTATTTGCCCGAGATGCTAACCGTTCGCGATATTGAGCTGACAGGTGACGGCGTGAGCCTGGTGTTCAAAATTGATTGGCTTTCATTGCCTTCCTGGTTCTAGCTGCTAATAGCTCCTCCTGGAGCACGCCAAAAAGCTGCTTTCTCGTCCATAAGAGACAAGAAAGCAGCTTTTTGGCTTTTGTACCGTATAAGATTTTGGCGGCATATGCTGGATAAATACGCTGCTGCGGCTTTACCTGGACCTTTTGCGCCCGAAGATCAGGGAAACGACAAACAGGATCAGGAATAAGAAGAAAATGACCTTGGCAATGCTGGCTACCGCTTCTACCACCAGACCGAGGAATCCCAGTACACCCGCAGCAATTGCGACTAGCAGCAGGATTACAGACCATTTGAGCATCTGACTCACCTTGCTTTCTTTTATATAGTTATGAGCGTAAGACTTGAAGCTTCATGTCACCTTGTCGGCGTGTCTTGTAGATAACTATAACCGGGTGAAAATACCTTGAATCAAAGCCTGTTCCAGCTGTGGGGTACGGGCTTTTTATTGTTTCGGCACCTCGGGCAGAGGGTAACTATGAACTAACCAACAAACAAAAATGTAAAGTGAGGTTGTGCCATGTTAACTCAAATTAGTATCGCGGTTATTGCGGTAGCCTTTGCAGTCCTAGTATTCTTCCTGATCAAAACACTGAAAGCTGCGACGGTGTCCCTGGACAAGGTGACGCAAACGCTGCAGGAAGTGCAAAAGACCATTGATGAGCTGAGCTATGAGGTGAAGCAAACCATTCGTAACACCAATGATATTACGGTCGATGTTCAGCATAAGATGAAACAGATCGATCCAGTCATGAACACGGTGAAAAATCTGGGCGAAGCGCTGAGCGAGGTAACTTACGCAGTTAAAGAGGTTTCTGCCGGCGTTGTCAGCAAATTCAGACAATCGAGAGAGAACAAGAGTAAAAGCGGCTCGCTGCCGCAGCCTTCTTCTTCCGCAGTGACGCCATCTGAGCGTACGGTTCAGTCTTACAACGCTGTATACAGTGACTCTTCATCAGGCTCCACTTCTAATGTAAGCAAATGGCTGAACTATGTGGATGCTGCTGCAGGAATCTGGAACAAATTCCGCCGCCAGAAAGCCCGTTAACATCAAGATCGACTGCGCTTGACGCCTGACGTCTCGCAGGGAAATACAAAGGGGTGAGGGAATCATGTTAAATGTCGTGCTGTTGCTGCTGGGAATGCTGTCACCCATAAGCGGTGAAGCGGGGCTGACGCCGATGACCGCTTCGACAATGACATCACCTGTCGTGCATGCCGAGTTAAAGCTGAACACTATGCCGGAGCAAGCGCCTGCTGAGCCAGAGGCGGTAACCTTAAACGGCATTTCGCTTACGGACCGCACAGGCGATGTTATGGATAAGCTGGGAGAACCGCTAAAGGTCACGAAGGAGCCTCTGCTGGGGTCTACGGAGTATCATTATCCGGATATGACGATTGGCTTTTATGAGGATCTGACAGACTATGTTCGGGTGCATCCATCCGCTTCCACGGTTCAGGTGAATGGCCAAGACATTGCAATGACGACTGATGCCCTGCTCTCTTCATTGGGAGAACCGTATTTCCGAGGTGAAGACGGCGTTTCATATGTATGGGAATACGAAGCGCTGAAGATTTTTATGGACATGGATACTGGAGAATTGCATGCTGTCGATTTATTTGTCGATTATCGTCAATAAGGTGTTTCAACCGCAAATAAATTGGTTAATACATTTCGGGACTTATGTATTTTCTAAATCTGCAGTGAATCTAGGAGGTTATTATGATGGAATCAACCAATCAGAAAGCATATGCTAAAGTAACCGACAATGGCACTCAGGCCGTACAGGAAGTCCAGAACCTGCATAGCAGCGGCTATACACAGGAGCATATTTTCGTTCTGGCTCATGACTCGGACCGGACGGAGCGGATTGCATCAGCTTCCGACGCCAGCGAGGTCGGCATGAAGGAGGAAGGCGCGTTCGATACGATAGCGAACCTGTTTCGCTCCCGTGGCGACGAGCTGAGAGCCAAGATTCAATCCCTCGGCTTTACAGAAGCAGAGGCTGACTTTTATGAGAAACAGCTTGATCAAGGCAAAGTGCTTGTCATCGCCAAGAAGGATGAGTAAGATAAAGCACGCTGCATAGATATTAAACATAGATAAGGAATGGGACAATTCTGTCTCATTCCTTATCTATGTTTTGAATATACCATGCATTGGAAGTCTTTTTTTCGTGTCCAACGACTGCACCGTTTATAGTATACTGGATGGAAGATTTTCTGCGTATGAAGTCACGTTAAGGAGAGGGATATGAGAATATTAATCGTAGACGACAATCCAACCAACGTCATTATTATCCGGGAAATTTTGAAAAAAGAGCAGTACCGCGATTTAGTGACGGCATCTTCTGCTATAGATATGCTTGAAATTCTCGGAATTGGAGACCGCAAGGCGGACCTTCGTCCCAAGAAAAGTGACATTGATCTGATTCTGCTTGATATGATGATGCCGGAAATGGATGGCATTGAGGCTTGCCGAATCGTACAGCAATATGAGCATCTGAGAGACATCCCAATTATTATGGTGACTGCGGTTGGCGATTCCAAGAAGCTGGCCGAGGCGCTTGACGCCGGAGCAGGGGATTACGTGACCAAGCCGATCAATAAGGTAGAGCTGATGGCGCGAATCCGTCTGGCGCTTCGCCTGAAGCATGAGAAGGACTGGCATAAGGAGCGGGAGCAGCGGATTCAGGATGAATTGAAGCTCGCCTCTATGGTCCAGAATGCAGTGCTCAGTCTGCCGATTGAGGATCAGCTGTTTGAGGTGCATGCACTGTATCAGCCTTCCGCCGAGCTGGCTGGTGATCTGTATGCATGGTATTCGCTCGGTGACGGTCGGTATGGCATTGTGCTGCTGGATATGATGGGACATGGCATCTCGTCATCTCTGTTCTGTATGTTTATCGCTTCCGTGCTTCGGGATACGGTGACGACCTATGTCGAGCCGGAGAAGGTTATTCAGGAATTGAACCGCCGCTTTAACCAGCTGCATATCGAGAATCAGCTGATCCAATATTATTTTACGGCTATTTATATGGTGGTAGACACTCGAATGAAGCGGGTGGACTATGTTAATGCCGGTCATCCTCCAGCTCTCTTTTTTGGTGAGGATGGCACGGTTCAGACCCTGGATCAGGGCTGCTGTCCTGTCGGTCTGTTTGACCGGATTCAGGATATGGAGCCAAGAAGCTTTCATTATGAAGGCAATGCTCATCTGGCGATGTACACGGACGGCCTGATGGAGGTTGTTGAGGGCAGTCATGAGCAGCAGCTGGAATACCTGAAGACACACCTCGGGGGAAGCCACAGCTGGCGTGAGACGGAAATGAAGGAGCTGTTCTTTAATGACAGCGCAGCTGTGGAGCGTGAGGATGACAAGTGCTTGGTCTGGGTTTCTCTAAAACAGGGAGAGGAAGAGCGTGAATGAAGATTAAAAGTAAGCTGGTCATTGGCTTTACATCGCTGCTTGCCATCATGCTTGTGCTGTCGGTCATTATGTTTGACCGGCTGAGCTTTATGAATGAGCAGATGGATGCTATTTATAGTGAACGATACCAGAAGGTGCGCGATTCCAGCTCCATGCGGGGCGAGGTCAATAATATGGCCCGCGCCCTGACGAATCTGATGCTGTCCGAGGACACCGCTTCTACGGCAGAGCGGATTGCCGAGCTGGAGCGGATGACCGAAACAGCAGCAGGCTACTATACATCGATGAAAGAAACGCTCAATACAGCAGAGGAAATGCAGCTTCTCAGTGAGATTGAGGAGGCTGCTACGGCGTATTTAGCATATCAGAACCGGACGCTGGAGCTGCTGGCTGAGGGAAATGCAGAGGAAGCGAACAATTACCGGATCAGCACCGGTCAGGATGTGCAGGAGAATATGCTCCGCACTTTGAATGCGCTGGCGAACTATGAGGATAACAAGATTGATGAAGACATCGCAGGGGCGAAGGCTGCTTACGAGCGCTCGCTTCAGACAACGACCTTCATCCTTGTGGCCGGGATTTTAATTGGCCTCGGTGTCATGCTGTGGGCCGTGCCGAGCATTACGAGGGGAATAAATACGGTTTCATTGATGCTGAAGAGCTTTGGCGACGGCAAGCTCCATGAGATTAGAAGCATTGAGGTGACCACAAAGGACGAGATTGGCGATGTGGCGCAGGTGTTTAAAGAAATGGCCGAGGATATTGAAGAGAAGCAGAAGCTGGAGCAGACCTATCAGCAGGCTCAGAACGACCAGTCCTGGATCAACTCCAACATGGCCAGAATTACAGAGCTGCTGGAAGGGGTTCATTCTCTGTCCGAGGTCGGTCAACGGTTTGTGAGCGAGTTTACACCGGTGCTGGGGGCCCATTACGGGGCACTCTATGTGCGGCAGGTGGATACCAGTCCGAACCTGCTGGAGCTTAAGGGCTCTTATGCAATGGACGCTGAAGGAAATCCGGAGGTGGACTTCAAGGTAGGCGAAGGGCTTGTCGGCCAGGCAGCGCTGGACAAGAAGCCAATTACGCTGAACGTCCTGCCAGACAACTATCTGTCCGTAAAATCCGGATGGGGCTCGTCCCAGCCGGCATCCATGCTGGTCTATCCGGTAATGTTCGAGAATGAAGTGCTTGGCGTTGTGGAGATTGCTTCGTTTGATTCCTTCACACCGCTGCAGAAGCAGCTGCTGCAGCAGCTGACGCAGTCGCTCGGCATTATCCTGAACAACATTACAGGCCGTCTGCGTGTTGAAGAGCTGCTGCGGGAATCCCAGGCGATGACCGAGGAGCTGCAAAGCCAGTCCGAGGAGCTGCAAACCCAGCAGGAAGAGCTGCGCCGCTCCAATGAGAACCTGGAGGAACAGACGAAAGCTCTGAAGCGATCCGAAGAACTGCTGCAGCGACAGCAGGAGGAGCTGGAGCATTTTAATACCGAGCTGATGGCCAAGACCCGGGCCCTGGAAGAGCAGGTGCAGGAGGTCGAGGAGAAGAATGATGAAATCGAGAAAGCTCGCGGCCAGCTGGAGAAGCAGGCAGAGCAGCTATCCTTGACAAGCAAGTACAAATCGGAATTTTTGGCGAATATGTCGCATGAGCTCCGTACCCCGCTGAACAGCCTGCTTATTCTTTCGCAGCTGTTGACCGAGAACAAGGATGGCAACCTCTCCACCAAGCAGATTGAATATGCGCAGACGATCTATATGTCAGGCTCGGATCTGCTGAAGATGATTGATGAGATTCTGGATTTGTCCAAGGTGGATGCCGGCAAGATGGAGATCAACCGGGAGCCCGTTCATATGAAGGAGATTGAAGCCTTCGTTCATCAGAACTTTGATGCTGTGGCTTCCAAGAAAAATGTCACGCTTCTGGTCGAACAATCCCAGGAAGTGCCGGATAGCCTCATTACAGACAGCCATCGGGTGAAGCAGATTTTGCGGAATTTGCTGTCCAATGCGTTCAAATTTACGAGCCGGGGATCTATCGAAGTCCATATTACTCCGGCAGAGCCGGAGCAGCTGCCTATTCTCCTGGATCGGAAATCCAAATACATTGCCTTCTCGGTTAAGGATACAGGAATTGGCATTCCGGAGGATAAGACAGGACTCATCTTTGAAGCGTTCCAGCAGGTAGATGGCACGACCAGCCGCAAGTATGGGGGAACGGGTCTGGGGCTGTCCATCAGCCGCGAGCTGGCTAAGCTTCTGGGCGGCGCCATCGGCGTGCAGTCCAAGGAAGGTGAGGGAAGCACCTTCACGCTTTACCTTCCAGAACAGACTGCTCTGTCAGCCGCGGAGGAAGAGGCTGCGCCTGCAGCAGAAGAGGCTTCGAGATCCGATATGCTGATCGAGGAGCGTTCGAGGAATACGATGCCTTCCGCGGTACGGCCAAGCAGCATCATTGAGAATGTTGAGGACGATCGGGACCAGATTGGCCCTACTGATAAAGTGCTGCTGATTGTGGAGGATGATGTCAAGTTTGCAAGGATTCTCGTCGATATGGCGAGAGGACGCGGGTTTAAGGCCTTGGTCGCCCTGCAGGGGGATATTGGCTTGAAGATGGCTCAGTCTTACCAGCCGGATGCGATTATTCTCGATATTCAGCTGCCGGTGATGGACGGCTGGTCGGTGCTCGGCGAATTGAAGGGCTCGGCCGCAACCCGTCATATTCCGGTGCATGTGATCTCCGTCATTGATGAAGTGAAGCAAGGACTCATGATGGGAGCGATCGCTTACTTGAAGAAGCCGTCCACGCGTGAAGCGCTGGAAGGGGCCTTCTCCCACATTGAAGCTTATGCCGAGAAGACTATGAAGCAGCTGCTTATTGTCGAGGATGATGACATTCAGCGCCTGTCCATTATCGAGCTGATTGATCATGACGATGTGACAATTACAGCGGTAGCTTCGGGGACAGAGGCCCTGGAGAAGCTGCAGCAGCAGCGGTTTGACTGCATGGTGCTGGACTTGATGCTGACAGACATGGATGGCTTTGAGCTTCTGGACAAGATCAGAGAGGATGAGAAGCTGGTCGATCTGCCGATTATTATTTATACCGGCAAAGAGCTGGACACCAAAGAAGAGACACGCCTGCGGAAATACGCCGAGTCCATTATTATCAAGGACGTAAAATCACCGGAGCGGCTGCTGGATGAGACGACCCTCTTCCTGCACCGGGTGGAGGCGAATCTGCCGGAGGACAAGCGTAAAATTTTGCAGAAGCTGCACAATAAAGAAGAGCTCTTTGACGGCAAGCGGATTATGCTGGTCGATGATGACATCCGCAACATTTTTGCCTTATCCAGTGTGCTGGAGGGCTACAATATGGATGTTACCTTCGCTGAGAACGGCAGAGAAGCCATTGATCTGCTTGAAGCCGGTCCGGACTATGATCTGATCCTGATGGATATGATGATGCCGGAGATGGACGGCTATGAGGCTATGCGGATTCTTCGCAAGAAGCCGCGCTTTGAGAAGATTCCGATCATTGCCCTGACTGCGAAGGCGATGAAGGAGGATCGGGCGAAGTGTATCGAAGCCGGCGCTTCCGATTATATGAAGAAGCCGATTCAGACCGAGCAGCTTCTTTCATTGATGCGGGTCTGGCTGTATTCGTAGGCTTCAAATGTGGGTAAAGATTAGTAGTAATCGAAAAATTGCAAGGAAAGAAAGCCGGTGCGAAGTATGTCATCCGATGATTTAACGGAATTGAGCTTGAAGCTGAATATGGAAGAGAAGAATGAAACCGAGCTGGAACAGATTGAAATGGAGCTGCTGCTGAATGGCATCCATCAATATTACGGCTATGATTTTCGCAATTATGCGGTGCCTTCCCTAAGGCGGAGAATTTGGCATCATGTATATGCCGAAGGGCTGACTACGATTTCTGCGCTGCAGAACAAGGTGCTTCACGAGCGGGACTGCTTTGAACGGCTGATCTTCAGCCTTTCCATTCCGGTGACGGAAATGTTCAGAGATCCGCAGGCTTTTCTCACCTTCCGCCAGAAGGTGATTCCGCTGCTGAGAACCTACCCTTATATTCGCATCTGGCATGCAGGCTGCTCGACCGGTGAGGAAGTGTACTCGATGGCGATCATGCTGCATGAAGAGGGACTCTATGACAAGGCGCGGATTTATGCCACAGACATGAACTCCAGATCGCTGCAGCAAGCCAAAGAAGGCGTCTTTGATATTAAAAAGATGAAGCAATATACGAAGAACTATTTGGAGGCGGGCGGCACGCGCTCATTCTCTGAATATTACACAGCTAAATATAACTCAGTGATTTTCCACCCGTTTCTCAAAAAGAACATGATTTTCGCCGAGCATAATCTGGCCACAGACCGCTCATTTAATGAATTCAATGTTATTTTCTGCAGAAACGTAATGATTTATTTTAACGACGAGCTTCGTGATCATGTACATGGATTGTTTCACGAGAGCTTGAGTCATTTCGGTATTCTGGTGCTGGGAGCCAAGGAGTCGATTCATTTTACAAGCTTCAGCGAAGCATATGAGGCTCTCGACCGGTCGGAGAAAATTTACCGAAAGATTAAATAGATAGTTTTATAGGAGGATTCCATGGGGTTTCAAGAACCGATTCATATTCTGCTGGTAGATGACCGCCCTGAAAATTTGCTGGCACTAGAAGCTGTACTCGACAGTGTGCACTATAAGCTTGTCAAAGCGACCTCAGGTGAAGAAGCCCTGCGGTGCCTGTTGAAGTATGATTTTGCTGTCATTGTTCTGGATGTTCAGATGCCCGGTATGGACGGCATTGAAACAGCTCGGCTGATCAAGGCACGTGATAAAACGAAGGATATCCCGATTATATTCATTTCTGCGAACAGCAAGGAAGCGGAGCATCTGTTTGCAGGCTATTCCGCAGGCGCTATTGACTACATGGTCAAGCCCTTCATCCCTCAAATCTTGAAATCCAAGATTGAGGGCTTCGTGGACATGTACCTGTCCAACCAGCGCCTGAAGACCCAATCCATGCTGCTTCATCAGAAGACGCAGGAGCTGGAGCGTATAAATCAGGAGCTGGTGCAGGCGAAGGATGCTGCAGAGATTGCAGCCCGGGCCAAAACCGAGTTTCTTGCCATGATGAGCCACGAGATCCGCACGCCCATGAACGGAGTCATCGGCATGATTGACCTGTTAATGGAAAGCGAATTGCAGGATGAGCAGAGAGAATATGCAGATATTATTCGTAACAGCGCCGATGCGCTGGTGTCCATTATTAATGACATTCTTGATTTTACGAAGATGGAATCCGGAAAAATGAAGCTGGAGGCGCATCCGTTCGAGCTGAAATCCTGCGTTCAAGAGGTAGCCGGCTTATTCTCGGCTGAGGCCTCCAAGAAGAAGCTGGAGCTGGACTGCTTTGTGGAGCAGTCCATTCCCCGGATGATTTACGGAGATATGGGGCGTCTGCGGCAGGTCTTGATCAACCTGGTATCGAACGCCGTGAAATTCACCAATCAAGGCGGAGTTTATCTGGAAACCACGCTGAAGGAAAGCACGGGACAGCGGATGACTCTGGAATTTACAGTGCGGGATACAGGAATCGGCATTTCTGCCGAGAAGCTGGATTACCTGTTCAAGCCATTCTCTCAGCTGGACTCTTCGATGACCCGGAAATATGGGGGAACGGGACTGGGGCTCGCGATTTGCAAATCACTCGTTCAGCTGATGGGCGGCGAGATCCATGTCGAGTCCAGTGAAGAAGACGGCGCTGCCTTTGTCTTTACGATCGAAGTAGAGCGGTATGAGGATGAAGAGGATAAAGATGGGTTGAACGAGCCGCCGGAGCGCCTGCGCCTCAAAGCAAAGGATAAAGAGCCGAGCATTCTGGTTGTGGATGATCATCCCATTAACCGCAAGCTTTTGGTTAGTATGATTGACAAACTCGGCTTCTCAGCGGAGATGGCGGAGAACGGAAGAGAAGCGGTGTTTCTGGCTTCCCGCAAGGCATATGACATGATATTTATGGATCTGCAGATGCCGGTGATGGACGGACTGGAAGCGACACGCCTCATTCGCAGCAGTGGTCTCCCGGGGCAGGACACAATTATTGTCGCGATGACTGCGAATGTCATGGAAGGGATTCAGGTCCGCTGTCTGGAAGCGGGAATGAATGAGTACATTAGCAAGCCTGTGAAGATGAGCAGTGTGAGGCATTTGCTGAAGCATTATTCGTTTACGGGACATGAGGTCGCTCACGAAGGTCTGATTCACGCCCCGGAGGATGACTGGAGGGTCTACCACGCTTAAGCTCTTTACGGTAAATACACTTCATGTGTACTCCCAACCTGATGCTGCCCAGTAATTGGATTGTAACCTTTGGTCGCTTGCTTGTTTCAAACCTCTGTTTTAAGGGTTATCAGTAGAGAAAACATATGTCGGGAGAGAGTGTCTATGAATACAACGAATCAAGATAAGTTTAACGCCAGAACGCAAATGAATGACAAGGTATGCACGGTGTTTTTGAGCGGAGAGCTGGATCTTTCCGTTGCACCGGATTTTCGGTTGGTCATGGAGCCCCTGGTCAGCAACGCGGAAATGGACTTAGTCGTGAACATGAAGGAAATGACATATATTGATAGTACAGGCATTGGCATTCTGCTGTCCATTCTCAAAGCGCGACATGGCATGGAAGCAAGCTTCGGGGTGGAGGAAGTTCCTCCGCAGATTCAGAAGCTGTTTGACATGACGGGTATTGCCAAATTTTTTGCCCCTCAGCAGAACTCCCAATAGGAAAGGATCGAAAAGCATGAATACTGATGCGCAACGAATTACGTTGAATCTGCCAGCCAGTGCAGAATATGTAGATATTGTTCGATTGAACCTTTACGGTATAGCTTCCAAGATTGGCTTCTCGTATGAAGAAATTGAAGATATGAAGGTAGCCGTTTCAGAAGCCTGCAACAACTCCGTGCTGTATGCCTACGGTCAGCAGGGCGGAATGGTAGACGTTATTTTTGATGTGACCTCTGGATCCCTGTCGATTACCGTTCGAGACGAAGGGGAGAGTTTCGAAAGTAATAATCGGGTTGGCGGCTCCGAGACTCTTCATGATAAGGAGCTTAGCGATGTTCAGATCGGCGGTCTCGGCTTCTATCTTATGGAGGCGCTTATGGACGAGGTGAGCATCAAAAACCAGGCAGGAAAGGGTACAGAGGTTGTTCTTACCAAACGACTTGCGAGAAGTGAGGAGCCGGTATGAGTGATAAAGTGACTCCCCCAGAGTCCAAGGATGAGGCAATTGGCCTGATTTGGGAATACCAGCAGACCAAGGATAACGATATTGCCACCGTCCTTATTCAAAAATATGAGCCGATGGTTCGCATGGCAGCCGGCAAGATTGCCAGAAATCGACCTGATCTCTACGAAGACTTGTATCAGGTGGGTCAGATGGCGCTCATCCGGCTGCTTCAGCAATACGATATCAGCCTGGGTATTCCGTTTGAGCCCTACGCGATGAAGAGCATGATCGGCCACATGAAGAACTTCCTTCGAGATAAATCCTGGTACATACAGGTGCCTCGCCGGATCAAGGAGAAGGGTGCCTTGGTGCAGCAGGCCATCGACGAGCTGATGGTCAAGCTGGAGCGTTCGCCGGATGTGCATGAGATCGCCGAGCATTTGGGCCTTACGGTGGAGGAAACAGTAGAGGTGCTTGCCGGTCGGGAGTGCTATCACTATGTATCCCTGGATTCTCCGCTCTCTCAAGAGGAAACGGGTGCGACGCTTGGTGAGCTCATTAGCTCCGATGTCAATGATTTTGACTCTGTCGAGAAGCGTATGGATCTGCAGCAGGCTCTCAGCCAGCTGAAGGAGCAGGAGCAGAAGGTATTGCTGCTCGCCTTCCAAGAGGGTCAGTCACAGCGGGCAATTGCCCAGAAGCTGGGCGTTTCGCAAATGAGTGTATCCCGTATCCAGAAACGCGCTACAGAGAAGTTGAAGCAGATTATGTCCAATTCTTCTTACTGATATGGACAAACTCTTCTGCATATATGTCAGGAAGATGATATAAGGGGTACGCGATTCCACATCGGAAGTGCGTACCCTTTTTAACATGGTGATGACTATAGGAAGGAGGGAATGAACTTATGAAAGCGATTAAGGAGCAGGATGGGCAGCATGTCCATGAGCTGGCACAGGACTGGACATGGTATGATCTCAAAGTATCAGATTGGGAGGATGATCTCCTGGAGCCTTTGATCAAGAGCTATCCCTCCCTAAAGGAGTGGTGCAAGCTGGCTCCTACCTTTAAAGATCGTAATTATTTGTCTGTGCGCTTTCCAGATGGTTCGGAGCCAGTGATGATGGGCTCCATACTATACAAAACGGCGGAGGATTTGAAGCAGGATGAAGAAGACAAGCCGGAGGAGCAGAAGGACAAGCAGCTGTATTTCTATCTGGATAACGATGTCTTTATAACCTTTAATCTGGATCAGCACACCCGGGAGCTTATGCTGAAACCGGACCGAATTGCGATGATGAAGCAATGCTCGCGGCCGATTGAAGGGATGTTCATTCTGGCTCGGGCGATTCTTCATTATTTTCATGCCGGGATGGATCGGTTTGAAGCCCACTTGCGAGAGGTCGAAAGTATTATGCGAAAGCGCAACGCGCGGAATCTAATGGATCAGATATTGTCGCTGCGCTTCGAGCTGCTCTTCTGGCATAACCTGTTCATTCCCTTTCAAGAGCTGATCGCGGCTACGAAAGAAGGCTATGAGGACCGGGTGAAGGACAATCGGTTTTATTTGCAGCTGCTGCACCGGGTAGAGCGTATGGAGCAGCTCTTTATGCATTATCACCGGGAAATTGAAACTCTGATATCCATTGACGATGCGGTTTCCGGGTTCCGCGGCAATGAGATTATGAAGACGCTGACGATCTTCACGGTTCTGCTAACACCAGCCACCGTGGTCGGGGCGATTTGGGGTATGAATTTCGATCGGTTACCCATGACCAAAGCAGGCTGGGGGTTTACCGCAGTTATGGTGCTGACCTTAGTATTTACCGGACTATTGTATATCTGGATGTGGCGAAAGAATTGGACCGGAGATCTGCTGAACGTCAAATCACGAAAAAAGAATTTATGAATACCGAAATTACCTGCTAAAACGGGCGGCAAAAGCGAATAAAGAGAAATAACCAGCCCAGTGCAGTACCCTGGGCTGGTTATTTTATATACACGCTCTTTACTTAAAAATATGGATATCTCCCAAGTCGCAAGATTCCTTGGGGGACCGTCCTCTTATCTAGCCTGATCGATATATCCTTGAAGCTGGGCAATATAATCACCGATGAGAGGCAGGTCTACGAACAGGCTCAGCAGATAACCGAGTAAGCTTAATACGACCACAGTACCGACGGTTAAGCCTAAACCTCGGGCAAGACCGGCCGTAAAGTTCGTGATCAGTCTCCGCTTGGGATTCATATAATTCTCAATGATATCTTTGAAGTCGGCACGCTCCAGCGTATCGGCTACCTTATCCAGCCGGGTATTCAGACGCTTCACCTCATGCCGGAGCTCGAAGGGATGCTCATCGACTTCATACGCATGCTGCTGCGGCTTCTCTTCAGAAACCGACTCTCGCCGGGTGCTGTCATTTCGTGTGCGGCTGCCCGCAGCTGCATTCATTGGATATGGATTGGCTTTACTCATTCCTCTTCCCATCCTTTCTGTTCACATGTATGGCATGTCCTGGGATAAAAAATAGCCAGCTGTGTCAGCTGGCTATTTCATTCTCAATCATGTCTTAGTGAGAGTTGTTCGTGGATTTCAGCTCCTGGCTGACCTCCGCAGAAGCTTCCATTTCCTTATCCATCACTTCTTCCGAAGCAGCAGCAGCTTCATCAGCTACTTCTGTGGAAGCCTGCTTGAAGCTGGCCATCACATTGTTACGGCTCTCATTCACCGTAGACATGACATCGGTAGCTTTCGTGCTTACGGTTTTGGCAAGCTCGGAAGCCTTCGTGCCGACAACGCCGGCAACTTCCTTCGTCTTGTCAGACACCAGATTGATTTTGTCAGTCAGATCGCCGCGCATTTCGCTGCCCGGCTTCGGTGCGAACAACAGCGCTGCCGCTGCACCGACCAGGGCACCAATAAATGCCCCTTTAAAGAAATTGGAATTCCCTTGGTTAGTATAATCCTGTTCGTGTTGATTCATCATAATCACTCCTTAAATTAGTATAGGGTGTAAAAGTTAGAACAAGGTGGTTAGGCTGCGCGCCGGAGCATTTTCGATGCCAGTCCCAGGATGAAAATGAATACCGCGGTGCCTATAATCGCAGGGACAATAGCGAATCCGCCAATGACAGGTCCCCATGAACCCAGTATGACCGGTCCAAGCCAAGCGCCGATAAAGCCGGCGATCATGGAACCAATAATGCCTCCCGGCATATCATGGCCCACTATGGCGTCTCCGATAATGCCGATAATGATAGCCATTACGATGCTGATTACGATTCCCCACATAAGTATCGCCTCCTTTAAGGTGCATTGGCTTGCGCAGGCTTGCTTATTCCGTATTTAAACCTCCGACATTGATATGAAACAATAAACCGGCCTGCTGAAGGAGGACAGATTTTGTATTATACTAATGAAGCTCATACTATTGATACCGATCAGAATGCTTGCAGGCATGAGATAGAATTGAAGGAGAGAACCGCTATGGAAACCGCATTAATTACAGAATATCGAGCTGGCGTGGTGGAATGTCTGCACAGCGGACATATCGCTGTCGTGGACGACACTGGAGCCTTAGCCGCATGGGCTGGAGATCCGAGCCATCTGGCCTTTACCCGCTCGTCTGCCAAGCCGCTGCAGCTCATTCCTTCCATCATGGCGGGTGTGCATACCCATTATGGGCTGACAGAGCAGGAGCTTGCAGTCATGGTTTCCTCTCACCGAGGGGAGCCGGAGCATCAGGCCGTGCTCGCCGCCCTCATGATGAAGCTGGGGGTTGAAGAAGAACGGCTGGTCTGTGCACCAAGCTATCCGCTGGACCGGCGGAGCCGGGACCAGCTGCTCCTGAACGGGGCCGGGATGCGTCGGCTCTACCATAATTGTTCCGGAAAGCACCTGGGCATGCTGGCAAGCTGCAGCTTGCAGCAGTTTCCTATGGAAGGCTATGAAGATCCGTCTCATCCGCTGCAGCAGCAGGTGCTGAACAGCATGGCATCCATGAGCGGCCTGACTGTAGAGCAGATCTCGGTGGGCATTGACGGCTGCGGTCTTCCCGTGTTCGCTTTGCCGCTGCAATCCCTGGCGGCTGCTTATGTCAAGCTGGCTTGTCCGGATCTGATTTCAGATCCCGGCATGAAGGCTGCGGTACAGGTGATTACGTCGGCCATGACTCGCCACCCTTATATGGTTGGCGGCAGAAATCGTCTGGATACACTGCTGATGGAGGATGACAATATCATTGCCAAGGGAGGCTTCAAGGGCATATTCTGCTTTGGGCTCAAGAAGGAGCGCCTCGGCATTGTGCTGAAGGTTCTGGATGGCTCTGAAGAGGAGTGGGCGTGGATTACGGAATCCATTCTGGAGCAGCTCGGCAGCGGCAGCCGGCCGATGCTGGAGAAGCTTCGCCAGACCTACACCCGGAAGCTGTTGAATGACGGCGGTCAGCAGGTCGGGCATGTAGAGACCGTATTTACACTCCAGCGTTAAAGCCTAAGTACGAAAAGGGGGGCTCTACCAAGCTGATGATAGCTTGGTAGAGCCCCCCTTTTATCGTCGTGCCGATCCATGTAGTGACAATATGTGCGGCCCCAGGAGGCTGAAACGGTGCTAGCGGCCGCGCAGGCGTCCCAACTCGGATACGATCGCTTCCACCTCGGAAATACTCATATTGCTCTTGGTCATCACAATGTCGTACACATCACGAATATCTTCATATTGTTCTTCCGAGAAAGCGGATGGCTGCATGGCCGCCCCTGAAGCCATGCGCAGCTTCAGCTTGATCTGCTCGATCATGAACTCCAGATTCTCCCGGTTCTTCTCATTCAAATCCATACCTTCTTACACTCCTTCCATATATGCTGCAGGCGCCAGGAGATGAATCTTCCGGCTCCATCCTAACAGCTGTGCGTTCCTTGTATTGTACCATGGGAGGACAGGTGCAGGTAATCCTTTTTGCCAGTGGCGCCGGAATGGTTTACAATCGGTTGAGAATAAGGCAGAACGGGACGTTCTGTCGTTTCGTGCTGCAAGGAGGAAAACGGAATGAACAGGGAAACAGAGCCTAAGGGGCAGGGGATATACACCAGAAAGGCCAGACTTGCGGGGGAAGAGCTTCCACTATTTTTTGCTGCGATTGCCAGGGAAGTATCTGCAGATCACCTGACCTTGGTCTGTATTGGAACAGACCGCTCTACCGGTGACGCACTGGGTCCACTGACAGGAAGCCGCTTGGCGGCGCATGGCTTCCCCCATGTCATCGGCACGCTGCCGGATCCTTGTGATGCGCAGAGTATCGAGGAGAAGCTTGGCTCCATCCCAGAACATCATACGATCGTGGCGATTGATGCTTGTCTGGGACAGCGTGCCTCAGTCGGCAGCTTTCTCGCAGGCCAAGGTCCGCTTAGCCCGGCAGAATCCGTAGGCCTTTCTTTACCCCGTGTCGGTCACTACAGCATCGCTGCAGTCGTGAATGAAAAGGGCCCAAAGCCGTATTGGACCTTACAGTCGACCTCTCTTCACAGGGTCATGGATATGGCGTCCCGGATTGCGGATGCAGCAGCATCGGCCTTTAGGCTTATTCCTTGATCCAGCCGTTTCATTCCAGCGTGAATCGGGTTTAATACTGTATATTATAGCTGGAATGAACTTTAGCTGATGCCTCTATAGAGTTCTCAGCTACGAAAGAAGGGGTTCTCTTGGAAAAAGTAATTTGTAACGGTAAAACGATTTGTTATCTGGAGCAAGGACAGGGTGAGCCGGTCATTTTACTTCACGGCTTCTGCGGAAGCTCTTCTTATTGGGAACCTGTGCTGCCTCAATTGCACGGCTATCGGTTCATTGTCCCTGACCTTCGGGGTCATGGGAAGAGCGATGCACCGATGGGGCCGTATACCATAGAACAAATGGCGGATGATGTATTGATGCTGATGGATGAGCTGGAGGTGCCAAAGGCCGTATTGCTTGGACATTCATTGGGCGGATATATTACATTGTCCTTTGCCCAGCGTCATAGCGAACGCCTGAATGGCTTCGGGCTTATTCACTCCACCGGCTACAGTGATTCGGATGAAGCGAAGGAAAAGCGTCTGAAAGCTGTGAGTACGATTCAAGGTGCAGGGATTACAGATTTTATCGACAGCCTGATTCCGGGGCTGTTTGCTCCGGGTAACCGGGAGATCCAAACAGGCTCCATCCAGAAGGCCAAGGAGATCGGGTATCAAACCCCTCCACAGGGTGCGGTGGGAGCCGCGCTGGCGATGCGGGAGCGTCCGGACCGTCGTGACGTGCTGTCTGCAACCACATTACCTGTGCTGCTGGTAGCCGGTGAGAAGGATGAGCTCATTCCCGAAGAACGGGTGTTCACGACCGATCATCCCAATGTTACCCAGGCTGTAATCTCAGGAGCCGGCCACATGAGCATGATGGAAGCACCGCAGGAGCTGGCCCGCACGATGGACTCCTTCCTGTCCTCTGTGTTTTCATCTTAATGGATACAACAAGCATCCTTGATCCTTTCCCGGACTATTTCGGACGGGAATCAAGGATGCTTTTTTTCTATGGAATGGCTAGAAAGGCATGGGATTTTGGAAGGATTGACGAAGGTGGTATGATGGAGAATGTGAACGAAACGGCTGTACAATCCAACATGAAAGAGGGAAGACCCTTTTGGAAGCACTGCGTAAACTAATCCAACAGATGATGGAGGAGGCCTCCCTCATTACCGGTACCTTGAGTCAGCTCCGCAAGCGTGAAGGAGCCGCCTATAACAAAGTCACTATAAAGCCTGTAGAGCTAAAGGGGCAATTACACTATCAGTTCGCTTACTATACAGCAACACAGGTCAATCACCAGAATGTACTGCCGGACGAAGCTGCCGGCGTGCTCACCTCTCTCGTAGAGGAGGTTTTCCGCCAGGCCTTGTTCTGCACTGCAGAAGCCGATTATCAGGTGCTGATCTCCAAGAAGTTCAAGGTCTCGATTTTAACCAAATCGCCGACCAAGTCCAAGAATGACTTGATGCTCGCCCATAACCGCAAGAAAGCTTACATTTTGGAGGAAGGGACGCCGGTGCCTTTCTTGATTGAGCTGGGGATCATGAATGAGGAAGGCAAGGTCTTTGCCAAAAAATACGATAAGTTCAAGCAGATCAACCGATTTCTGGAGATGGTGGAGGATGTCCTCCCTCATTTGCCCCAGGACCGCGCGCTTACAATTGTGGATTTCGGCTGCGGGAAATCGTATCTGACCTTTGCGCTATATCACTATTTGGCGGTAAAAGCTCGAAGAACGCTGCATGTTGTCGGACTCGATCTGAAGGCGGATGTCATCGAACACTGCAGTTTGCTGGCGAAAAGACTGGAATACGGGAATTTGCGGTTTCTTGTCGGGGACATTGCCGATTATGACGAATTGGATCAGGTCGATATGGTGGTTACGCTGCATGCCTGTGACACTGCAACGGATGCAGCCCTGGAAAAGGCTGTTCGGTGGGATGCCTCGGTCATTCTGTCCGTCCCTTGCTGTCAGCACGAGCTGTTCAGCCAGATCGAAAGCCCGGTGCTGGAGCCGCTGCTGTCGCACGGGATTTTGAAGGAGCGCTTCTCCGCGCTGGCGACAGACGGGATTCGGGCCAAGCTGCTGGATCTGATGGGCTACAAAAGCCAGCTGCTGGAGTTTATTGATATGGAGCATACCCCGAAAAATATCCTGATCCGCGCTGTAAAAGGCAATGCCGGCGACCGTGTAAGGCTGTGGAGTGAATATACAGCTTTTCGGGATTTCCTGCAGGCATCGCCTTATCTGGAACGTGCCTGTCGGGATTTGCTGCCGCAGGAGTAGGCGAGAAAGCGGAGTTGAAGAGTGGGGGGACTGCCTTTGGGCAGTTCTCTTTTTTTACGCCTGTACGGCGGTTAGCCTTCCGGCATGGCGGCGACACTTGTAGGATCAAGTGCGTCAAGGGAGGGGTAAGTATGGTCACTGGCATACTGGGTATCCTGCTGCTGACAATGCTGGGGATGGGGTGTCTGCAGACGGGGCTGTTTTTTGATCATGAGATGTACGGGGTGGCTGCTGTAACTGGAGGCTTGTGTCTGGCTGCAAGCGCGGTGCTGGCGGTGAGACCGGCGGCAGAAGGGAGTAAAGTGCTGGCCGCTGGAGATGAGGCGGGGCTCGCCGCAGGTCAGGCTGCTATAAGGAATCATCCTTCCACTGTCATCATGCGGTCTGCTGTGATGCCGTTGCTGCTGCTCAGCATAATGATGACAGCTGCATACGGCTTTCATCTGATCAGTGGCCCGGTTTCGGTGCAGGGCACCCAGCGTGAAATGACTCACTGGAGTCTGTGCGCTGCGGCAGGCCTAACGGCTTGGCGATTGAGCCGCACGGAGGGAGGGCGAAGCTGGCTGCGGCTGGCTTGGCACGGTACGGGAGCTGTGCTATGCGGAAGCGCACTGCTTGCCGTGTATGGGGTGCTGGAGCTGCCGGACGCTATTCTGCGGACGGCAGACCCTGCCATTAGCGCTGCAGGCGCGAGGCTCGGCGGCCTCCTTCAGTACCCGAACACGTTCGGGGCCGTGATGGCCGCCTTTTTGCTGGAGCGCCTGTTTGCGCTCCCCGGTGCGCTGCAGCGCCGCACCGGCTTGGGGCGTGAAGCGGCTGCCTTGCTGCCGCTTCTGCCCTACGCCGCCGCGCTGCTCCTGACGGAGTCGCGCGGCGCCTGGCTTGCGGCCGCCCTGGCAGCGGCGGCCGGTCTTGCCGCGGAGCGGCGCGGTGCCGCGCTGCTCCTGGCGGCGGCAGCCGCGCCATTCGCGGGCGCGGCGCTGCTCTATCGCCAGCTGGCCGAGGCGCAGCTGGCTCCTGCGGTGCTGCCCGGCCTGCTATGGCTGGCCGGGCTGTGGGCCGGCGGGAGCATTGCCGGCCGGTGGCTGGCCTGCGGGCTGCTTCGCAGCCAGCCCGCAGGCGCCGCGCCGCCCCGCGCCCACCTCGCGCCGCCTCGCGTCCGCCTCGCGTCATCCCGCGCCCACCTCGCGCCGCCCCGCGTCCGCCTCGCGTCGTCCCGCGTCCGCCTCGCGCCGCCCCGCGCCCACCTCGCGCCGCCCCGCGCCCGCCTCGCGCTGCTTGCATCCTTGCTGCTATACGCCGTTGCGGCTGTGGCAATAGGGTCGCAGATCCATACCCGGCTGGATCCACAAGGGGGGACGATGGCATCACGGCTGTTCATGTACCGTGATGCCTGGCAGCTGTTCCAGCAGTCCCCTTGGTTCGGGCAGGGCGGGGATACGTGGAGAACGTACAGCTTCTTACAGAGCCAGCCTTATGCGGCTGCCGAGGTTCATAGCGGTTACCTGGACTGGCTGCTCAATCTGGGCCTGATCTCTGCAGCAGGCGTTGCTCTTCTGCTCTGGACCTTATGCAGGGCAGTCAGCGTAAGCAGGCAGGCGGCACAATGGACCCCGCTGCTTGCGCTCTTGATTCACAGCGCGGTTGATTTCGATTGGAGCTATGGCTTGGTCTGGCTCATCATCATTCTGCTTGCCGCTAACGGTGAAACAAGCCGCCCTTCCGCCGCGCAAGCTTCTCCTGACCCGCGCTCCCGGCCGCCCCGCTAAAGCCCTGCCGGCTGCACCCGTTCATGCCGAGCCCCGCACTAATGCACCACGCCACGGCATTGCCTGCAAGCGGCTCGCATCCGCTCCTGCCGGACTTAAAGCTCCCGCACTCAAGCCCCTCCAAAAGCGCTGCGAAAAGCCCCCTGCAGCGCTTTTTCCGGCACCTGCCACAGCTCAGCCAGCTCTGCGGACACCTCGGTGTCCCACCAGTCGCACAGCAGCTTTTTGTTGCTGTAATTCTCATGAATCCAGATCAGATTGCCAATGACCTTCCGGTAATACAATTCTTCTCCCTGCTTGACAAGCTCGGGCTCAATGTACGTTTTCAGCCGCTTGACGGTCCGGTACAGCTCCTTGCTGCAGGCGCGCCGAATACCCCGTGGAGACGGGGGACGGATGCCATCCTGCTTGCTGTATGGGGTATGCATGGGCATCACTCCTTTCTTCACGATATGTGCCCGGCCGGGCGGAAGACACAAGGCGATCCTTATTTGGGCGGGATGCATGTCCTTTAAAGCCAGAGAATACATATGAGATATCCGGCCGCAGAGCCGCACAGGATTTCACAATCCGGGACTACATTAGCTCAGGGGGATTAATAAAATTATGGATGCAATCATGAATGGCATTGCCGGTCT
The DNA here is from genome assembly GCF_005577435.1 of Paenibacillus algicola. NCBI lineage: Bacteria > Bacillati > Bacillota > Bacilli > Caryophanales > Paenibacillaceae > Paenibacillus > Paenibacillus algicola. The sequence goes on along the minus strand of NZ_CP040396.1, from coordinate 3,688,227 downwards.
GTTTGAATGGATTCAAGGTTTGGGCGTTTTCGGGATTATGCTGGGACTGATGCTGGAGGTAATTCCGAGCGAGATTGTACTGGCTTACGGCGGGTATCTGGTGTCCGAAGGGCAGATCAGCTTTGCGGGAGCCATGCTGTTTGGAACCGCAGGCGGGGTACTGGCCCAGCTGTTCGTTTACTGGATCGGACGCTATGGGGGAAGGCCTTTTCTGGAGCGCTACGGCAAATATCTCCTCATCCATAAAAAGCACATCGACTACGCAGAAGACTGGTTCAGCCAATATGGCACCGGCGTCATTTTCACCGCCCGCTTTGTGCCCGTGGTCCGGCATGCCATTTCGATTCCTGCAGGCATCTCCAAAATGAACCTCGGACGCTTTACCCTCCTCACCACCCTGGCAGTCATACCCTGGACCGCCCTATTTCTCTATTTGGGGATGCTGCTTGGAGATCAGTGGGAGCAAGCTCATGAAATGGCCTCTCCGTACATCCGGGAATTCCTGCTCGGCGCTTTGGCAATCCTCATCATTTACTTTATAATCAAATGGATGAAGCTGAAAAAAGGGAGGGCGCAGCATGGCCGTTAATGTAGCGCATAAATTGGGCACCGGCATTACGCCGAGACAATTTATGGACAGCATGGAGAAGAACAAAGAGGCTTTTCAAAGCAATTACGATGCCTTTGAATGGAGCTCGGATGAGGATCGTGAATTTTTCGAGAGCCTGAAGGGCAAGGATGTGCGGGTGCTTATACTGGCAGCAGACTGGTGCGGAGATGTTTTGCGTAATGTGCCGGCCATTTTCCGAGCGCTGGAGGCTGCTGAAGTGACCACCGAGGTGCTTGTGATGGAGCAGCATCTGGAGACGATGGATCAGTTCCTCACGTTTGGCGGACGCTCGATTCCCGTCGTCCTTATGGTGGATTCCGGCGGGAACGTGCTCCGTCAGTGGGGACCGCGACCTGCCCATGTCCAGAAGCATATGGCTGCATTCAAGCAGGACAACCCGGACCGCGAAGCACCGGATTATCAGGAGAAGCTGCTGCAGACCCGCAAGAGCATTCAGCAGGCCTACGGAGAGCAGCACGAATCGGCTGCGGCCGTGATCGGTGAGCTTCGGCAACAGCTTGCCGGGATTGCGCAGGGGTAATAATGCTGAATATTACTTCTTTTAATCTGGGGCCTCTGCAGACGAATGCTTATATGCTAACCGGTGAGAATCCACGCCAGGCCGTAATTATTGACCCGGGAATGAATCCGGGACCGCTGCTGAAAGTCATCCAGGACATTGAGGTTGAGGCAATCTTGCTGACGCATGCTCACTTTGACCATATGGGCGGCGTCGATGAGCTCCGCAAGCTGAAGGGCTGTCCGGTATATCTTCATGATCTGGAGCAGGAGTGGCTGGAATCGCCCAAGCTCAACGGGTCCCTGAGATGGCCGCAGGTCACAGGTCCGCTTAGCACGGAGCCCGCAGAATACGGGCTGGATGAGGGCCAGCGTCTATCGCTCATCGGACACACCTTCACCGTGCATCATACGCCGGGGCACTCGCCGGGCAGTGTCAGCTTCCTGTGCGGGCAGCATCTCTTCTCCGGAGATGTGCTGTTCAAGCTGGGCGTTGGACGCACAGATCTGCCGGGCGGACGGGAGCGCGATCTGCTGAACTCCATTCAGCACACCCTGTTCACATTTCCCGACGACACGATTGTGTACCCTGGACATGGTCCTCGAACCAGCATCGGCTACGAAAAAGAACGAAACCCGTATGTCAGATGAAGCGGCTTAGTTCAAAAAACGACAGCATCCGAGCATTTAATGCTGGACAAGCCTTTGCAAAATTGCTACAATTACGTCAATTGCATAATAACTTTCGCGAAGCACGCAGACTGTGGAGTCATTCCCGGTTTGCGTTCTTTTATTTTATACGCCTTTTTTCGCTGTTATGTGACGCTGTGAATAGGGAGCTGTGGATATGAAAACCGATTTTTTGCCGCTGGTTGAAGGCAGCCTGGATCAGAGGCATGAGAGTGCAGCAGCAGGGAAGACTTCCTGCGAGAAGACAAGCAGAGAGAGCTCCGCAGCCTGGCTGCAGCTGCTAAGGCACAGCTGTATTCCCCAGCCCTGGAGAGTGAGGCTGGAGCTGCGCCGTATCGACAAATAATGGAACTCCCATGGTAAGCCCGGATCTTGAACGTTTAGCAGGACAGAATCGTATTAAGAAGGAAATGACACATGAAGCAGGTGAGGATGCCTAGATGAAGAGGCAAGACGCTGAGGTGATTGAACGGGCCCGGCAGGGGGATCCAGCAGCGATGGCGGAGCTGTTTCAGCAGCATTACTCTTTTCTGCATAAATATCTGCTGAAGATTTCCATGAATTCCACACTGGCAGAGGATATTGCGCAGGATACCGTCCTTCGCTGCATGGAGCACCTGCACCGTTATAATGGAACCTCTTCTTTTTCCTCCTGGATGATCACGATTGGAACGCGTATCTATTTGGACAAGATGAGGCGAAGGAAGCGGGAGCGTGCCTGGTTTCTGAAAGAGAAGGAGCAGGGCCTCCGCAAGCTGAAATGGCAGCTGGAGAGCGGGGGCGATGCATGGAATGAAATGCTGGAATCCTTATCGGCGCTGTCAGACGACCACCGGATTGCCATTTTGCTTAAGCATTACTATGGCTATTCCTATGATGAGATCGGGGAAATGCTGGGCATTCCGGCTGGCACGGTGAAATCCAGAGCCTCGTATGGAATCCAATCACTGCGAAAGGAGCTGAAGAGACATGTCTGAGCGGCTTGGTGAAGAGCACGAGCAGTGGATCAAGGCATGGAATCAGGAGCTGGAGCGTTTGGACCGTGCAGCGGACCGCACCGGGGTGCCGCCGCTTGCGGAGCTGGAAGCCATGGCGCTTGCTTCTATAGAGAGAAGGGGCCAAAGAGAGCGGCGGGAATTGTTAAGCTTCATATTGCTGGCTGTTCTGGTGATCAGCATGGTGCTTGTGGCGGCATGGGCAAGTCCGGTGCTGCTGCTCTTGATCCAAGGCCTGGGGCTGCTTGTCGGGGCCGCCTTCCTCGCCGGTCGTTATACCGGCCGGAAAGGAAGCTCCTATGAGTGAGTGGCGGGAGATCCAATCCATTCCTCCATGGGCCATCTTGGTCATCGCCTTGCTCCTCCTGACGCAGGGAACCGCGCTGTTTCTGGATGCCAGAAGACGGGGGCTCGGGAGAATGGCCTGGTTCTGGGGCGTTTGGGGCATTTTGAACGTGCCGACCCCACTGGTTGTTTACTATTTTCTCATCCTCCGCCGCGGTAAAGGGACGTAATTATTCATGATGTAGAGCGTGCCATAGCCGCAGCGGAACCGGGACTTATTTCCGGCAGAGCCTCGCAGATTTCCAGATGTTTTTTACTTGGGATTCTCATAGACAACGCTATGAATTTTTAGTAGACTACTAAGATAAGTAAGGAAAGACATCTCAGGAGGTAGACGATGCTGCGTTTAGGGGAAAAAGTCACAGTGGTCGCAGACGCCTTTGAGCAGAATCTTCCCGTTGGCCAGTACGCCTATATTATTGCGTACGACCGAAATCCGGACAACGCGTTTGATTACGTCATTCGGATTCCTTCTCTCAACCGTAATTTTTTTGTTCCGGCGGGTGATATTGAGCTGGAGGCTGTCGTGTTGAAACAGGAAGCCGAGCGGGTGGAGCGGGAAGCGCTCATCGATTTTGCCCTGTCGACATATAATGAGAAGCTGTTTCATCAGGTGATGAACGGTGAGCAGGATCAGACCGAGGTAGAGGAAGAGGTCAAGGAGACAATGTCTCAGGCTGATTTCATCAAGCAAGTGAATCTTCGGGCATGGATTTAGAAGAGTCGGCCAAGAGCCGGCTCTTTTTTGCATGGCTCTGAACATTGAATTGTATCTTCTTCTACAATATAATGAGAAAAGTTATCCGCGACTTTATCCCTTTAAACACGAGAAGGGAAGAAAGAGGAGTGAAATCATGAGTATTACGACCAAGGACGTTCAGCATGTGGCCAAGCTGGCGAGGCTTAACCTGACTCCACAAGAGGAAGAGCTATTTACCGGCCAATTGAACGCCATTTTACAATATGCCGAGAAGCTGAAAGAGCTGGACACAGATCAGGTAGAGGCTACCACCCATGTCCTGCCGCTGCGTAATGTTATGCGTGAAGATGAGAACCGGCCGTCGCTTCCGATCGAGAAGGTGCTGCTGAATGCACCGGATGAGGAAGACGGACAATTTAAAGTGCCTGCCGTACTGGAATAGAGCGCAGAGGAGGATATGACCTTGAGTTTGTTAGATTATAGATTACATGAGATACATAGCAAGCTTCACGAGAAGGAGCTGTCCGTCAGCGATCTGGTAGACGAAGTGTTCCGCCAGATCGGGGAACGGGAAGAGAAGGTACAGGCTTACCTTACGCTGGATGAAGCAGGAGCGCGCGCTCAGGCGAAATTACTGGATGACAAGCTGGTTTCGGGCGAAGCCAGAGGGCTGCTGTTCGGGCTGCCGGCAGGGCTGAAGGATAATATTGTAACCGAAGGGCTTCGTACAACGTGTGCCAGCCAGTTTCTGTCGAACTTTAACCCGGTATACAATGCCACGGTTGTATCCAAGCTTAACGCTGCAGAAGCCATTACGATCGGAAAGCTGAACATGGACGAATTTGCCATGGGTGGATCTAACGAGAATTCCAGCTTCCATCCTGTCCGTAATCCGTGGAATTTGGAGCGAGTTCCTGGGGGCTCCAGTGGCGGCTCGGCTGCTGCGGTTGCGGCAGGAGAGGCATTCTTCACTTTAGGTTCGGATACTGGAGGCTCTATTCGCCAGCCGGCTTCCTATTGCGGCGTCGTGGGCTTGAAGCCGACGTATGGCCTGGTATCACGCTTCGGCCTGGTAGCCTTTGCTTCTTCCCTGGATCAGATTGGGCCGTTGACCAAGAATGTAGAGGATTCTGCATATGTGCTGCAATCCATTGCCGGCTATGATCCGATGGATTCGACCTCAGCCAAGGTGGACATCCCGGATTATATCAGCGCGTTAAGCGGTGATGTTTCCGGCCTCCGTATTGCCGTACCGAAAGAGTATCTGGGCGAAGGTGTTGACGCCGAGGTCAAAGAAACTGTACTGAATGCGTTGAAGGTGCTGGAAGGTCTTGGTGCCGTATGGGAAGAGGTTTCGCTGCCGCATACAGAGTACGCCGTGGCTACCTATTATTTGCTGGCCTCCTCCGAAGCTTCCTCGAACCTGGCACGCTTTGACGGCGTCCGCTACGGACAGCGGGCCGACAGCGGCAATTTGCTCGATTTGTATCATGAATCCCGCAGCCAGGGCTTTGGCGATGAGGTGAAACGGCGGATTATGCTGGGTACTTACGCCCTGAGCTCCGGTTACTATGACGCGTACTATTTGAAGGCGCAGAAGGTACGGACCTTGATCAAGCAGGATTTTGACCAGGTGTTTGAGAAATACGATGTCATTATTGGACCGACAGCCCCGACAACGGCATTCAAGCTGGGTGCCCAGGTGGATGATCCGCTGACGATGTACCTCAATGATATTCTGACCATTCCGGTCAGCCTGGCGGGTGTACCGGCGATCAGCGTTCCATGCGGCTTTGCAGGCGGGATGCCGGTGGGCATGCAGATTATCGGCAAGGCGTTTGATGAACAGACGGTGCTGCGTACAGCACACGCTTTTGAACAACATACAGACCATCATAAACGGCGTCCGGAACTGTAATCACCGGCAGAAGGAGGGAACAAAGAGATGTCTACATCCAAGTATGAAACGGTAATCGGACTTGAGGTTCACGTCGAGCTTCATACGAAGTCCAAAATTTTCTGCGGCTGCTCCACAGCATTTGGAGCTCCGCCGAATACCCACACTTGTCCGATTTGTCTCGGACATCCCGGCGTTCTGCCGGTGCTCAATCGACAGGCTGTCGAATATGCAATGAAGGCAGCCATGGCGCTGAATTGCACCATCGGTGACATCAGCAAATTTGACCGCAAGAACTATTTCTATCCCGATTCTCCAAAGGCGTATCAGATTTCCCAGTATGATCAGCCGATCGGAGAGAATGGATGGGTGGATATTGAAGTGAACGGAGAGACCAAGCGGATTGGCATTACCCGCCTTCATTTGGAGGAGGATGCCGGCAAGCTGACTCACGTGGACGGCGGCTATGCTTCTCTCGTCGACTTTAACCGTGTCGGCACACCGCTAGTGGAGATCGTTTCCGAGCCGGAAATTTCTTCACCTGAGGAAGCCAAGGCATACATGGAGAAGCTTCGCTCCATCATGCAGTATTGTGAGGTTTCCGATGTGAAGATGGAGGAGGGCTCGCTGCGCTGTGACGCGAATATCAGCCTGCGTCCCTACGGTCAAGAGAAGCTCGGCACAAAGGCTGAGCTGAAGAACATGAACTCCTTCCGCGGTGTGCAGCGCGGTCTGGAGTATGAGGAATACCGTCAGGCCGAAATTTTGGATGAAGGCGGCAAGATTGTCCAGGAAACACGCCGCTGGGATGAGGCGCAGGGCAAGACCCTTTCCATGCGCGGTAAGGAGGAAGCCCATGATTACCGCTATTTCCCGGACCCGGATCTGGTGCGCGTACACATCAGTGAAGAGTGGAAGGAAGCTGTAAGATCGACCATTCCGGAGCTGCCGGATGCCCGCAAGGCTCGCTACGCTGCGGAGTATGGACTGCCGAATTATGATGCAGCTGTAATTACCTCCTCCAAGGCACTGGCGGATTTGTTTGAGGACAGCCTGAAGTATACCCAGGATGCCAAATCAGTATCGAACTGGATTATGGGCGATCTGATGGGATATCTGAATGCTAATAGCCTGGAGCTTTCGCAGGTTCCGATTACCGGGCAAGCGCTGGGTGAGATGATTGGATTGATCGAGAAGGGCACGATTAGCAGCAAAATTGCCAAGACTGTGTTCAAGAGCATGCTGGAGAGCGGCAAGCTTCCTCAGCAGATTGTAGAGGAGCAGGGTCTGGTTCAGATTAGTGATGAAGGCGCGATTAAGGCCATTGTAGAGCAGGTGGTTGCAAGCCATCCGCAATCTGTAGAGGATTACAAGGCTGGCAAGCAGAAGGCCATCGGCTTCCTGGTGGGACAAGTGATGAAGGAAAGTAAGGGCAAGGCGAACCCTGCGCTCGTAAACAAATTGCTGGTGGATGTGCTGAACGTATAACCGCCGCATGAATTTCAAAGGGACTGCCTGTCGGCAGTCTCTTTTTTACACCTTTGCCGGATTGCTTGTTATGTTTCGTATCATTTCGGATTATATATTAAGGTGCATGCCTAACGAAGGGCTGGTATGAGGGATGGAGATTGAAGCATTACAGCTAGGCGATGAGGATACGGTGCAGCAAATCTGGTCTCTTCAGCATGCGGCCTATCCCTATGAGGCCCAGGCGATCGGACTGAGTGATCTGCCGCCGCTAAGAGATACGTATGCATCGATTGCCGCCTGCGGCGAGATTTTTTATGGCATCAGGGACCCGGAGGGTGATTTGATCGGTGCTGTAGCTGTAGAGCTGGAGCAGGAAAAGCTTACGATTAGTCGTATGATGGTCGCGCCGGATCATTTTCGCGAGGGTATTGCCACCCGCCTGGTCACGCACGTCCTAAGCACCTATAAAGAGGTCCCGTTATTGATTGTATTCACCGGAAGCAAGAATTTTCCCGCTGTCAGATTGTATGAGAAGGCGGGCTTTCAGCCGGTCGGCACCTTGGAAGTGGTACCTGCTGTGGAGCTGACGGAATTTCATCTGCACAGATCAGGGGAAGGCATGGCTGACAAAGCCTGAGGGCTGACAGATAACAAACATACGCGAGGAGGAATGGCATGGAGCTCGAAAATCCATGGGTGATTGACAATGTGAGCATTTTTTTCAGATTAGTGCTGGCTCTGGTGCTAGGTGGAATGATTGGCTGGGAACGAGAGCGGTCAAATCATGCTGCCGGGCTGCGTACGCACATCTTGGTGTGTATGGGCTCATCCTTGATTATGCTGCTTTCTGTATACGGGTTTGCGGATTTCGTAGATGAGGTGAATGTTCGAATTGACCCTGCCCGTCTGGCTACGGCTGTCATTACGGGGATTGGCTTTTTGGGGGCCGGGACCATTCTGTTTACCGGGAAATCCATTACCGGCTTGACGACAGCAGCCTCGATCTGGGTCGTTGGAGCGATCGGCCTGGCCGTGGGAGCCGGCTTTTATTTTGCAGCTATCGTCTCCACCCTGCTCATTCTGGTGAATCTCGTCGTGTTTAACAAGCTGGAGCAGCGATACATACGGGGCAGCAAGCTTCATCTGGTGACGGTCCATGCCAGTAATGCACCCGGACTGCTTGATGGACTGTCAGCGATGCTGAACAGCGAGGGCTTTGTAATCAAAAAGCTGATCGTGAACGAGCGGAATACGGTTCCCTTCAGCGACACGCAGCCGGCTATACCGGGGCTGGAAATCTCACTGCATGTGCTTACAGACCGCCGGTTTGATCCGGTGAAGCTGACCCAGCAGATCCGTGATTTAGGCGGAGTTTCTATGGTTACGGCAGAATAAGCATTGAATACAGCCATCCCTTAAGCGGGTTGGCTGTTTTTATCTTGGGATGGGAACAAGCTTCGGATAACAATTGTAAATCTAGACGGTGGATAGAGTGCTCATACACGTATCCAGTTTTTTGACAGTTACTCTGTCTGTCGTTTAGGGTACTATCAAAGAAAGACACAATCGGATCATGATGAGCCTCTCGTGGAAGGAGAGAACGGTGATGCAACAGCTTCAGCCAACCCATAAGCAACGACGCTCCCGGAGCTTGTCTCCCGGCGGACCTGGCTTTATGAGCCGAAGAAGAAGGAAGCTGCCAGCCCTGCTCTTGGCGGCGATCATTCCAGGATTAGGCCACATTTATTTGGGCTTGTATCGAAAAGGCCTGCTGTTTGTGCTGCTCCTCATGCTGGATATTTCCGCGCTGCTTTATTTTTCATCCATCGGTATGCAAATAAATGTTCCGCTGCTCATGCTGCTGGGGCTGCTGGTTCCGGCGGGTTATTTCTATAATGTATACGATGTGCTGCAGACTGCAGATTATTTAACATCCCGAAAACGGCGTGCGGAGGAGCAGGTCACTCTGCATACTCAGAAATCAAAACGCCCTGAGCTTGACATATTCCGCGGAGCCGGAGGCTTGTCTTTCGGTTTGATGCTGGTTGCGGGAGGCGCATTACTGATGCTGCTGCATCAGAGGCCGCCCTGGCTGCAGGCTGGGATCCGTGATTACGGTAATGAAATAGCTGCCCTGACCTTGGTGGCGGCGGGCTTCATCATGGGCATTCGGGAAATGCTGAAGCATAAGAAGAGGCTGTAAAGGCCAGCAGCTTTTGCGAAAAGAAGGTGAAATGAATCGATGAGGCATACTGTAAAAATTGGAAGATACACTGCAGCGCTCCTCCTGATCGCCACTGGCGGCCTGCTGCTTATCGACGAGTGGTACAACACGGACCATGTATTTTTGCTGCTAACCTGGTGGCCGGCACTGTTTGTGCTGCTAGGCATTGAATATTTGGCCCGTTTTGCCTACTTCAAGCTTCGGCGAGAAGGAAGCCGGTGGCGTTTCCGGCCGGATATCCGGGGTGTGCTGTTGTCTTTGGCGGCAGCGGCCTCCTTTTTTATCGTATCCCAGCAGGATCATTTCCTGCATTTATGGAATCGGGTCAGTCTGAATTTAACGGCGGCCGGTGTGGATTATAGTGAAGAAACAGGCAATCGCTTTGTGAAGCCGGAGCTGGAAATTCCCGTGACGATTGAAGCCGCCAGGCTGAGTATCGATCATCTGAACGGGGATATTGTGGTGCGCCGGGGCCGTACAGACGATATTATTGTGCAGACCGAGGTGTGGGTGGATCAAGAGGAGCCGGGGCTTGCTGAAGCGATTGCCGAGCAGTCGGCGGTAGAGGTGGAAGGAAGAAGCATTATTTCTATTCGCGCCAAGGGCAAGGCCTACGGAGAATCCGGAAAAAGACAGCCTCGCCTGAATCTCGACATTCAGGTTCCGGACAACCGGCGCCTGGATCTGGAGGTTCGCACCATGAACGGCGGTATCTTCCTGCTCAATATTGAAGCGAATCGCAAAATCACCCTGGAAAGCGGCAACGGGCCCATTACTCTCAGCCGGGTATACGGAGATGTGACAGGCTCCACACTGAACGGAAATATGAACGTGCGGTATCTGACCGGCGATGTACAAATGACGACAAGCAGCGGCACAGTTCAGGCTTATGATGTGAGTGGCAGCGTTGTGCTCAGTACCCAAGTGGGTAATATTACGGCGAACCGGCTGGGCAAGGACATTGATGTTCGAACGAAGAACGGCAACATTACTTTAGCGGGCGTCCGGCAAAGTCTCAAAGCGGAGTCCTTGAACGGTGCGGTTGATATTCGGTCAGGGCTGATTGGCGGGAACTGGGATGTATACAGCGCGGTGGGCGAGATGAATCTTCATCTCCCTTTGGCCGGGGACTACAAAATCAAGGGCACAACGAGCTACGGACGGATTTTTTCAGAAATAATGCCCTTTCAAGTCGAACAGAAGACCATCACAGGGCAGCTTGGCAGCGGGGAGCACCACATTGTAATCGAAGGCAACAGTGATCTCAATGTATACCGAAGCTATCCGGAATATGAGCGAAGATCAGGAGAAGGCAGCTTAACGCCTTTGCCATATTGACATTGACAAATTAAAAAACATAGCCGAAAATAATGTTAACCTGCAGCTTTTACACAGTTTTACAGGTTAAACTATCTACTAAAGGCGGTGGACCATATGGGAACGTCCGTGCAGCATGCATTGGAACAGCTCAAAGCGACGGGAGTCCGCATCACGCCGCAGCGCCACGCGATTTTGTCTTATCTGGTAGAATCCATGTGCCATCCTACGGCCGATGACATTTATCGTGCCTTGGAACCGAAATTTCCAAGCATGAGTGTAGCTACGGTATACAATAATCTTAAGATGTTTATAGAAGCTGGCATGGTTCGGGAGCTCACCTACGGGGATAATTCCAGTCGATTTGATGCCAATGTGTCAGATCACTACCATGTGATTTGTGAATGCTGTGGCAAAATTGAAGATTTCAGTTATCCTACGCTTTCCGACGTAGAGCACCAGGCGGAGAAGAACACCGGCTTTCAGGTGAAGGGACACCGTATGGAGCTTTATGGCGTATGTACCTGCTGTCAGCAAATGCAACACTAATCTGCAACGTGAGGAATGACCCATTCTTCACGTTTTTTTATTTTGTATATATAAGACTGCATATAGAAAGGCGGAGCGTAAAGTGGCAAGACGTATAAGGCGCAGAGGCGGCAGGAAAAAGGCGGGAGTCTTCACCTTGATGCTTCTGATTCTGATGGCAGCAGGTGTCTGGTGGACGCTTCAAAAGCTTCCGAATAGCAGCTACACCGAGCCGGATTGGCGCGGACTAAAGCAGCCGATTTTGGTTCAGGGGGAACTGACCGGTTATTCCGCCTCGGGGCAGGGAAGCAGTCTCATGCTGCCTTTGGCCCTGGTACAAGAATATGTGGATCCATATATTTACGAAGATGAGGGTTCGGAAACGGTAGTGTTTACGACGGCCTCGGAAGTGTTGTCATTGTCAGCAGGTACGTTGAAGGGGACGCGTAACGGAAAAGAAGCTTCCTTTGAGCAGACCGTTGAGCGTGTTGATGGCAAGCTGTACGTCCCTGCGAAGCTTCTGAAGGAGCTGTATTACACGGCATACTACGAGCATTCGGGGACAGGAGCGGTGCTGCTCTCCCGGGCGGGAGACCATCTTGAGCTCGGAGAAGCGGTGCCAGCGGGCAAACAGTCTTTTGCTGCCTTGCGGCAGAGCCCGTCGATCAAGTCGCCGATTTTACAGGACATGCCGCCGGGGGAAAGGCTGCGGATCTGGGGCGAGGAGGAGCAGGGCTGGCTGAAGGTTCAAACCGACCAGGGATATACCGGCTATGTGCCATCAGATCAGGTTAAACCTAAGGGGAATAAGATCTATCCTCAAAGAATTCATGAGCCTTCCCGGGCAGACCTGGAGTGGAGAGACAGATCCGTTAACCTGACCTGGGAAGCGGTATACTCCCGTAATCCGGACCCGGACAAGCTGGGGCAGCTGCCCGGCGTAAACGTGGTCAGTCCGACCTGGTTTGAGATTACGAGCGAAGCGGGAGACGTGACATCCAAGGTAAGCCCGGATTATGTAACATGGGCGCACAAGCTGGATAAGGAAGTATGGGGAGTGCTGACGAATAGCTTCAATCCGGATATTACGACCGCTGTGCTTTCGACGTATGATACCCGAGCGGCTCTGATTACGGAAGTGATCCGGCTAAGCCGGGCTCATGGACTGGATGGAATCAATATTGATTTTGAGAATGTATACACCAAGGACAAGCAGAATCTGATTGCGTTTATGAGAGAGCTTTATCCCCGTGCAAAAGAGCTCGGCTTGATCGTATCGATCGATGTAACACCGAAATCCTCCAGCGAAATGTGGTCTGTTTTCCTGGATCGCAGGGAACTGGCGCATGCTGTGGACTATATGATGGTCATGTCGTATGACGAGCATTGGGCTGCCAGTCCTGAGGCAGGCTCAGTGTCCTCGCTGCCCTGGGCGGAGAGAACGGTGCGGAGAATATTGGAAGAGGATGAGGTACCGGCTTCTAAGCTGGTGCTGGGCATTCCGTTATATACAAGAATATGGACTGAAGAAGGAGTAGAAGGCGGCGGAAAAGTGACCTCGAAGGCGGTGGGAATGGAAGCCGTACAATCCCTCTTGAAGGAGAAAGCGCTGACTCCGGTTTACGACGAGCTCACAGGTCAGAATTATGTACAGTACCAAGAAGAGCAGTCTCTGAACAAAATCTGGATCGAGGACGAGATTTCCCTGAAGGCGCGAGTAGAGCTGGCGCATCAATATGATCTGGGCGGCATCGCTTCCTGGAGCCGGATGCTGGGGTCATCAGAGGCGTGGGAGGTTCTGAAAAGCATTCATAAATAAAAATATTCAAAAAAGACTGGCCGCTGTCATAAGCGGCCAGTCTTTTTATACAACGTTAACGTGGTTGGGATGAGGTTGAGCTGCGTCCCTGCGGAGAAGATTTCCCCTGGGCTTCCAGCTCGTCCGCTGTAATTGTGGCAATGCCGGGATCCTGTGTCAAAATCGTATGGCAGAACATGCAGCGGTCCGTTTTGCCCAGCATTTTGGTAAGCTTGCCGCATTCGGGGCACTGAACCTGCACCGCACTGGTGGACAGCATGCCGGCCCAGAAGTATATGGCCATACTGCCGACCATCGTGATTAGTCCCAGCACCAAGCCGATGCCGGCGAATATTTTTCCAGCCTGCCCCCAAAAAACAATTCCCGCAGTACCTAACACCATGAGCCCCATGCCAATCATAGTCAGCAGAAGTCCCCAGGTACGGAACGCGTTTATTTTTGCACTTTTAAAGATCATAGGATAGCTCCTGTCACAGTAGGAATAGAAAACGAAATATAACAAAAAGAAGGAACTCACATCAGCTTGTAGAATTACATTATAACTGAATTGGCCTGATTTAGCCAAGGAATGTATGGAGGGAATCGTGGAATTAGCCAACTTTTCTTTATATTATAGGTACTCGGTTAATGAGAACGCCATGGGAGCGGTCGCATACCGAAATCAGGATTCAGCGTTCTGCGGTTCGCTTGTCCATGACTTTGAGTTGAATCTGCTTGTTGTGTATGAAGTGGAATGGGATGAGCCTGCTGTTCAGCATATCCAGGGACTGGATAAGAGCTTTCAGCTGATTAGCGTCAGCCTGCAGGAACTGCAGGAGGGGCTGATGAACGGGGAGGACAGCATGATTATTAGATGCCTCCTGAATGGAGACCTGATTAAAGATACGGACGGTCGGATTAGCCAGTTAAGACGAGATTTCCTGCGCTTTAGCGGGTCCTTGAAAGAACAGAAGCAATTTATAGGCTTTGCCCGGTTCTTGCGTCATTACGTGGATACCAAGACTCATTTGAGGCATAAGAATATGCTGGATGCTTACCAAAGCATTACAGAAAGCCTCCGCTGCTGGGCTTGTATAGAATTGATTGATCGAGATATACATCCGGAGTTTGCAGTGTGGGAGCAGGTTTCCGGTTTAAACACCCCGGTTCGTAAATTGTATGAAGAGCTTACTTTAAGCTCAGAGACGCTTTTACAGCGGATTGAGCTGGTGCTTCTGGCCTGTGAGTTCTCAGTGCTGTCTAGAATGGCCGACTATTCAGCTCCACTGATGCGGATTCTGCGCAGCAGAAAGCTGCCATGGACGATCCAGGAGCTGATGCTGCATCCGGCGATGGAGCCGGTGCTTGAAGAGCTGCCTCTTATGATCCGGAAGCTTTCTTATCGTTCCATTATTCACGAGGAAGCAGGCTGGAAGGAGTCCTTGCGGCCTGGCTGGGATCATATTCGCTACTATGCCATCTAGCTTTGACTGGCAAGCCTTGTCCTTCTGTGCTTAGAGGGACAAGGCTTGTCTGCTCATAATTTAATAAAATGGTTGACGACTAACTTGAAGATGTGTTACATTATAACTCGCCCCTTTTAAGAGGCTTCATCGACAGCTAACCGCTGAATATGTCGTCAACAACAAAATAAAAAAAAGTTCTTGACGAAACATTGGTCGCTGTGATATATTATAAAAGTCGCCGCTGAGAGATGCGACGATGAAGAATGAACAGAATTGATCTTTGAAAACTGAACAACGAGTGAGTTAAACCGATCTTGCCTTACGGTGAGATCAACAATGAGATTATGTAATCTCGTCAGTTTTGAAATGAGCAATGGAACTCAACTTTCATGGAGAGTTTGATCCTGGCTCAGGACGAACGCTGGCGGCGTGCCTAATACATGCAAGTCGAGCGGACTTGATGAGGAGCTTGCTCCTCTGAAAGTTAGCGGCGGACGGGTGAGTAACACGTAGGCAACCTGCCCTCAAGACTGGGATAACTACCGGAAACGGTAGCTAATACCGGATAGTTGATTTCGCTGCATAGCGAGATCTGGAAAGGCGGAGCAATCTGTCACTTGAGGATGGGCCTGCGGCGCATTAGCTAGTTGGTGGGGTAACGGCCTACCAAGGCGACGATGCGTAGCCGACCTGAGAGGGTGAACGGCCACACTGGGACTGAGACACGGCCCAGACTCCTACGGGAGGCAGCAGTAGGGAATCTTCCGCAATGGACGAAAGTCTGACGGAGCAACGCCGCGTGAGTGATGAAGGTTTTCGGATCGTAAAGCTCTGTTGCCAGGGAAGAACGTCTTCTAGAGTAACTGCTAGAAGAGTGACGGTACCTGAGAAGAAAGCCCCGGCTAACTACGTGCCAGCAGCCGCGGTAATACGTAGGGGGCAAGCGTTGTCCGGAATTATTGGGCGTAAAGCGCGCGCAGGCGGTTTGTTAAGTCTGGTGTTTAAACCTGGGGCTCAACCTCAGGTCGCACTGGAAACTGGGAAACTTGAGTGCAGAAGAGGAGAGTGGAATTCCACGTGTAGCGGTGAAATGCGTAGATATGTGGAGGAACACCAGTGGCGAAGGCGACTCTCTGGGCTGT
The DNA here is from genome assembly GCF_005577435.1 of Paenibacillus algicola. Lineage (NCBI taxonomy): Bacteria > Bacillati > Bacillota > Bacilli > Caryophanales > Paenibacillaceae > Paenibacillus > Paenibacillus algicola. Next base: position 3,672,526 of record NZ_CP040396.1, on the reverse strand, counting down.
AACTGACGCTGAGGCGCGAAAGCGTG
>NZ_CP040396.1:2322500-2420000 GCF_005577435.1 Paenibacillus algicola | reverse complement strand
AGGATGACCAAATGCACCCAGGGGATAAACACTCTTCGAAGGCGGAGTGAAGTCGATTCAGGGGTAGGGGAGCGTTGTATGCAGGTTGAAGGTGTACCGGAAGGAGCGCTGGACAGCATACAAGTGAGAATGCCGGTATGAGTAACGAAAAGATCAGTGAGAATCTGATCCGCCGAAAGCCCAAGGTTTCCTGAGGAAGGCTCGTCCGCTCAGGGTAAGTCGGGACCTAAGGCGAGGCCGAAAGGCGTAGTCGAAGGACAACAGGTTGAAATTCCTGTACCACCGTAAACCGTTATGAACGATGGGGTGACGCAGGAGGGTAGTGACGCGGACTGATGGATGTCCGTCTAAGCAGTGAGGCTGGTGTGTAGGCAAATCCGCACACTTATAAGGCTGGGCTGTGATGGGGAGCGAAAATTACAGTAGCGAAGGTCATGATCTCACACTGCCAAGAAAAGCCTCTAGTCAGGTGAAGGTGCCCGTACCGCAAACCGACACAGGTAGGCGAGAAGAGAATTCTAAGGCGCGCGGAAGAACTCTCGTTAAGGAACTCGGCAAAATGACCCCGTAACTTCGGGAGAAGGGGTGCCCCGGTAGTGTGAATAGCACGAGGGGGCCGCAGTGAAAAGGCCCAAGCGACTGTTTAGCAAAAACACAGGTCTGTGCGAAGCCGTAAGGCGAAGTATACGGGCTGACGCCTGCCCGGTGCTGGAAGGTTAAGGGGAGCGGTTAGGAGCAATCCGAAGCTGTGAACCGAAGCCCCAGTAAACGGCGGCCGTAACTATAACGGTCCTAAGGTAGCGAAATTCCTTGTCAGGTAAATTCTGACCCGCACGAATGGCGTAACGACTTGGGCGCTGTCTCAACGAGAGATCCGGTGAAATTTTAATACCTGTGAAGATGCAGGTTACCCGCGACAAGACGGAAAGACCCCATGGAGCTTTACTGCAGCTTGATATTGGATTTGGGTACGATCTGTACAGGATAGGTGGGAGCCGTTGAAACAGGAGCGCCAGCTTCTGTGGAGGCGCCGTTGGGATACCACCCTGATCGTATCTAGGTTCTAACTTGGTACCGTGATCCGGTGCGAGGACAGTGTCAGGCGGGCAGTTTGACTGGGGCGGTCGCCTCCTAAAGAGTAACGGAGGCGCCCCAAGGTTCCCTCAGAATGGTTGGAAATCATTCGAAGAGTGCAAAGGCATAAGGGAGCTTGACTGCGAGACCTACAAGTCGAGCAGGGACGAAAGTCGGGCTTAGTGATCCGGTGGTACCGCATGGAAGGGCCATCGCTCAACGGATAAAAGCTACCCTGGGGATAACAGGCTTATCTCCCCCAAGAGTCCACATCGACGGGGAGGTTTGGCACCTCGATGTCGGCTCATCGCATCCTGGGGCTGAAGTAGGTCCCAAGGGTTGGGCTGTTCGCCCATTAAAGCGGTACGCGAGCTGGGTTCAGAACGTCGTGAGACAGTTCGGTCCCTATCTGTCGTGGGCGTAGGAAATTTGAGAGGAGCTGTCCTTAGTACGAGAGGACCGGGATGGACGTACCGCTGGTGCACCAGTTGTTCCGCCAGGAGCATGGCTGGGTAGCTACGTACGGAAGGGATAAGCGCTGAAAGCATCTAAGCGTGAAGCCCCCCTCAAGATGAGATTTCCCAGTATGTAAGACCCCTTGAAGACCACGAGGTAGATAGGTTGGAGGTGGAAGTGCAGCAATGCATGGAGCTGACCAATACTAATCGGTCGAGGGCTTATCCTACAAGCTTTGCGAAGCAAAGCTAGCTACGAAAGCATTACGCTAATGATCAATCTAACAACGCACATTCGTTTCGTATCTAGTTTTCAGGTGATCAAAGCATCTTGATGGTGTACAAGTGGCACCTTCAAGACATCTTGATTACGGCATATGGCTATGCCGCATCCTGAATCACGTTTGGTGGTGATGGCGGAAGGGTTCCACGCGTACCCATCCCGAACACGACCGTTAAGCCTTCCAGCGCCGATGGTACTTGGACCGCAGGGTCCCGGGAGAGTAGGACACCGCCAAGCGTGAACTACATATTTTAAACATTGTTTAATAAGGCCCGTTGGTCAAGGGGTTAAGACACCTCCCTTTCACGGAGGTAACAGGGGTTCGAATCCCCTACGGGTCACCACTTTCCTTATAAACCTCTGGGGATGAGAATCCCGGTGGTTCTGGCATCAGATTGTATAATAATGACGCGGGGTGGAGCAGCTCGGTAGCTCGTCGGGCTCATAACCCGAAGGCCGCAGGTTCAAATCCTGCCCCCGCAACCAATTTTACATCGCTTAGCGATCATGCCTCATGGAACTGTGGTGTAGAGGCCTAACATGCCTGCCTGTCACGCAGGAGATCGCGGGTTCGAATCCCGTCAGTTCCGCCATCTTTAAATAGCTCCAGGGATGAGAATCCGATATTGGGTTCGTCGGAGCATACTCTTCGGGAGCATATGCTTCGCAGTCTCGAACGAAGAGAGAGTATCCCGTCAGTTCCGCCATCTTTAATATTTTATTACTTTATTACAGCTTAAATAGTTAAGAGCCATTAGCTCAGTTGGTAGAGCACCTGACTTTTAATCAGGGTGTCGAAGGTTCGAGTCCTTCATGGCTCATATGATTACGCGGTCGTGGCGGAATTGGCAGACGCGCACGGTTCAGGTCCGTGTGGGCTAACCCCCGTGGAGGTTCGAGTCCTCTCGACCGCACCAAATTTTGCGGACGTGGCTCAGCGGTAGAGCATCGCCTTGCCAAGGCGAGGGTCGCGGGTTCGATTCCCGTCGTCCGCTTTTAGTCTTATATCTGTTAACGGGACGTAGCTCAGCTTGGTAGAGCACCTGGTTTGGGACCAGGGGGTCGCATGTTCAAATCGTGTCGTCCCGACCATATTGAATACATTACACCACGGTTATCCTATTGGGATTAGCGTGGTTTTTTAGTATGGATTATGATATGACTTAAGTGTTCTAACTATAAGGAGGCGATCGGTATGAGTACATTTGGTGTATGCGGTAAGCTAAAAGCAAAGGATGGTCAAGGAGAAGCGTTGGCGAACGTATTACTTGAAGCGGCGGAGTCCATGCAATCACTCGAGGGCTGCGAATCCTATGTAGTAAGCATCTCCAACACGGATGCGGATACCGTCTGGGTGACAGAAGTTTGGAAAGATGAAGCATCTCATGCTGCATCATTAACCCTTGAGTCAACAAGATCCATAATTCAAAAAGGGCTGCCCCTGATTGCGAACATGGAAGGGGACAAGCTCCGAATCTTAGGTGGCAAGGGACTTAAATCGACTTAATTCTTCTCAGTGAGGATAAAAAAAGACGCCTGCAGCGTCTTTTAAAGGGGGTACTTTAAGGCTCCAGGTATGGATTGTGTCCGGCTGAATGCAGATCGGGATGGTTAGTCAGTGACAATGAGCGGTCCGTTTCAAAAAAGAGCTCAAAATTTAATCGTAATTAATGTGAGCCGGCCATATTATTGCCGGCTCTTTTTTTAAAGTTTACCGATTCTTCAAACCTGAATGTCAGTGATTAAATGTTCCAATGATATTTGTTGCGGCTCTTTAAACAATAAACTGCTGCAAGACTGAGGATAATCGCAGTGAATCCCTGAGTAATTATACAATCCTCAAGGGTGGTGTCTGGGCTAGGCCTGCTCCATTGCATTAAATAAAAGCTGCTAATGCCGCTCCCAGTAGTAAACATTCCATAAAATAGAAACGCCAGGGGAAGAGCTATGCCCATACCAATATTTTTAAAGAGTATCAAAATAAAAGATGCAAGATTCATATAAAGTACTGCAGCTGTATAAGCACCCACTAATTCCTCATTTGCATAATTTTTAATTGGCATTAAGGATGCTGTAAAGCAGAGTGAATAGATTAAACTCAATAATACTGGACGGATCCATCCGAACAAGACTACATTTAAAGGGTATGTCAACAGCAATTCTTTATGATGTAAGGAACCTATCTGATATAATGTAGCGATCATAGGGAATATTAAAACGGGAAATGTAACAAACAACAACAAATTTATGGATAAATCTGCATTATATTGTGCAGCCATTATAGAACAAGCCATAAAAAATAACGGAAGGAGTAACAAAATATATTGCGTTTTCCATAGGTATTGCCAATACATTATTTCTTGTTTAACCAAACCATGTATCCCTCCTCTAAAACAGGTACAGCAATCTTAGCCTTAGGGTAAATAGGCTCAGTGGCAATATATCTTAAAGCTATGATATTTTCTTCTAATATTGAGGTTTGAGTGATGAGAATATTTGTATTGCTCTTTATCGTTTCATACGTCGAAAGATCGGTCTCTAATGCCCAAACCTGTCCTTTAGCGAGCGAAATAATTTCTTGTATTGAAGAAAACTGTTCAATAGCTCCAGCCTTCATAAGAAGAGCCTGATCGCAGGTCATTGCAACATCTTCTGTAATATGAGTAGAGAGAATGATCAGCCTATTTTTTCCTAATCGTTTAATCAGATTTCGAAAACGTATCCGTTCTTCGGGGTCAAGACCGGCTGTAGGCTCATCAACAAGCAACAATGAGGGCTGATGAAGAATGGCTTGGGCGATTCCAAGTCTTTGTTTCATACCTCCCGAGAATGATCCGATAAGGTGATCAGCCTTCTCTTCAAGATTAACCTCTTTCAAAACGGAAGGAATTTCCTTAGACAACTGTCCGGAATCCATCCCACGCAATATGCCCATATATTCTAAATACTCTCTCGCTTTTAAACTAGGAAATACACCTGTCTGTTGAGGTAGATAACCTATCGTTTTTCTTATTTTTTCTGTGTCTTTACTCCAGCTGAGCTCATTCAGCGTAATATCACCAGAATCAGAAACATAAAAAGTTGACAATAGACGTAGAAAAGTCGTTTTACCAGCGCCATTTGGACCTAAGAGACCTATAATCCCCTTATCCAGAGTTAAAGATGTATTATGAAGAGCCACCTTTTTTCCAAACTTTTTCGTTATACCAGATATCTGTAACATTATTCTTCACCTTTTTTTAAATAGAATAGATTTAAAATCTCTTGATTTGGGAAAACATTCGGGTATACATATGCTTCATCAGGGTTAGCCTGCATTCCATAAAATGTCGAAACGTAATAAACATATGGTGGCAATTGTTCTAATTTATTGTACTTCTTGTTATTGTTATCAAAGATTTCTGCCAACCCCCTATTAATTCTTTCTGTTTTTTCCGCAGTTTGATATTTAGGAAATATCACATTGTCCACTTCAGTAAACCTCCCCATCAAAAATGTTGGACCATATGCGGTACCCGACCAATGAGAACGAGACAAACGCTGTAAATTTGATTTGATTTGTTTATGATTAGCAGGTTCCCAGTGGACTTCGTATTGTTCCTTAATAGCATTATTGTATGGGTCCCTTGCTTCGTCAGGGATCATGGGATACCAGGCTGTAGTAGAGACTAATTGAATGGTAGAAGGTCCAATTGGAATAAAGGAGTCGGTTTCTATATCCATCTGAAGTATTCCGGTTTTTTCAGGAATTTGTAATTTAACAAGATTACCTGACCGGCTCACGACTACAGCTTTATTATTCATGTGTATTGAGTTGATCTTAAAATCATCTAGCAAGGCAAACTCTATATCATCTTGTTCAGCCTCTATTTCAACATATACGGTGTATTTCAATTCATGGTTGCTCTGTCCATGGTTTAAATGAAATATATACTTGGTTATCCTATATCCAGATTGACTCTGCCCTTTATTTTCTGGAAAAGTTACGGATGAAGGGCTTAAGCTGTTTCCTCCAGTAATATAAGGGACGTAAGGTGAGAATAAAGGCAGCAAAACAGAAATAACTAGTAACAACGCAGCTGTTATTCTTATTTTGGTCTGAATTTTATATTTCGCTAATAGATAGCCAGAGAACAAAATAAGAAACATAAATATTCTCTGAATGAAATATCCTCGGTTGATCTCTAAACTTTCTAGCGGATTTGTAGAGAAAATTTGAATGATATTTGGGTCCCCATTGATGATCCACCCAGACCAGTTGCGTGGAATAAGGCCAATCATAGAATTGTAAGGCATAGTTAAAAACCAAATGACGACGATGAATAGATAACTGTAGAAGCTGGGGAGCCAGCTATACATGATATATCCAATCAAAATCGAGAAGAAGAACGGTATAAACCATACTAAGAGGGTATATACCAATGAACGATAGACATCTTCAGAGGTGATGTTGCTGTGAATGAGACCAATATAACTTAAAACCGCTGCATAAAATAAAACGTAAATAAAAGCAGATAGCATTAGCCAGTAAATAAGCTTCGCCATAAAATACTTCCGATATAAAGGTGTCACGGATAGAGCTTCATCAACCTGCTGAGTTTTGTCTGCACGGGCTGATTCCGCCCCATAAATAGACAATAACAGGGACATAATCATGATAAAGTAAACCATACCTGGAATAACCGTCAAATGGGTGATACTAGATCTTGGTAAAAAAATAGAGACGACAATTGTCACAGCAAAAATAAAAAGCCATATTGGCTTTCTAGTTAGCTGCTTAAATTCAGAAATAATGAGTCTAAACATAGCTGACGCTTCACCTACTTCAACAATAATTTTTTTAAGTGCTTAGTCATAGTTTTTACATCCCACTTTGTATGTATCTTATAATAAAACCATTAATTACCTCTCTAGTATATCAATATTTAAATATTAAGTCAGTAATTTCGTAATTTAGGAGAGAATACATTTGTCTCATAGCCCAGATTAAAATGCAGCCTCAATGTTTCGTTCTCTGCCGATGTGGTATATATAAAACAAGCGGGAAACGGTTGAAGATATTGCCCGAGACGGAAGTACACTGAACTGAATGAGACTTGATTGATATGATCGAAAGGATCTGATTCCAATGGAGCAGCTTTGGCTTGGACGAAGATGAAACCGAAAGGATCTGATTCCGATGCAGCATCAGGTGTGTTAACTGACAGTTTCTTTTGAATTCCGAAAGGATTTGATTCCGATGGACCATCTTCAACGGGAGTAAGCATGTACTCCCTGGATGCACAAAGGTAAGAATCTGGAGCAATGAACCATTGCCTGGTGAGACTATAACCGTTTCCCGCTTAAGGATCCCCTGCTTGCACATCAGGCAGGGGGTTCTTTTTTGTGCAGATGGATTTATAATGACAGGATAAAGATTACTATAGAACGTATAGGGGGACTTAAATATGCACATGGAAATTGAAAAAAAATTTTTGCTTGATCAAGACCCGGAGGAGCTCATCCGAGATGGAAGCTTACAGCCGCGGCGAAAGCAGTGCATAGAACAAACCTATCTGGCTCTAGATGGAGATCAGGAGCTGCGTGTAAGAAAGCTTGAGGACCTGCAGACCGGTTTGCTGGAATACACACATACGTTTAAAAGAGGATGGGGCATTGCCCGTGAAGAGGTAGAGATTGCAATATCTGAAGGGCTCTATGAACAGGTTATTGAAGCTCACCAGGCAATCCCGTTAATAAAAACACGACTTACGGCGGTATGGAATGGGCAAGTGGTGGAAATTGACGAATACACTCAGCTTCAGCTCCGCGTGATTGAGGTGGAGTTCTCTTCTTTGGAAGAGGCTGAGCGCTTTGAGCCTCCGGTCTGGTTTGGCCCAGACATCAGCCAGGACAAGCAGTATAGTAATAAAAAGGTGTGGCGTGAGCTTCAAAACAAGAAGTCTCCGACGGAATGACAACAACAGCCTGGATTCCCTTTATATCACGAGGTCAGGTTGGTGTTCCCTTTACGGTTTCTGATATGATAGGACGAGAAGGAGAGAGAGTCTATGAAAATACTAGTTTCCGGATTTGAACCGTTCGGCGGCAGCCGGGTTAACCCGACAGAGCAGCTGATTTTTGATCTGCAGTCATTGTCTTTTTCAGGGGTAGAAATTCGTACTGTATTGCTCCCCGTCGTATTCGATGAATGTGCCAGACTCCTGATCGAGGAAATCCGGTCCTTTCAGCCTGACGCAGTCCTCGCCTGCGGTGTAGCCGGGGGACGTGCTGACATAACACCAGAGCGGATCGCCATTAATATGAAGCACATCGCGGAGGATGCACCGTATCCTGATAACGCAGGTGTGAGACCCCATGAGCAGCCCATTGAGGAAGACGGCCAGGATGGCTTGTTCACCACGCTGCCCGTTTCCCGGATGGTGAAGACCATGAGAGAAGCTGGAATACCCGCATCGATTTCTTATTCTGCCGGAACCTATATTTGTAATAATACGATGTATGTGCTGTTGAATGAAATCAAGAAGACAGCGAATGCTATGCTTGGCGGCTTTATTCATTTTCCGGCGTCACCGGAGATGGCTGCAGCCAAGCCTGGCATGCCTTCTATGAGTCAGGAAAGCATGCTGAGAGGGCTTAAGGTTATGATTGAGGTCACGATTGAGGAGCTTCGAGCATTGGAACATCATCCCAAGCGTCAGGTTGGATCTTGCTCCATGTGAAGAAGCTCTAACCCACAGCCGCAAGATCATGTCAATACGTGCAGGATGGCAGATCATAATAAACACCCAGGGATCAGGTGATAAGCCTTCACTTGGTCTCTTTGATGTTGGCTGAAAGGTGATCCGAATGATCTATAACCTTCGTAACATGCTTGAAGTCTTTATATGGCTGCTGCAGAAGCGGGATCGTTTGTTTGGGTTAACAGGATTGAGGTTAATCAAGTTAGTAGGCATTTTGTTTAAATACATCGAAATTTCACATATAGCACTGTACGCTGCGGGAGCTCGCTGCTTCGGATGTACATGCTTAGCGCATCGAGAGGAGGAAGGGGCCAGATGAAAAAATATGATCTGATCGTGATCGGTGCCGGCTCCGGCGGATTGACCGCTGCCGTTGGCGCGATCCGGTTCGGAATTAAGGTTGCATTGATTGATAAGGACGCCCAGCCCGGTGGAGACTGCCTGCATACGGGCTGTGTTCCATCCAAGGCACTCATTGCGGCGGCCAATGACTTACATGACGCGCGCAAGACTGCGGAGGGATATGGGCTCAGTCTTACCGGCGAAGCCGATTATCTGGAAGCCTACCGTCGAGTTCAGGCGGCAAAGGCGGTCATTGCGCATCATGATGCGGCAGAGCATTTTGAAAGTATGGGAATTGATGTGTACCAGGGACATGCCAAGTTTCTAGATAATCATGCTATTCAAATCGATGGTCAGGAGACGCTGCAGGGCAAAAGAATCATCATTGCTGCCGGCTCCAGAGCCAAAGTGCCTGATATCGAGGGGCTCAAGGATATTGATTACCTGACGAACGAAAGTGTGTTTGACATGATGTCGCTTCCGAAGAGATTGGTGGTCATCGGCGCCGGACCGGTGGGACTGGAGCTGTCTCAGGCGTTGGCTCGCCTGGGCTCTCAGGTTACGCTGCTGGTCAAGGGAGATTCTTTGTTCCCGAAAGAAGACCATGATATTGCGGCCCGGGCCCAGTCACTAATGGAACAGGAGATGAGCATCGTCTACCATACTGAGGTGCAGAAGGTAGCGGCAGACGAAGCCGGTGTCAAAACCATTTACGGCCGCATAAACGGACATGAGCATACCTGGCAGGCAGAAGGGCTGTTGATTGCCACCGGGCGGATGCCGAATACAGACCAGCTGGATCTGCACCGAACCTCGGTGGAGGTGGACGGAGATCATATCGCTGTGCAAAAAAATCTACGAACGACGGCGCGCTCTATCTTCGCGATTGGTGATGTCATTAAGCCGTTTCCGTTTACCCATGCCGCTGGCATGGAGGGCAAGGTTGCCGTGTCTAACGCGGTATTCGGTTTAAGACGCAAGGTGAGCTATGATGCGGTGCCTTGGGTGACGTATACGGATCCGGAAATTTTTCATCTGGGCATGACGGAGAAGGAGGCCCGGGAACAGGCGGGAGATGATATACAGATATACATCACAGACCTCAAGGAGGTAGACCGTTTCATTACCGACCGCAGCACGGAAGGACTCGTCAAAATCATTGCAGATCAAAAGGGAAAAATTATGGGAGCACATGCTGTTGGCAAAGGGGCTGGTAACTGGATGCAGGAGGCGGTGTTTGCGAAGCAGCATGGCTGTAAAGTGAGCCATATTGCCGAAACGATTCATCCTTACCCGACCCATGGCGAGGCTCTGAAAAAGGCTTCAGGGCAGTATTGGGAAAAGAAGCTGTTTGACGGTCCGGTCTACAAGCTGCTGAAGGCTTACGTTAAATGGTTCCGATGATTGCTGCAGGAGACCAGCGTCGTCTGATCCTGGCGGGTGGGGGACATGCACATCTTCATGTTTTGAAGGAGCTCAGCCGACAGCCGATTCCACATGTAGAGGTTGTCCTGATTTCGCCATCGCCATTTCAATACTATTCCGGACTGATCTCTGGATATATCGAAGGCACCAATATCCTGGACGAAATTCGAGTGGACCTAAGAAGGCTGGCTGAAACGGCCGGCGTGCGCCTGGTGCAGGACCGTGTCATTTCCGTAGATGCCAAGTCCAGAGTAATCCACCTGGCGTCGCAGGAGTCGCTTTCATATGATGCTCTCTCCTTTGATATCGGTTCGCAGAGTGCCGGCACAGATACGTCAGGCGTCCTGTCATACGGGCTTCCCGTCAAGCCTTTGGAGCCGTTTATGAAATGGGCGGTCCAGGAGCATGGGGATGAAGCCGCGGTCGTGGTCGGAGGAGGTGCTGCTGGACTGGAACTCAGCCTGGCGCTGCAGGCTCGTAACCGGACAAAAGGCGGCTCTGTTTCGTTAATCAGTGCAGGCTCTTTACTTGGGATGAAGACAGGCTCACGCATGCACCGTCGTCTTACACAGATTGTTGCCAAACAAAATGTACGGCTGTATGAAAACGATGCGGCGCTCAAGGTGGATCAAGGCATCGTGACATTAACATCCGGCCGCAAGGTTCCATTTCAACATCTGATTTGGGCAGCAGGTCCCAAAGCACCGGACGTGTTTATGTCTTCAGGGCTGCAGGTCCGCGACGGCGGCTATCTGCTGGTGACGCCAAAGCTGCAGTCCGTGGATTACCCGGAGATTTTTGCTGCGGGTGATTGTGCCGCCTTGGACGGACATCGCCCTCTCCCCAAAGCCGGGGTGTATGCCGTCAGGGAGGCTCCGTATTTGTGGAGCAATCTACGCGCATTTTTCAGCGGCACGGAGCTTCAGGCATATTCACCGCAGCGTGACTATCTGTCGCTGATGTCGACGGGGAACCGCAAGGCGATTTTGCTATATAAGAAGGTGTTGCTCTACGGGCGATGGTGCTGGAAGCTAAAACGCTGGATTGACGAACGCTTTGTACGGCAGTATCAGCGGCTATATAAGAGATAGATAGAAAGGGGTGGCTGCATATGAAAAAGCCTATGGCTGCACTAATTCTATGGCTGTCAGCGGCGATGGTCCTATCCTCCTGCAGCTCCGGCAGTCTGGAAGTCGTGAGGAGTGCGGAGGATGCAAGCCTTCTTAGTGGCTCCAGCTGGGAACAGGTGGTTGATGAGGCTAAAGGTCAGCAGGTCAACTGGTATTTATGGGGCGGCAGTGATGTGATCAATTCGTATGTTGATCAGACGGTTGGCCGCGTGCTGAAGGACGAATACGGAGTTACGCTGAAGCGGATTCCGGTCAATGATACGGCTGAAGCTGTTAATAAGGTTCTGAATGAGAAGCAGGCAGGAAGGCATGAGGAAGGCAGCGTCGATTTAATCTGGATTAACGGAGAAAATTTCAATACCCTGAAGCAGGCAGAAGCGCTGTTCGGTCCTTTTGCTGAGATTCTTCCTAACGCACAATACGTCGATTACAGTAATCCTGCCATTCAAAAGGATTTTGGAAACGATACAGAGGGCATGGAATCGGTATGGGGAAGCGCCCAGTTTCAGTTCGTGTATAACGCAAGCACCGTAGATCCGGATGAACTGCCGCGAAGCTATGAAGAGCTGAAGGTGTGGATTCAGAATAATCCGGGTCGGTTTACATACAATGCTCCCCCTGATTTTATCGGTACACGATTTGTGAAGCAGCTGTTCTATGAGCTAAGCGGAGGCTATGAGCAGTGGGAAAAGCCGCTGGACCAAGCAGAATTCAAAAAAGCGGTTGAGCCGGTCTGGAGCTACTTGAATGAGATCAAGCCGCATTTATGGCGGGGTGGTGAAACATATCCGAAGTCCATCGCGGAGCTGCAGACGCTGTTTAACAACAATGAGGTCGATTTTACGTTTGTGCAGGATCTAGGAGGCATTCAGGCCGAGATTAACAAAGGCAGAATGCCGGAGACGGCAAGGCCTTATGTATTCCGCACCGGGACGATTGGAGATTATCATTATGTTGCCATTCCTTATAACGCCAAGCATAAAGCAGCGGCGATGGTGACGGCCAATCTGCTGCTGGAGCCGGAAATGCAGTTTAAGAAGATGGGGACGCAGGAGGGCTGGGGAGACGGTCTGGGAATCCATCCTGCCAAGCTGGAAGGGGAGGCTGCAAGCCAGTACAAGCAGATTCAAAGCGACGCCGGTGAAACCGCGGTGCCGGCAGAGGTTCTGCTGAAGCATAAGCTGCCGGATCTGTCGCCGGCGTACAATCAGGCGTTGGAGGAAGGCTGGAGGAAGCATGTTTTATTCCAAAAGTAAAAAAGCTCGCCTCTGGCTCCTCGCGGGGATGCTCCTGCCCTCCGTATTGGTCATTCTGGTGCCTGTTGGTGCAGGACTGTGGATTACGGGCGAACAGAGCCTGGGATATGTTCCGCTGATCGGCCAAACGGAGCTGTCTCTGGATGTATACCGGGAGCTGTTCGTGTCGCGAATCTTCTATAGCTCTCTCAGCTTCTCGCTCATGGTATCTCTGTTCTCTACGCTCATCTCCGCCGTCCTGGCGGTACTTCTGGCACTTTGGCTGAGAAGATATGTGAACAAGAGCAAGTGGCTGCAATTCTTGATTCAGTTTAATCTGCCGCTGCCTCATGTGGTGGGAGCGATGGCGATCTGGATGCTGTTAGGTCAGAGCGGGTATTTGTCGAGACTGGCATATTGGGCAGGCATAATTCAAGAGCCGGCTGCATTTCCGGTGCTGGTACAGGATCAAGTGGGCGCCGGCATTATACTGGAGTACATATGGAAGGAAGTTCCTTTCATTGCGGTATCCATTATCAGTATATTAAAAGCCTGGGTATTGCCGTACGAGCGTCAGCTGCGGCTTCTTGGCGCATCCTCCTGGCAGCGCTTCAGGCTGGTGACATTTCCGTTCATGCTGCCGCCGTTATTGTCTTCATCAATCATTGTATTTGCTTATACCTTTGGTTCCTTTGAGGTGCCGTACATATTAGGGTCGGTCAGTCAGCCGGCTCTGCCGATTCTTGCCTATGAGGCCTATACCAATCCGGATTTGACCTATCGCCCGGAAGCGATGGCGATCAACATGGTCATTACGTTGATTAGTGTGGTGTTAGTGTTCTTATACTTGAAATGGGGTGAACATCATACGGTACAGCAGTCTTAAGCAAAGGAGCGGGTATGCCGGGGTCTTTCTCCTGCTGCTGGCCGTGTTTATTCTTCCGTTCGTGCCGCTGCTGATCTGGTCCTTCTCGCTGCAATGGCGGTTTCCGGAGCTGCTGCCAGTCTTTAGTCTCCGTGCATGGTCCTATGTGTTCTCGTCTCATTCCCAGGTATGGACCTCCATTTTGAACAGTTTGGGGCTTGCAGCAGCGACAAGTGTGATCTCGCAGCTGGTTGCGTATCCGGCAGCAAGAGCTCTCGGCTTGTATATTCAACGGGGGAATCGCTGGATTCGCCTCGCACTGATTGCCCCCATTCTGATTCCCGGCATTGCCATTGCGGTCGGAGTACATGTGTTTTTTCTTCAGATCGGGCTGTCTGACAGCTGGCTGGGTGTGCTGCTTGCTCATCTTATTCCGGCAGCGCCATACTCGATCTATTTGCTATATGGCTTCTACGCCGGCTATGATTCCGGATATGAGAAGCAGCTGCGCCTGCTGGGTGCCACGCGCTGGCAGTCGTTTGTTCAGGCTGAGCTGCCCCTGTTGAAGCCGGTGCTCACGCTGAGTATTCTGTTCAGCTTTCTGAACTCCTGGAGTCAGTATTTATTTACGCTGTTCATCGGCGGGGGAAGCTTGATTACACTGCCGATGCTGCTCTTCAGCACACTTTCTAGCGGAGATTACAGTCTGATGGGAGCTTTAAGCATGGTATTTGTTATTCCTGCGTTGTTGGTTGTGATCTACAGTGCAAGAGAAACACAGGTGGATCAATTTGCTGAAAAGGGGGAAGCGGCATGACCGCCATTACAAAAGAGCCGTTCCTGCAGGTGTCCGGTATCGGCTGCAGCTACAGCTCATCGTTTACTCTGGCCGAACAATCCTTTACGCTGGAGAAAGGACAGCTGCTCGTGATCCTGGGACCTTCGGGAAGCGGAAAATCAACGCTGCTGCAGCTGCTGGCCGGTCTTCTTCATCCAGAGCGGGGCAGCATCATCATGGGCGGCCGTCGTATTCATCAGCTTCCACCGGAGAAGCGGGGATTGTCCATGATCTTTCAGAAGCCTTATCTGCTGCCGTTCTTAAGCGTCGGACATAATGTTGAAATCGGATTAAAGCTGAAGGGCGTAAAGCCGAAGGAAAGAAAAGCCAAAGCGGAGCAGCTCTTGGCGGAGGTGGGACTTGCGGGCTTTTACTCGCGGTCCTTGTCCTCATTATCCGGTGGCCAAGAGCAGCGCGCAGCGCTGGCCCGGTCATTGATCATTGAGCCGGAGCTGCTGCTGCTCGATGAGCCATTCAGCCAGCTGGACCCGCTGCTTCGCAGGCAGATGGGCAGCTGGCTTGCAGATCTCAAGCGTACGCGCGAGGTTCCAATGATCATGGTGACGCATGACCGGGAAGAGGCCATGACGCTGGGCGACCGGTTTCTCCTGGTGAATCAGGGGAAGCGAGAGCAGTACGGGACCTTGGAGGATCTGTACTATCGTCCGGCAAGCCCGTGGGCAGCGGCATTTATGGGGATGGACAACAGGCTGAGAGGGATCAAGCTGGGGAGCCGGGTGCGTACCCTGTTTGGAGAGCTGCCGCTTCATCCCTCACTGGCTTCATTACGTGATGGACCGGTTCAGGCTGCATTAAGATCCGAATGGCTGATTCTGGATTCTTCATCTCCGGTGCAGGGAGAGGTGCGGCGTGTTTCTTTTCGGGGAGATCATACGCTGCTGGAGCTGGAGGCTCAAGACGAGCACCTGGTGATGAAGCTGCCCGGACTGGTGCAGCATGTTCCCGGTCAGCGATTAGGCATTCAATACAATCGGGATGAGCTGTGGTGCTTTCCCATGTAAGAAGGAGGGGAGAAAATGCTGGACTCTTATGCTAGAAATACCGTTCAGCCGATCATCCATCGGGGCGCCATCGTCCTTCACAAAGCCGGCCTGTCGGCGAATGCGGTCAGCTGGATCGCAATGACGCTCGGAGTCGGCAGTGCCGCGGTGTTCCTGGCTGGCTATCCGGCTGCCGCTGTTGTGATGTTATGGCTTTCCGGCTATCTGGATGCTGTGGATGGAACCATTGCACGCATGACCAAGCCCTCCAAATGGGGCAATGTGCTGGATATTGTGTTTGATCGTATCGTTGAAGGGGCTATGATGTCCGCCCTGGTTCTAGCGTATTCCGGTGCAAATGCACCGTTAATTTTGAGCCTGGCTGGAATTCTGGTCGTGGTGACAACCTTTTTGGTGACAGGAAATGTGATTGAGAATTCAGGCATAAAAGGGTTTCATTATAACCCCGGGATCTTGGAGCGGACGGAATCCTTTGCTTTTTTTACCGTGATGATGCTGTTTTCTTCGGTGGCGTTTGCCGCGGCCTGGATCTTTTTCAGCCTGTTAGTTCTTACTGCGATCAAGCATCTGTGGGATGTGTACACCTGGTTGAAGCGCCATGGGGCTTAAAAAGCTAGCACGGCGGCATTCTATTTCACATGTAAGGGAGAGGGAAATATGCGTATTGATTTGACAGGGAAAATGGCTCTGGTCACTGGGGGTACGGGCCAGCTCGGTCGGGTAATGATTTCTACACTCGCGGAGTGCGGAGCTGATATCGTCATTCATTACCGGAGTAATGCGGAGAAAGCGAATCAGCTGCTTCAGGAGGTTCTGCAGACCGGAAGAAAAGCAATGATCGTTCAAGGAGATATCACGAGCCAGGAATCCGTGATGCAGATGAAGGAGCAGATTCAAGCCAGTCTGGGCAGGCTTCCAGATATTACGGTTGCCAATGCTGTCGAGCAGTACGCCTGGACCTCGGTTCTAGAGCAGGATCCCCGTGATTATCAGAGTCAGTTCGACAGCTGTGTGATGCAGAGCGTTTATCTTGCCAAAGCCTTCATTCCTTCCATGGCCGAGAGAGGTTACGGAAGGTTTATCGGGATCAATACGGAATGCTCCATGCAGAATTTCCCGAACCAATCAGCGTACACCGCTGGAAAAAGAGGGATGGACGGCGTCTATCGCGTACTGGCGAAGGAGGTAGGGGAGCAGGGGATTACGGTCAATCAGGTCGCCCCGGGATGGACGGTCAGTGACCGGGATCGGGATCAAGGCACAGAGCATAACGCCTCTTATGAGCAGCAGGTTCCCCTGCGGCGCCGGGGTACGGATCAGGAAATTGCCAATATGGTGGCTTTTCTTGCATCAGATCTGGCTTCTTTTACGACAGGCGCGTACATTCCTGTCTGCGGCGGTAACGTCATGCCGGCCATTTAGTCATTCCAAGGAGGCGTCCTGAACCTTTTTTCATCTCGGCTTAAATGTGATAGAATAGTCATATTCGCACTTGAACATGAACTAACTTACTTGAGCCGGAGGGTACCATGGAGCTTATTAATTTATCAGAAGTACAGCAGATGCTGAACAAGCTGCAGGATCAGGAGCTTTACGTCCATCTGGAGCTGACTACAGGTGCATATGCTGCGCATGTGGACAGCTCCCGACATCCTGCGGCTAATTTTATAACCAATGCCAAGGTGTGCTATTCCAGTGGAAAAATTTCTGGAGCAGGACCCTACCGGGTTGGCTTGAAGACCGAAGAGGGCTGGGTTTACGCGGAAGGACTCACGCACTTTGAGGAGAGCGATACAGAACGCCTGATTTTGGCAGGCCATGATAGTCAGGGCAAACTGGTCGTTGCATTGCAGCTCAGCCAGGAGCCTTTTTAAGGAACAGGAGATGAACGACATGATGACAAAAAGGGTCCTGGTTGTATTTCCGCACCCAGACGATGAAGCCTTCGGCACTTCCGGGACATTGGCGAAGCTAATTCACGAGGGCTGGCAGGTCACCTATGCCTGTCTTACGCTTGGCGAAATGGGCCGGAACATGGGGGTGCCTCCCTTTGCCAATCGGATTACGCTTCCGGCCATTCGTAAGCTGGAGCTGGAGGAATCCTGCAAGGCGATCGGAATACAGGATGTAAGAATGCTGGGCTTCCATGACAAGATGGTGGAATTTGAAGAGCCGGAAGTGATCGACGGTGAAATGAAGAAGCTTCTGGATGAGGTAAAGCCATCGCTGGTGATTACCTTCTATCCCGGATACAGCGTTCATCCGGATCATGATGCTACAGGGGCTTCTGTGATCCGGACGATTCAGAGACTGCCGAAGGATGAGCGCCCCGAGGTGCATTGCCTTGCATTTTCCAACGGCTGTCGGGATTACATTGGAGAGCCTGATGTATATCAGGATGTTGAGGAATATATAGATCAGAAGATCCAATCGATTACAGCACATCGTTCGCAGTTTCAAGCCCCGGAGCTCGTGGGCGACAAGAAGCTGTCCCGAGAAGATATGGTTCTGCGATTTGGTGTGGAAAGCTTTTGGACCTACCCTTTTGAAGGGTAATCTAACAGATTTAAATTCATAGAGAAAGCGGGAGCGGTATGGGTCGCAAATGGAATAATATTAAGGAAAAGAAAGCCTCCAAGGATGCAAATACGAGCCGGATTTATGCGAAATTCGGCGTAGAAATTTATGTGGCTGCAAAGAAGGGTGAGCCGGACCCGGAGTCGAACCGAGCGCTGAAGGTCGTTCTGGAGCGGGCCAAAACCTATAACGTGCCTAAAGCCATTATTGATCGGGCATTGGATAAAGCAAAGGGCAGCGGCGAAGAAACGTACACAGAGCTTCGTTATGAGGGCTTCGGTCCCAACGGCGCTATGGTCATTGTCGATACGCTGACGAATAACGTGAACCGGACGGCATCAGATGTCCGCTCTGCATTTAACAAGAATGGCGGCAATATGGGCGTCAGCGGATCGGTAGCTTATATGTTCGACTCCACGGCCGTGTTTGGTATGACCGGTAAATCGCTGGACGAGGTGTTCGAGCTTATGATGGAGGCCGACATCGAAGTGCGTGACATCGTGGAAGAGGATGATGTCGTCATTATTTACGCAGAGCCGGATCAGTATCACGAGGTCCAGGAGGCGCTGAAGCAAGCCGGCGTTACTGAATTCACGGTTGCTGAATTGAGCATGCTGCCTCAAACCTATGTCAGCCTGCCCGAGGATTCCATTCCACAATTCGAGAAGCTGATCGATGCGCTTGAGGATCTGGAGGATGTGCAGCAGGTATACCACAACGTGGAGTATGACGAGGAGTAAGCATGAACTCACTTTTTGTGTAGAACAATTATACAAAGAATAGGAGTCAGTTGCCTTAATAGTTGCGGGATGACTCTAAAATACGTATGATAGAACTATAATTCAGCACGGAGATGTAACTGGCGTAGCATGGGAAACCATGGGGGAGCATCATCGTGGATATCGCCGTACGCCTGGGCAGAGGTAAGGAGTGTCTTTCTCCTTGCCTCTTTTTTGTAATTTCGGTTCTGCCGGATCATTTCGACAAAGCGAGGAGATTACCATGTTAAAGACCCGCAAAATGATGCTGCTTGGCTCTGGGGAGCTGGGCAAAGAGGTTATTCTGGAGGCACAGCGTTTAGGTATTGAGACGGTGGCGGTAGACCGGTATGGCCATGCACCTGCCATGCAGGTGGCTCATCGGCACTATGTGATTGATATGATGGATGCATCCCGGCTGCGTCAGATCATTGAGGAAGAGAAGCCGGATTTGATCGTTCCGGAGATTGAGGCCCTGGCCACCCACGAGCTGGAAAAGCTGGAGGCGGAAGGACACCGCGTGATTCCGACGGCGCGTGCAGCAAGGCTGACCATGGACCGTGAAGGCATTCGGCGTCTGGCTGCCGAGAAGCTGGGTCTGCCTACGGCAGGGTATCAGTTTGCCGACACATACGAAGAATTCGATGCTGCGGTCAAGTCAACCGGCTATCCTTGCGTGATCAAGCCGCTCATGAGCTCTTCAGGTAAAGGACAAAGTGTATGCCGCCGTGAAGAAGACATTCAGTCCTGCTGGAATATGGCGATGGAAGGCGGCCGTGTGCAGAACGGAAGAGTCATTATTGAGGAATTTATTCCGTTTGAATCTGAGATTACACTGTTAACCGTTCGCTCGGTCAGTGGAACCGTCTTCTGTCCACCAATCGGACATATTCAGGAAAGCGGCGATTATATTGAATCCTGGCAGCCTCATGCCATGAGTGAAGACCAGCTTGCCGAGGCCAAAAGAATTGCTCAGGCTATCACTGATGAGCTTGGCGGTTACGGCTTATTTGGGGTCGAGCTGTTTCTAGCCAAGGACCGGGTTTACTTCAGTGAAGTTTCCCCAAGGCCTCATGATACTGGACTTGTGACCCTGGTTACCCAGAATCTATCGGAGTTTGCACTTCATGTCCGGGCGATTCTGGGCTACCCGATCCCTGAGATTGAGCTGATTACGCCTGGCGCCAGTCGGCCGCTGAAGGCTGCGGCCGAGCTGGAGCACTATGAAGTGACTGGCGTCGAGAAGGCCCTTGCTGTCCCTCGTACACAGGTTCGGATCTTCGGTAAGCCGGTGACCAAGATCGGTCGCCGGATGGCGGTCGCATTGTCTGCGGCGGACAGTGTAGAGCAGGCCAGAACTCACGCCAAGCAAGCCTTGGATGCTATGCAAATTGTACCTTCTGAATCATAAAGCCAAACAAGCGTGCGATCTCATCATGAGGCAGCACGCTTGTTTTGTTGATAAACCCCTTCAGGTATTTCATACCTTCATCAAGTGATTTAATTCACAATACTGAGAATCTATGGTATATTGTTTCCATTCCTACAAATTGCGGCTTGCACAATGATCAGGGACAAAAGGAGTGGGGTTATGAGGTACACATTGAATGCTTTTGGTAAAGTGCTTGCGGCTTTTTTGACACCGGCCATGGTCTCGTTCTTCTTTACGCTTCAAAGATCCTTTGAGATCCAGCCAAGTCATGAGGTCAGCTCATCCACCAGTTATATATTTGCAGCCGGTTACGTCTTCTTTCTTCCGTTCACTCTATTATTCCTCCTGCCATTATCGCTTCTAGCAGATATGACCATTGCGAGAATTCTTCATACCTTACGTCAAAAACAAAGGCATTTCATCACAATTATTGTATCCCTATTCGTGTACGGCGCGTTAGGTATGCTTGGTGGATGGTTGGGAGGATTAATGATTCAGCATTGGTTCCAAATGTCGATGACGATCCTGCTCGCGATTCTTTTCTGGGTGCTTCAGACTGTCATAAGTATGGCTCTAATCTTCATTGTTCGCAGAAAATAAAGATCCATGGCGAGGTTTTAACCATTTAGACAAGAACTTTTTACCAAAGTGTGCGTTTAATACTAGGGAGCTGGAAAAATAAAACGAGAAACTCAAGGGAGCACAGGTATGAATTTGAAAAAGTTAACGATATTCGCTTTGCTGGTTGTCGTACAGGCTGCTGCAGTTCTTCCTGCAGGAGCTGAGTCTGTAAGTACGGGACCCGTACCCGGCACAGTGACCGGCGAAGTCTATGAAGCACCGCAAAGTGATAAGAACGGACAGCTAGAAGTTATTCAAGGAGAAGTGGAAAAAGTAGAAGCGGACAAGGACGTTGTACCAGGGCAAGGTACAGAAGATGCAGAAGAAGCAGAAGAAGGGGCTGGAAACAGTCTGGAATCGGAGCCAGCGCCAACGCCGGTGTCCATGAACGAACTCATTTTTTATTATAATAGTACAAAGCTTGAGCTAGGCGGACAGGTGTATCAAGCGCCGCAGCCATTGCTGGTCAATAAAGGGATTTCTTATGTTCCGATCCGGACGCTGGTTGACCGTGTTGGTTTCAAGCTCCGCTATGAAGCCAAGACGAAGGAAACCGTGATTCTGAAGGGGGATACCGAGCTGCGCTTCAAGACAGACAGCGCCAGCTACACGGTGAATGGTGTCGTAAAGTCAATGAAAGGGGCATCGTATCAGACCAAAGGAACCTTCATGGTTCCGCTGACGTCCATAACACAAGCGCTCAATCTGAAGTACCAAGTGGATAACATCGGCAAGCGCATCATTATGAATCTGGAGCAGAAGCCTGTAGCAGCATTTACAATAGGACCGAAGGAGATTTATGCGGGTGAGACGCTAGTAACCTACAGCACGCAAGCCACGTCTCCTACAGGGCTTCCGATCGTGAATGAGCGCTGGGAGGGGCGGCAGGACGTGTTTAGCCAGCCTGGAGATTACGTGGTAACGTATTATGTTCAGGATGCCAGTGGAGCCTGGAGTGAACCAGCCACTCAGACGGTAAAGGTTCTGAAGCCGAATCAGCCTCCAGTGGCCGCATTTACAACCGATAAAGCAGAATATAAAATGGGCGAGTGGATTACATACACTGACCAGAGCTACGATGATGAAGGCATCAAGTCTGTGCAATGGGACAATAATGCGTATGCTTTTTTCACACCGGGCCCCAAGACGATTAATCTGACCGTGACTGACCAGCAAGGGGTAAGCACAACGGCGACCCGAATCATCAACATTACAGGTGAAACGCTGTATGCAGAGGATGATTTCAATAAGCTGTTTATTCCGGCCGGAGAGAAGTTTACGTTTAATGGATCTGAAGTGACAGGCCGTGACCGAATTCTTTATAAGTATTTGGACGAGCCAAGCACCTTGATCCGCAGCAACAGCCCCGAAACCGTGAATGAGCTCGGCAATGTCTATCGCGAGACGGCCTCCGGGGACATGCGTTTCATGATTCATCATGTAAACAACGTAAATAAAAATGTCAAAATGTATGTGGTTGCTACGAACAATAATGCATCTCCAGCTGTGATAAACACAGAAAATCTGGGCTTTGCCGGACCGACCTATATTGCCACGGCAGCCGGGAAGAAATCTGTATTGTACTACTTTGAATCGATGCAGAATGGCTCCAAGCAGTCTGCGATCACGCTGGCGCCAGGGGAAAGCCGACTGGTCATGACCGAGCTGAGCCAGACGCGGATGAAGCAGGGGGATGTTATTTCGCTCTTTGCAGATCTTTACAGTGATCTTCCGATTCAGTTTGACGTCATCATGATTGATGAGAAGGCTGAACCGCTGAAGGTGTGGAAGGAGCTTCCACTGCTTGATAAAGACGGCGTGCATAATCGCGGAACGTACCCGAACTCGACCCGAATCATTCAACATTTCGAAGAAGTGGGCGCCAAGCCAGAGCGTTTGCTGCTGGGAGATGATGGAGACGATCCGAATTTAATGGGCACCGATCCTATGTACAACAGTCCTACCTCCAACGCAGGCAATTTTGGAGTTCTTTACAAGATTCGTCTGGAACGAGTGGCACCTAATACATTGATCTCATTCAATCCCCGCGGCGGAAAGTATTCGGGATATGCTATGGTAAATGGGTTAATCACCGCCATTTATTCGAATGGACAAGTCAGCGCTCCAAATGAGCAGGCTGTTCTGTACCGTACTGGCGACTACGAGCAAAGTGTTGAGATCATGTTAACTGCTGCTCCGGGAAGCAACCTTCCCGTCAACCTGCTCTTTACCCCCATGCCTGCCAAGAAATAAAGGCTGAGAAGAACTTATATTCGTTATCCATCAAGCTGGTCTGAGGCGTAAGCCTTTCGATCAGCTTTTTTCATGGGAAGGGCTCTATTATCGTCTCTATTTATACAATTACAACATGTGAAAAATTCAAAATAATAAAACATTAGATATTCGTCACAACGGAGGCTCGAACCCCGCCAAGGGGGCACATAACAACCGCCAAATATCAGGAGCACAACCCAAACACCGTTCTCCTCAGAGCCGGCACGAGATCCCAAGGCTCTGCAAAAGAACGGTGGATAGAAGGTACGTGGAGATCAGCATCACTGCTCCAAATACCGGTATAGCGTTGATTTACTGATGCCGGTCTCATCTTTGATCTGGGCAAGCGAGTATGTTTTGCTCTGATACATTTCAATCGCGCGCTGTACATTCTGATCCGGCTTACGCGGCCGACCGGGGGCATTGCCTTTTTCCTTCGCCTGCAGCAATCCTTGCCGCGTATTCTCGCTCATGGCATCGCTTTGGAATTGCACCAAATGCTTGGCAATGGTCTGGAACGGGTACGCTAGGGCAGGATCAGTCTCAATTCCTTCTTGAAGGGATAATAAGACCGCCTGCTTCTGCTCCAGCATCTCTAATAGCTCTACCAGGTGCCGGGTTGAATCGGCCCAGACGAACAGCTTTGTTACGATGACGGTGTCGCCCGGCTGCAGCTGCTCCATCATCCGCTCCAACTCAGTGCGTCTCTTGGGTGCGGCATGCTCCTCCTGATAGATATGCTGACAGCCATGGTCCGTTAACTGCTTTGTCTGGCATTCACACTCGGGGTCTTCATAAAAAGGTCGCATATATCCAATAATCATAACCAGGCTCCTTACTGCAAAACACGGTATATCCTTCATGAAAAATAAAAGCCCCAAAAAGGTTCCATTTCGGGACTAGCGGTGATAAACTGTTGGTTGTGAACAGGCTGAATACGATGTAATCATATCCTATATCAATCGTAAAAGCCAATATATTGGATGAGGTGGAATACAAGTGTCCGAAAGATTAAGAAATGAATGGTTCGGCAATGTGAGGGGAGATCTGCTCTCCGGCATCGTAGTTGCGCTCGCGCTCATCCCGGAAGCCATTGCTTTTTCCTTAATTGCGAATGTGGATCCGATGGTGGGGCTGTATGCTTCGTTTATCATCGCTGTCATCATATCCTTTGCAGGCGGCCGTCCGGGAATGATATCCGCAGCTACGGGTGCGATGGCATTAGTGATCGCTTCACTCGTGAAAGACCATGGCCTGAACTATTTGCTCGCCGCTACAATCCTGACAGGGATTATTCAGTTTCTTCTTGGCTACTTCAAGGTAGCCAGGCTAATGAAGTTCATCCCGCGAGCAGTCATGATTGGCTTCGTCAACGCCTTGGCGATTCTGATATTCATGGCTCAGGTACCGTATTTCTGGAATATCTCGATGATGACGTATTTATTTGTCGGCTTGACGCTGCTGATTGTGTACGTGCTGCCACGTTTCTTCAAAGCGATCCCGGCACCACTTATCGCAATCGTCCTGCTCTCCGTGATCGCAGTGATGTCTGGTGCTAACCTGGGAACCGTCGGCGATTTGGGACATATCGACCGGTCGCTTCCTGCCTTTTTGTTTCCCGATGTTCCGTTAAATCTGGAGACGCTGCAGATTATTTTCCCTTATGCGATTGCCTTGTCGATCGTGGGGCTGCTGGAGTCTTTGCTGACCGCTCAAATTGTAGATGATATGACGGATACAGGCAGTAACAAGAACCGGGAAGCCCGGGGACAGGGAATTGCAAACTTTGTAACAGGTTTCTTTGGCGGCATGGCCGGCTGTGCAATGATTGGCCAATCGGTTATTAATGTGAAGTCCGGCGGACGAGGAAGGCTGTCTACTTTTGTGGCAGGTGCATTCCTGATGTTCCTGATCCTCGTGCTCGGCAATTATGTGGTTCAAATCCCGATGCCGGTTCTTGCCGGAATCATGATCATGGTATCCATCGGCACCTTTGACTGGTCTTCCTTTAAATATGTTGTGAAGGCCCCGCGCGGCGATGCCGCAGTCATGCTGGTCACTGTTATTATTGTCGTTGCCACCCATGACCTGTCCAAAGGCGTTATTGCCGGGGTCATTCTGAGTGCCGTTCTGTTCGTTTCCAAAATCTCGCGCATCAAGGTTACGGAATCGAAGCAGCAACACAGTACGATTTTTCAGGTGGAGGGTCAGCTGTTCTTTGCATCCGTTGACAGCTTTGTTCATAAGTTTGACTTGACTGCACAGAATCAGAATATTGTCATTGATTTCTCCAACGCCCATGTGTGGGATGACTCCGCAGTGGGAGCCATTGACCGGGTAGTCATCAAATACAAAGAGAACGACAATAAAGTGACTGTCAAAGGCCTCAATTCAGCAAGTCAAAAAATCGTAGATAAGCTGGCGGTATACAAAGATCCTCAAGCAGCAAACCGAAGTGCACATTAATGGACCAAGGAGTGATATTCCATGTATGAACGTATTGTACTGGCTGCTGACGGATCACAGAATTCGTTACGAGCGGCGAAGGAAGCCGGCAAGCTGGCTAAAGCTTCGGCTAACGCTACCGTGGAGGTTGTACTGGTCGCTGACTTCGACAAGGCCAAAAGCGAAATACTTCATGCCCAGAGCCATGTAGAGGTAGAGCAGCTTCGCCGGAAGAAGCTAGCAAGCGTGGAGGAGTGGCTTCAGCAGGAAGAGATCACGTACAAGGTGAAGGTGCTCCATGGTGAGCCGGGGCCTGCCATTGTGGATTATGTCAACAAAGAAAAAGCCAGCCTGGTCGTGATTGGCAGCCGTGGCCTCAATGCTCTTCAGGAGATGGTCCTTGGCAGCGTCAGTCATAAGGTAGTCAAGCGGGCTCAATGTCCGGTACTTATTGTGAAATAAGGACGGATAAGCATGTATAGACCTTTTTCCTGGATGAGAGGAAAAGGGTCTTTTTCTACATCGCTTTACCATGTTACTTTAATAAAATATCCGCTTGTAACATGAATCACAAAGGTATAGAATGTGAATAGAAGTACATTGTAGAATATTGTAGAAAAAGAGAGGAGAGTATTACCATTCGCTGGCTACATACGTTAAGTGCAAAGTTTATTCTCGTGATGGCCGTCGCACTGTTATTGGTTATGTTTCTCTTTGTCATGAGGCAATGGGATCGAATGGAGAAGGATGTGGAGCAGCAGCTGCTGGATAAGGGAAGTGCGCTTGCCAAATCTTTAGCGCAGACGCTTCAGTCTTTAACGGAGGATGATCTTAGAAATGGAGTCACGCTAAGCAACGGGCAAGCGTATACCGGACAGGAGTTGAGAACTCGGCTCTTCAATGATCAGCTGTCTGTACTCCCTGAAAGTGAAGAAGCTGCCCGCAAAAGAATGGAGAATGAGCCGGATGCCATGAACAAGCTTCAGTTGCTGCATGACGGGAGTGAGATTCCGCTGTGGCAATATGAGCTAAAGTATAGTAGTGAATATGATGCTTATACTGATGACAAATGGCAGTCTGTTATTGACAGCTTCCTTGTAGACAGCTCGGTTGTGTTTGCAATTCCGGCTGCGTATTCGGATAATCCGGAGGCGGCCGGCTATATAGCGACTCACAACACGACATATTCTCCAATCGGCGAGCAGTCAGTAGATCCCTGGGGCGATACCGGATTACTCAGTCAGAAATACCGGGCTAATCGGGTATTTAACGACAAGACCGGCTATGCAGCGGCGGCAAACACAGATACATCCCAGGTGCTGCTGCAGAAATACCCTCGGGTCATTGACGGCAGAGTGGTGGAAACCTGGGATATCTCTTATCCGCTCTACATTGATGGCGAGCACTGGGGTGGGGTCCGGGTAGCACTTTCAAAGGATGCCTCTGACCTTATGGCTGCCAAGCAGAAGCAAAGCGTGCTCCTGCAATTCAGTGTTCTGTTCGTCATGGTTTTGGTGCTCATTTACATATTAAACCGTTATATTATCGGGAAAAAGCTGCAGCAGCTGCTGTTCGCTGCCCAAAATTTAAATTCTGGCCAGGCGGATCTGACATATCGAATCCGCGTGAAGGGACAGGACGAGCTTGCCGGGCTGGCTAATGAAATTAATCGCTTTATTCATCATCTGGAGCAGCTAATGACACGGGTCAAGCAAAGCACACAGCAGCTGAATGCCAGCTCGTTGCAGCTGCACCAGTCCGCTCAAGAAACGAGTGAGGTTACGGAGTCTCTATCGGAATCTCTCAATGACACCGTGAAGGGCACTCAGAATCAGTCTCAGGCTCTGCGTGAAAGTGCCCGGGCGATGGAGGAGCTGGCTGAATCCGTGACAAAAGTGGCTGAAGCTGCGGGAACGGTAAACCAGGCGGCGCTGTTCATGAATCAAGGGGCCAAGCAAGGGGGACGTTCTCTGAAAGCCGCAGTAGGGCAGATGAACGAAGTCAATCAGGCGGCACAGCTTGCCCAGGAAGCGATCTTGAAGCTCAATGAGCACTCCGCGCATATTGGTGAAATGGCCTCGGTCGTGCAGGGTGTAGCTTCTCAGACCCAGATGCTTGCGCTGAATGCCAGTATTGAGGCCGCGAGAGCGGGAGAGCACGGTCGCGGCTTTGCTGTCGTCGCTTCGGAAATCCGCAAGCTGTCGGAGCAGTCGAGAACCTCCGCAGAGCAGATTACCGCGCTGATTACCGACATTCAGGATTCGGTAGAGCAAACGGCTTCATCGATCCAAAGCAACTCTCACGAAATTGAAGTCGGCGTGAATATGATGCAGAAGACCAGCCTGATTTTTGAAGAGCTGATAGAATCGGCTGATGCAGTATCCTCTCAAATTTCCGAAATCTCTCAAGCTGCAGAGCAAATGTCGGCAGGAACCGAGGAGATCAGTGCCGCACTGGAAGAGGTTTCGCAGATCGCTTTGAAATCTTCTGAAAGCAGCAAGGATATGAAGCAGGAAGCCGCCAAGCAGTCGGCAGCCGTTGAGCAGACTATGCAGCAGGCCGATCACGTGAAGCGAATCGCAGAAGACCTGGATGACAGCTCCTCTCAATTTGTATTAGATCGTAATGCGTAGTCTAAAATGAATAGTTAAACAGGCCCTGTCGCTTATGACAGGGCCTGTTTATACTCCACCTACATAAAGTCAAAAAAGTAGCGTGTGAAATGCAGAAAGACGGGAGAGGTATAAGCCAGGCTATCGACGCGGCTCAGGTAGCTTTTCTTCAACGCTTCAAAGCGTTCATCATCGCCAATGAGCAAATCACGCTTTAATACAGAGACGGTTAGGCTGCCAAAGAATCCGCTAAGGCTGATCAGCATCCCGGATATGACACCGAACTTAAGATCAAAGGGCGTCAGGTATGGAGTCAGGAATACAGCCGCGGCGGCTGTAGCCAGAAAGCCACAGACAAAGCCCTCCCAGGTCAGCAGCGGATTAGCAGTCGGTACAATCCGGCGTTTGCCCAGATAAATGGAGGAGATCTCGTGAACCACATCATTGAGCTGCGTCAGGATGACCAGAAACAGAACCAGGCCGGCCCCGTATTGCGGGGTGGCTACCTGGAAATAAGCCAGATGGCTCAGGCCGAACACCATCAGCATCAGCCCCCATTGGGTCGAGCTGACACTGCGCAGGAAACCGAGCGTACCCTTGTTGATCAAACGGGGAAGAGGCAGAAACAGAAACACATAGACCGGGATAAACACAATAAACATGCCATACCAGCCTATATAGATCCAATAAAATTGAACCGGGATCGATAGATACGCCCACAGAAAAATCCGCCGATCATGCTTTCGAGTGCGGATCATGGAGAAATATTCTTTTAAAGCGAAGAACGACAAGGCCATCAGAGAAAGCAGGGAAACCACCGGATTAAATAGCGCGGCCAGACAGAAGACAAAGAACATGCCCCACCAGGTATTAATCCGATGACCGATACGAGAGTAATCACGGTCCGGCTGGAGCCGACCGAGAATAAGAAACAGAATATGTACGAGCAAAAGGCCTGCCAGGATTACAATTAAAGTAGAAGGGCTGCTGTTCAACACCATCACCAACTTGTCTATGAAATGATTTCAAGAATAGAATCCTATGTTATTATGAAGCAATAGTTGTTCAATGATAAGGGGTAATTTACTATGGCTTCACCATCATCAGTCTATATTATGCTCAGTAATACAGGGACCTTGTTCACACAGCTCATTCAAAGCTATACGAGAGCACCTTATAACCACGCATCCATTTCATTTAACCGTGAATTATCAGAAATGTACAGCTTTGGACGTAAGCATCCGCGAAATCCGCTGCACGGCGGGTTCGTCAAGGAGGACGTTGCGACAGGCACCTTCAGTAAATTCCCGGATACTACCTGTGTCATTTATGAGCTAAAGGTCAGTGAGCGGGAAATTGAGAAAATGAAGCGTGTCCTGCACATCTTCATCCGCAGCCAGAAGAAGTTTCTCTACAATATATTAGGTGTCATCGGCATTGCTCTTCAGGAACCGGTTGAATTCAGCAACTCTTACTTCTGCTCTCAGTTTGTAGCCGAAATCTTGCAGCGCTCGGGCATCAAGCTGTGGGACAAGCTGCCAGCTTTGGTGACACCGGACGATTTTCGAAAATGCAGCCAACTGACGCTCATTTACGAGGGCAAGCTCTGCCATTATGAACCTAGAGAATAGGTACAAAACCTTTTTTTAACAAAACTATTGAAATTCCTCTTCTTCTTGATTATGATCATAGTCAGTTCTATATAGGAGAAGTGATATCATTTGAAAAAGCTTTCTGTTTCCTTGTTAACGGCTGTTTTCATTGTTGGAATCTCATGTATTGCAGTGCCAAAGGCGGATGCAAAAGGTGTTGTTATCTACAGTAATTGCACGGAGCTGAACAAGGTGTACAAAGGCGGCGTCGCCAAAAAAGCAGGGATTCAGAACAAGGGCGGCAAGACGAAATACAAGCCGTTTGTATCTGCAGCATTATATGAAGCGAATTACAAGAAGGACCGTGACAAAGACGGGATTGCTTGCGAGAAATAATAGGGCCTAGCGTAAACTGCACCGGGGAGCCTTTAGGCTGACACGGTGCAGTTTTTTTCATGTTTGACAGAGACAGGGGAAAGCGTAGACAATGTTGTCAGACAGCAGCATGGAAAGGAGCACGATCTCTATGGAAATGAGAAACCTGAGTATGGATGAGTTTGAGGACAGCATCTCTTTGTCGGAGTATGCTTTTCAGTACACATTAACCAAAGAGCAGAAGGATAAGAAACGAGAGCTGTTCCGGCCAGAACAGTTCTGGGGATGCTTTGAGGAGGGGAAGCTGCAGGCGAAGCTGACCATCTTGCCCTTTCAGATTTATTTGCACAACCAGAAGTTCAGCATGGGCGGCATTGCCGGTGTAGCTACCTGGCCGGAGAATCGGCGCAAAGGACATGTCGCTAAGCTGCTCAAGCATGCCCTTCAGCATATGAGAGCAGAAGGACAGGCCGTTTCGTTTCTTCACCCGTTCTCCATTCCTTTTTACCGCAAATTTGGCTGGGAGGTATTTACGGATACCTTAACCTACAAGCTTCAGATGCATCAGCTTCCCCCCAAGACCTCCGTTCCGGGACGGATTGTCCGCGGAACTGCAGATATAAATCTGCTAAGCTCTCTCTATGAGGCATTTGCTGAATGCTACAACGGTACACTGGTGCGCACAACCGAGTGGTGGAAGCATTCCGTGCTTAAAGACCAAGCCCATACCGCCGTTTACTATGCAGAGGACGGTGAGCCGCAGGGATATATTCTGTACGAGCTGAAGGATAAAGAGCTGGTATGCAGCGAGTTCGTGTTCTTACATGAACAGGCTCGAAGCGCTCTATGGACGTATATCTCCAACCATGACGCTCGGATTGAAGAAGTGACTCTGACTATGGTGCCGGGAGATGATCGGCTGCCGTTCATGCTGCCTGATCCCCGAATTCATCAGGAGCGTTTTCCTTATTTCATGGCGAGGATTGTGGATGTAGAGGCTTTTCTGAGATCATATCCGCTGCATCTTATTACCGGTGAAGGATGGACACTTCACATTTCTGATGAGGCAGCGCCCTGGAACGATGGAGTGTGGAACATTCAAAGCAATGCTGACACCGGAATCATCGTTCAGAAGGTCGAAGAAGCCGTCAAGGGTTCAAGTCCTGACCAGCTTCATCTGGACATTGGAGCACTAACCGCCCTGCTGCTGGGCTATGTAAAGCCTGCGGAGCTGGTTCGCTCCGGCAGACTGCAGGGCGATGAGACAGCCTTGCAGCGGCTGGAGGCTTCCATTCCGGTCCGCCCGCCGATGCTGATGGACTTTTTCTAAAGAATGATACTTAGAACGCTGCAGAAAGGAAGTCAACGTCATGTGGATGTATATCGTCGTCATTTCATTAATCGTCATCGGTCTGATCGCCACGCTGTGGGTCGGAATGTCGCAGGAGAACAGCAAATCCAATCCGAAGTATGAGAAAAAGACGAAAGCGAACATCATCATGCTGAGTGTAATTTATGGGCTCTCCATTGTTGCCTTTGTCGCGATCTGGATGATTTTTGATTAAGTCTATGACTGATAAAAACCGCGCCCTGCGCGGTTTTTGTGCTAGATCAGGTCGCTTCAACCTTGAAGCGCTTTCCTGTGCACATTCCAAACCATAACGTGAAACTGGATGGTTGGGTTTACTTTGTGATATACTTGTTTTTAAATTTAAGGGAGGGAGGTCGTGTCATTGGGAAGGCGATTCTGTTTGCATGTAAGCTGGCTAATATAAATCTAAGCGGTATGGGTCATTGCAGGGAGCTTTGGAAGTCTCAGCAGTACGATCTCCCGAAGCGGACGTAAGCAGCGTTACAAGTAACAATCAACTCATTAAGAACTATACCGGAGGTGAATCCCTCTTTACGAGGGGATGGATTGGACATCCTTACGATTATCAACTTAATCATTCTTGCACTTTTGCTTCTGTTAACGGCGTTTTTTGTGGCGTCTGAATTTGCGGTTGTCAAGATTCGTGCGTCCAGGCTGGATCAGCTCATTGAAGAAGGAAACAAGAAGGCCGTTCTTGCCAAAAAAGTGACAAGTGATCTGGACTATTACTTGTCAGCGTGTCAGCTAGGCATCACCGTAACCGCGCTGGGACTCGGCGCACTCGGTAAACCGGCGGTAGAGCGAATTATGCTTCCTGTATTTGAAGCGCTGAATATGAGCGAAGCCAACTCTTCTGTAGCGTCTTATGCCATTGCTTTTATACTCGTTACGTTCCTGCATGTGGTGGTCGGTGAAATGGCGCCAAAGACGCTCGCGATTCAATTCTCTGAGAAGCTGTCTTTGCTGCTGTCCCCGCCGCTCTATTGGTTTGGTAAGATCATGTATCCGTTTATCTGGGCACTCAATGGCGCGTCCCGAGTTATACTTCGCGGGTTCGGCGTCAAGCCGGCCGGTCATGAGCAGGTGTATTCCGAGGAAGAGGTCAAAATCATTATGACCCAGAGCTATCAGGCCGGTGAAATTGAGGAAACGAAGCTGGCTTACATGGAAAATGTATTTTCTTTTGATGAGCGGGTGACCAAGGATATCATGATTCCGCGTACGGAAATGATCTCTCTCGATAAATCCATGTCGCAGCAAGAAATTATCGAGGTTTTGGATGAATTCAAATACTCTCGCTATCCGATCTCCGAAGAAGGAGATAAGGACCGGATTATCGGGATGGTCAATGTTAAGAAAATGCTGCCATTTATTGTTTCGGGCAAAAATCCGAAGCTGTCTGATTTCATCCGCGACCTGCCAATGGTATTCGAATCCACCCGAATTCAGGATGCGATGCTGAAAATGCAGCAGGAGAAGGTGCACATGGCCCTCGTTATCGACGAATACGGCGGAACGGCAGGCATCCTGACGATGGAGGACATCCTGGAGGAAATCGTCGGGGAGATCCGGGATGAATTCGACGAGGATGAAATTGAGGATATCGTGCAGTCTGGGGAGAACCAGTATTTGATTCAGGGCAGAGTGCTGCTGGACGATCTGGAGAAGCAGTTCGGGTTGGTGTTTGAAGAGGATGAAATTATGGATACCCTTGGCGGCTGGATTCAGTACCGTAAAGGGGAAACGGTAGAGCCTGGTGATGTCATTGAACAGCATAATATCATCTGGACCGTCATGGAGACCGAAAATTATCAAATCAAGCAAGTGATGATGAAGCTGCCGGAGCCGGGGACAGAGTAAACGCTGACCGGGCCGGTGGCCAGACTTATATCCTAACTTGTATTTTAACGGAGGTGAACCCTCTCCACTAGAGGGAAATGATTGGACGGGACAATAGCCTTAAACTTATTTTTGGTGGCCGTATTTATTGGTCTTACAGCGTTCTTTGTAGGGGCTGAATTCGCGATCCTGAAGGTTCGCATGACTCGAATTGATCAATTGATTGCCGAAGGCAACAAGAAGGCGCTCACAGCAAAAAAGGTGACGCAGGATCTGGATTACTACCTGTCAGCTTGTCAGCTGGGGATTACGATTACTGCTCTCGTGCTCGGTGCCTTGGGTGAGCCAACCGTTGAGAGAATGCTGCACCCGTTGTTCGAACGCTTTGAGGTACCGGAAGCATTATCCACAGTGCTCTCTTATGCGATCGCACTCTCGGTCATTACGTTTCTGCATGTCGTCATCGGGGAACTGGCTCCCAAAACGCTGGCGATTCAATATGCCGAACGCATGACCTTGCTGCTCGCGCCGCCGCTGTACGGATTCGGAAAGCTGATGTATCCGTTTATCTATGCCTTAAATGGCTCGGCGCAGCTGCTGCTGAAGCTGTTCGGTGTCAAGCCGGCCGGTCATGATACCGCTCACTCGGAGGAGGAGATCCGGCTGATTGTCACGCAAAGCTATGAGGGCGGCGAGATCAACCAAACGGAGCTGGATTATCTCAAAAATATTTTTTCCTTCGATGAGCGGAAGGTTCAGGATATTATGATTCCGAAATCGAAAATCGTGACCGTGCCTGAGAATGCATCGGTAGAAGAGATCTTGCAGAGCCTGGACAGCTACGTTTACACCCGCTATCCGGTGGAGGATTCCGGGCAGCCTGGTCACTACAAGGGAGTGATCAACACGAAGGAGATTCTGACACATCTGGCGGCGGGAAGAGCGTTTGTGATGAATGAGTTCATCTACGATATGCCGGAGTATCCGGAGGATGCTCTGATTCAGGACATCCTGAGCACCATGCAGAAGGATCGGATTCATATGGCGGCGGTTGTTGATAGTCGCGGAGCCACGATCGGCATGGTTACAATGGAGGATATTCTGGAGGAAATCGTCGGTGACATT
Organism: Paenibacillus algicola; assembly: GCF_005577435.1. Taxonomy (NCBI): domain Bacteria; kingdom Bacillati; phylum Bacillota; class Bacilli; order Caryophanales; family Paenibacillaceae; genus Paenibacillus; species Paenibacillus algicola. The sequence continues at coordinate 2,385,566 of NZ_CP040396.1, read as the reverse complement.
CAGGATGAGGTCGGTATGAATCCGAAGCCTCCGCTGCGTCCAGTAGTCAAGAAAATGCGCGAGGAATTACCGCGCACCGTAAGATAACAGCTGTTACAGAGCTGAAGCTTAGGATTACAAGCCGCTGACTTGTTCAGCGGTTTTTTTTCGCGTTCTGGTGCAAAATAAGCTTAGTGTGCAGTGGCATATGTCAATAAGTTGACAGTAAATGTTAGATACAGGGTCGAAGTGGGTAACTAATTAAATAGTTGTTTACATAGAGGAGGTTTGTCATGAGGATACTTCGAAGTCTTCATCTGATGCTGACCCTGGTCGTGCTCATCGCGGCAAGCTGGGGGGCTGGGAGCTTGACGGCTGCTGCAGAGCCGGCAGAGGGCAAGGTTTATATCATTGGCACGGATGTTACATTTGCTCCATTCGAATTCCAGGACATCAATGGCGATTTTGTCGGCATCGATATGGATTTGATCCAGGCGATTGCGGAGGACCAGAATTTCCAGTACGAAATCCGGCCTATGGGCTTCAATGCTGCTGTACAGGCGCTGGAGGCCAATCAGGTAGACGGTGTGATTGCCGGAATGAGCATAACGGAGGAACGGAAGCAGAAATTCGATTTCTCCGAAGGATACTATGATTCTGGCGTCGTCATGGGCATCGACAAGGATAACGAAGAGATCAAGAGCTATGAGGATCTTCGTGGCAAAAAGGTCGCTGTCAAAACCGGCACAGAGGGATACTCCTTCGCGGAATCCATTGCGTCTCAATATGGATTTACTCTCGTTCCCTTTGACGAATCCGCCCTGATGTATGAGGACGTCAAAACCGGGAATTCAGCAGCCTGCTTCGATGATCATGCGGTACTGGCTTACGGTGAACAGCAAAACATCGGGCTTAAGCTGGTTACAGAGCCTGAACCGGGAGCTTCATATGGCTTTGCGGTGCGCAAAGGTGAGAACCAGGAGCTGCTGCAGAAATTCAATGCCGGACTTACGAACCTGAAGGCCACAGGCGCCCATGAAGAGATTTTGGAAAAATATCTTGGTGAGAATGCCGCAGGCAAGGCTCCACTCACCCGCATGGAGCTGCTTCAAGCTTCCTTTGTGCCTTTGCTTGAAGGTATGGGCAAAACGATCTTGTACACCTTCATTTCCTTGTTCTTTGCATTCATTATAGGCCTGATCTTCGGCTTCATGAAGGTAAGCAGAAATGCATGGCTGCGGGGGATAGCTACCGTGTTCGTGGATGTCTTCCGCGGAATTCCGCTGATCGTGCTTGCGTTCTTCATTTACTTTGGCATTCCGCAGGCGTTCGGCTTTACCATGCCGCTGTTTCTTGCAGCCGTGCTGACCCTGACCCTGAACGCAGGCGCTTATGTGACTGAGATCATCCGCGGCGGTATTCAATCCATTGACCGGGGACAGATGGAAGCGGCACGCTCCTTGGGAATTCCTTACCGCAAAGCTATGTTCAAGATTATCATTCCACAAGCGATCAAGGTCATGATTCCGTCGTTTATCAATCAGTTCGTCATCACCTTGAAGGATACATCCATTCTGTCTGTCATTGGCCTGGTAGAGCTGACGCAATCCGGGAAAATCATCATTGCCAGAACCTTTGCATCCTTCGATATCTGGCTGATGGTCGCGCTGATGTATTTTATCGTCATCACAGTATTAATCAAGATCGCCAACCGTCTGGAAAGAAAGGTGGGGCAGCATGGCTAAAATTATCGTAGAAGGCTTGAAGAAAAGCTTTGGCAACAACGAGGTGCTCAAGGGTATTGATATGAAAGTCCATGAAGGAGAGGTCGTCTGTGTCATCGGCCCGTCAGGCTCGGGCAAAAGCACCTTTCTGCGTTGTATTAATCGACTGGACGAGATGACCGGCGGCAAAGTGATCATTGATCAGAAAAATATTAATGACCCGAAGACTGACATCAATAAGGTTCGCGAGAACATCGGCATGGTGTTTCAGCACTTCAACCTGTTTCCTCATTTTAATGTTCTTAAGAATATTATGTTTGCCCCCGTCGAGCTGGGAAAGCAGAGTGAGGCGGAAGCCAAACAGACGGCTTTACGGCTGCTGGACAGAGTCGGCCTGTCCGATAAGGCTGAAGCATTTCCAAGCCAGCTGTCCGGGGGTCAGAAGCAGCGGGTCGCGATTGCGCGTGCACTTGCCATGAATCCGGATATTATGCTGTTCGATGAGCCGACCTCGGCGCTGGACCCTGAAATGGTTGGTGAGGTGCTCGGCGTCATGAATGATCTGGCCCGTGAAGGAATGACGATGATGATCGTGACACATGAGATGGGCTTCGCCCGCGAAGTGGCTGACCGGGTCATCTTTATGGACGGCGGGTATATTGTTGAAGAGGGAGCCCCGGAGGACGTATTCGGGAATCCCAAGCATGAGCGCACGATCAGCTTCCTGGATAAGGTACTGTAGTCTATCATGTTTAAGGAGCCGGTCTGCTTGTCGAGACCGGCTTTTTTATAGTGAGTAGGTAGAAGATCGTTTCTGTGTATATTCCTTGTAAATGAATGGAAATTGAATTACTATTTGATGAGATCATTGTTTTCATATACCTATCAATAGGATGGAGGGCGTGAAATTGTTATACAGCTATTTGCAAGAAGACCGCGTCAAGAAGCAGCTATATCCTGTCGTTCTTGCCGTTTTTCTCATTTCCGTGGTTGTCGTACTGTATCATGGAAATGGACTGTTTCTGGGAGATCCCGAGAAGCTGAACAATGATGACGTCAAATACATACATACGGCAAGGGTGCTGCTGAATGAAGGTACACTCGTCTACAATTCGGGAGAAGCCCCGTCGGCCTTTATCATGCCGGGTCTTCCGCTATTATTGAGCGGATTTATGGCTGTCTTCGGGCAGGAGCAGGGCGGCGTCACAGCCTTCCGAGTATTTCAGTCCGTGCTGCAAGCAGCATCCATAGTCCTTATTTATCTCTTGTCCAGATATACCTTCAGCCATCACAAAGTGGCTATGCTTGGTGTCGTGATCGCTGCGCTATACATACCGGATTATTTTACGTCAGGCTCCATCTTAACAGAGTCCAGCTTTCGCACCCTTATTCTAATGCTTCTATGTGCCATGATTACAGCCGTTCATACCAAAAAAATACGTTGGTACCTCGCTGTCGGCTTGCTTACAGCCGCCGCCGCTTATTTCAAGCCGCAGGCGTCTCTGTTTCCTTGTATGCTGCTGTTCATTTGGCTTGCCCATCGCTATACTCTTAAAGAGATTGTTCGTTTCACGCTAGTCGTTATAGGAAGCTATATCCTGCTGCTCATACCATGGTGGATTCGTAACCTGGTGACCTTCGGTGAGTTTATCTTATTCACCAGCTCTGCCGGAAGTCCCTTTCTACTGGGGACCATGATTTCATATGAGCTGCCGCCTGCTGGCTTTTTTACAGCCTATCCGCAGTATGATCCCAAGACAGTATTTGAGGGTTCAGATGCTGCCGCTATTCAAAAAGGAATGGATATTTTAAAATATGGCTTTACTGTTCAGCCTTTGACTTATTTGTACCATTACAGTATCGGTCGTTTCGAAGCTTTGTATCTGGTGCCTTTCTATCTCAAGGATCTATTTTCGATTCCGAAGCCTTTCGTTCAAATCATGCAGCAGGTTATTGTGTATACGGGGTTAGTCGGTATCGTATGGGCTTCTGTTCGAAAAGTAGGGAAGTCCATGCTTCCGTTATTGCTGCTCCTGATATACTTCACGCTCATTCATCTTCCTTTTGTCGCCATGTCAAGATACGGCTATCCAACGAGTATTGTGTTTATCCTCTTTAGTGGATATGCATTCATGCGATTATACGGAGCGATTACGAACAAGCCGGGAACGAACAAGGAGGAGTCTGCACATGCTCAAGGTACTCGTCATCATTCCGGCTTACAATGAAGAGAGTAGTGTCCCCTACGTCATCCAGGACATTCGTAATCATATGCCGTCTGCCGATATTCTTGTTGTAAATGACGGTTCCAGAGATCGGACAGCACAAGTGGCTATGGAGGCAGGAGCCAAAGTACTGACATTGCCCTTTAATGTAGGCATTGGCGGCGGCATGCAAACCGGCTACATGTACGCCAAGAAGCACGGATACGACGTGGCCGTGCAGATGGATGCGGACGGTCAGCACGCTGCTGCTGATCTGCCTCGGCTGCTAAGCAAGGTTCGTGACTGTGATCTGGTCATCGGTTCACGTTTTCTGGAAAAAACCTCATATAAGTCGTCCGTAATGCGAAAAGTGGGAATTACCTTTTTTTCTCGGCTGGTCAGTCTCGTGACCCGTCAGCGCTTTACTGACACGACAAGCGGCTTTCGTGCTGCCGGAGCGAAGGTCATTGACTTATATGCCGAGTACTATCCGATGGATTATCCTGAGGTAGAGTCGATCGTGTATTTGACCCGCAAGCATTGCCGACTGATGGAGGTTAAAGCTGAAATGCGGGCGCGGGAGACCGGCAAGTCCTCCATTACCCCGCTGAAGTCTGCGTACTATATGGTCAAGGTCACATTATCTGTGCTGATGAGCGCAGTCCGCTACCGGGAGGGAAAAGCATAGCTGTGATGAATGTATATATTCTTTCCGTAATGTTTTCCATTGTATTCCTCGTCATGATCATTGAACTGGTCCGAAGACGAAGGCTAAAAGAGCAATATTCCTTACTATGGATTCTGATGGGCTTCACGCTGCTCATCATATCTGTAAATGTACAGGGAGTAGAGCGGCTGGCTTCATTTCTGCAGATTGAATATGCGCCAGCGCTTTTATTTCTGTTTGGACTGCTGTTCTGCTTTGTATTGATCCTCCACTTAACGCTAGTCATTACAAAGCTGAGCGCTCAGGTGCTCCGACTTACGCAGGAGATTGCCATCATGAAAGGAGAGAAAGCATCTCACAATGAGCATATTCATTAGCTACGGGCTGTTATTCCTGAATATCATGCTGCTAGTATCGGGCCAGATTTTGTTCAAGCTGGGATTGGAGAGCAGCGGCGGCTTGCAGTGGATGAAGCTGTTTACGTCCATGTATGTTTGGAGCGGTCTCGTGCTCTATGGCGCCGCAACGGTAATCTGGTTTGCTGTGCTTTCACGGCTGCCGCTGAGCATTGCTTATCCTCTGCAAAGCATCGCTTATGTGCTGGCATTAATTCCGGCGTTCTTCCTGTTTCATGAAACCATGAGCTTCTCGAAGCTGATCGGGATCGCCCTCATCATCACCGGTGCTTATTTCATAGTCAAATAAACAAGCCACGTAACCATTCGCTCTTCGTTCGTAAAAAATGCAGAAATATGGTAGACTTAGTTGCTGAATATTTCAAAAACAGAACTTTTATTTCGGATATTGTTAATGAGGTGTAGAGAGAACATGATGGAATGGAGAAATCTTTATCGCGGCTTTGTGATGGGAACCACCGATCTGATACCAGGGGTCAGCGGCGGCACTCTGGCCGTAGTACTCGGTATATACGAGCGTTTGTTAGAAGCAATCAGCGGCATATTCAGTAAAGACTGGAAGCGTCACTGGAGCTTTCTGATCCCGCTGGGCATCGGGATGGTGCTCGCAATCGGATCGTTGAGCCGATTGATTGAATACTTGCTGGAGCATCACTACGCACCCACTCAATTTTTCTTTACGGGACTGATTCTCGGGGTACTTCCAATGCTCATTCGGCTGGCGGAGGTCAAACGTAATTTTACAGGTCCGCACATCGGGGTTTTAATTGTATGTATTCTGCTGATGGCCTTGCTTGGCTTCATCCAGGGTGACAAAGAGGGCGGGGAGCTGATTGACCTCAACGTCGTGAATGGCATCGGCATGTTCTTTGCCGGCTGGCTGGCCAGCATGGCCATGCTGCTTCCGGGTGTCAGCGGCTCCTTTATGCTGTTGATGGTTGGGGTATACCCAACAGCCATTAATGCACTGTCTAACCTGGATGTACCGGTCATTGCTGTGATCGGAGCCGGTGTGCTGGCAGGCTTTTATTTCAGCAGTAAAGGGATTCGGTATTTGATGTCTGCTTTTCCAAACATGATGTATGCGGTCATGATCGGCCTGATCGCCGGTTCGGTACTCGTCATATTCCCGGGTGTTCCGGCAGGCTTTGGCTCCATAGTGATTTGCCTTCTTACTTTCCTGGCGGGAGCCGGCATTGCGATATACTTTGGCTCCTCCAAGAGAGTGCAGAAAAGCTAGCTTCTAATCTTGTGCGGACTCATCATCTGAATAAAGAGGCTGTTCCAAGAGATCTAGGGTCTTGCGGGATGGCCTCGTTTGTTGTTGAAGAAGGTCGCAATAGACCAAAATAAAGACATGGCGGTGCTGGGATTACCTCCCTGACTCCACCATGTCTTTATTTTTTGCTTCGGATCTCACTCAAGTGAGCTGTCTCGTTAAACAAGAAACTACTTTGGGACAGCCCCTTTCGTCAATATGCTGGTGCCTGTGATCAGCTGGAGCTGTACTTGCGGCTTTTGTAGTATCCGTGTCCCATACTGCCATGTCTACGCTTGTAATCGGAGGAAGAGCTCTTTCTCCGGGCATGACCGTAGCTGCTGCTGTAACGCTTCTTGTAGCGTTGATCGGAGCTGCTGTAGTGGCGTTTGCCCCGGCTGTGGGATGCAGAGTGAAGAAGCTTGTCAAACATTTTTCTTAACATCTGTTTCAGCCTCACTTTCGAGTGAATAGCAGGAATAAAGGATAATGACCAGTCATAATTACCTTAAATTTCTAACATCGTATCATAATCAAGCTGCTGCTTTCAACGTCAAACTATGACTGCCGCTGTCGAATTGCCGCTAACGCTTCCCTAGAATTAGAAAAAGGGTGAGAATGCCCAAAGAGGGAGTCAAGGAACTGCCTCATTTGAGTTGAAAGGTCTAATTCTTCTCTCCAGCTGCACTCCTGAGCGGTTATGCCGTTTTCCGGCTCGTAAGACGAGTAAAGCATGAACAGCATGAAATGACCGATGTCCTCTAAATCGCTTGTCTCATCAGCCACCTTGCTGCCGGTTGCAGCAGCAGGCTTTCGCCAGAAGGCAGGCCGGTGCTTCTGATGGATGGAGGGCAGTTCTTCTCCCACCTGGCGGCTTAACCCGAAATCAATAAGATACAGCTCATCCCCCTGAATGATCACGTTCGGAATTCGCAGATCCAGATGTACAAAGCCGCAATCATGAACGTGAACAGCCAGCTCCAATAGCTGCTGAGCCAAGGCGAAGCATTCGGCTTCTCCGTATGTATGCCCCTGCTCAAAGATGAGCTCCTCCAGTGTCCTACCTTCCAAATATGTCATGACCATAAAATCGCAGCGTTCTGCTTGGAAGCAATCCAGATAAGCTGGAATCCGCGGGTGATGCAGCAGCCGCAGCATCCGGGCCTCCCGCTGAAGCAGAAGGCGTGAGGATGATCCCTTGCTGCGGCGGCTTTGCTTGACGGCCACTTGATTACCGGAATCCTGATCGTGACAAAGATAGGTCAAGCCATAGCTGCCTTCTCCAAGCAGAGACATGACCTGATATCGTTCGTGGAGCATACTTCCAGGCTGCAGGGGGTAATCTCTCCAGGCCATCATAAACTCCCGCATTCTGTGAAATAAATGCATACATTCTGCTCCTTGTTCAAGTGTACTGACGAAGCTGAAGACATTTCTTACAGTGTAAAGCATGGCTCATCGGAGAAACAATAGTCACGGAATCTATATCGGTAAAATAATAGAACAGCGAGGCTGATTTGAAATCGGCTCCGCTGTTTTTTTAATATTTTTCAGAAAATGATGATTGACAATGGTAATCACTGTCATTATAGTTATTGTTAATCGTAAAGATTACTATCTTAGACAGCGGCGAATATATTTATACGGGGAATAGGGGGGAAAGAGTTAGAAATGGAGGTCAAGTTTATTAAGACGAATCCCACCCAGAATATGACGATCCTCGTAGAGAGCCGTCACGGCCGCGAGGATTACGGACAAGTGGCACAGCGCATGATGTCCTATGATCATGTTTTTGCAGAGCAGGTCGGGTTTATTGAGCAAGCTGAAGGTCAGGAGGCCTGGGCCAGACTGCAGATGATGTCCGGGGAATTTTGCGGTAATGCGGCGATGTCACTGGCAGCGGTGATGGCATGGAAATGGAATCTGCCGCTGGGGCGCAGTCTTGACATTCCACTGGAGGTGTCTGGTGCAGATCAACTGCTATCGTGCAGGGTTACGGCAGATGCGGCTCCTGGATATACCTGCAGGCTGGAGCTGCCGCCGCCGTTAAGTATCGAGCCATCAGTTCTGTTGCTTCGTGAATCAGCACTCACGATTTCTGCTGCCCTGGTTCGCTACCCTGGCATTTGCCACGCGATCCTTGAGGTTGCCCCTGGAGAAGTGAATTTACGATCTATTGCTGAACAGGCAGTACAGTCTTTAGCAGCCACCTGCGATGAGCAGGCCGTCGGGATTATGCTTTACTGCCCGGATACGCAGGAGATGGAGCCGCTCGTATACATACCGGCTGCCAGTAGCCTGGTGTGGGAGCGGGGCTGCGGCTCGGGAGCCGCTGCGGTAGGCGCCTGGCTTGCAAGGCAACAACAGCGTCATATACATACTCAGATCAAGCAGCCTGGAGGAACCATGGAGGTTTGGGCTCAGATTGAAAATCGGCAAATTACCCGCCTGGCCATTCAGGGGCAGGTACATATTTCTGCGTCCGGAACAGCGTATATCTAACCTGGCAAGCTGTTCAACGAAAGGAGATCCGCCATATGATTTCGGTCGAAAAAGACTCATTACAGCAGCAAATGGAATCTTTTTTATCCCGCTTCCGTCAATTGAACAAGGCCTTCGAGCTTAACGATCAAAGCTATAGTGAGATGGAAGAGACGATCGGGCAGTATACTGCGTTTATCGTTCATCCAGATCACGAGGCCGCCTGGGGCGCCATGCCTGAGCAAACGATGCATTTCAAAGAGCTGGCGGAAGATTTGCGGCAGGAAGCTTGTCATTGTGTATGGGCCATGGAGAAGCATCGGGCAAGAGCCTGGCTGGAAAACCGTCCTGATATTGCAGACTACTTTCATAACATTGAAGACTGTATTGAAGCAGAGTTTCAAGGTGCTGGCATGAACAAGCATTCCAAGGTGCTAATGATCGGTTCTGGTGCCTTTCCGATGACTCCTTTATTGATTCAGCGGCGGACAGGTGCACAGGTAGTCGGCATTGACATCGATGCTGAAGCCAACCGCCTTGCTGTGCAGGTACTGCAAAAGCTGGAGTGCAGAGAAATCCAGATCGAGCAGCTTACCGTGGATCAGCTCAGCTTCACCCGGGAGGCCACGCACATTATATTTGCGTCTACGATTCCGGAGAAGTTTGATCTTCTGCAGCAGCTTCATGATCTAACGAATCCCGATGTGATCATCGCCATGCGGTATGGAAACGGATTGAAATCATTATTTAATTACCCGCTGCTGGAAGTCAGTCCGGCGCTATGGACGCTCTCGGAGCAGGTTCGTCAGCCGGGTCAGGTGTTTGAGACGGCATTGTACCGGAAAAGCGCAGCTGTCACCGCATTCAGCTCAGCGCGTGGAGAATTCCATGGATCATGTTAACCGCGTCTTGATTGCAGGAACAGGCCCCGCCTCCATTCAGCTGGCCGTCATGATGAAGCATGCTGGACATGTCATCACCGGTATTGCCGGGAGGATGTCGCTGCGGTCTGAAGGCTTTTATGCATCTCTAAAGGCAAGCTCTTCATGCATTGCGGTAAAGGTACAGAATCCAGCTCACAGCCGATTAGCCGGAGAATGCTGCCTGGATCAAGTGTTTCAGGGCTATGAGACCATTACGGGAACGTGGGATATTCTCATCCTGTCGGTGACTACAGACGCTTACCTTCAGGTGCTGAAGCAAATTCCACCGCAGGTGCTAAGCTCGCTGACAACCATCGTGCTGCTGTCGCCAACCTTTGGCTCCAACCGACTGGTTCAGCGTTATGTACGGAGCAGTGGAAGTGCGGCTGAGATTATCAGCTTCTCCACCTACCTTGGGGATACCCGCTGGGAAAGCGGATCGCCGGGACATCAGGTTCTGACCGCTGCAGTGAAGAAGAGACTGTATATCAGCTCCACAGACTCCAATTCTGTGATCATACCTCATCTAACAGAGATGTATCGCAATCTGGGGGTGGATTTGGTTCGGCTGTCTTCACCGCTGGAAGCGGAAACTCGCAATCTTTCGTTAATTGTCCATCCGCCGCTGTTCATGAATGATGTTACGCTTTCTGCTATTTTTGAGAAGCCCCAGCCGCAGAGATATGTGTACAAAATGTTCCCGGAAGGACCGATCACCCAGGATCTGATATCAGGAATGCTTGCGTATTGGCATGAGATTGAGGGGCTCTTATCGAAGCTCGGCTTATCCGGCATGAATCTACTGCAATTTATGACCGATGATAATTATCCGGTACGCCCCGAGAGCCTCAGCAGACAGGATATTGAGCAATTTCCTGCTCTGGAGCCGATTCACCAGCAATATTTACTGTACGTGCGCTATGTGTCGTTACTGATTGATCCTTTCTCAGAGCCTGACGAGAACGGACGATATTATGATTTCTCTGCTGTTCCCATCCGTCCTGTGTATGTGAACAAAGAGGGTGAGCTGGATATTCCCAGAATGCCCAAAGAGGATTATTACCGCATCAAGATCATTCAGGGAATGGCCAAGCATCTGGGAATCCCTTCTCCGGCCGCGGATCATTTTATTGCTACATATGAACGCTGGCTGATCCAATCCGCTTCAGCAAATGAAGCCTTCCCGCTCTCAAGCGGGTTTAATGTTCAGAGCTTTCAAGAGGATATCAACAGCATCTGCCAGGATTTAATGACTGAAACCAGCAAAGCTTAGGCAGATATACAACAAGGAGGATTTACTGTGAGAGTAAGAAGATCATTTTGGATAACGATGCTAACCCTGGCAGCCCTGGTGCTGCTATCTGCCTGCAATTCTTCAGAGCAAGCCGAGAAGCAGGCAGCAAATCCAGAGAACAAAGAGAGTAAAGAGATTGTATATGCAACGGCAAAGGATATTGTCGATATGAATCCCCATCTTTATGCAGGCTCCATGCCGGCACAGGGCATTGTATACGAATCTCTGGTGGAGAGCACTCAAGAAGGAATTGCTCCGCTGCTCGCTGCATCGTGGGAGCTGTCTGAGGATGGCAAGGTGTACACGTTCAAGCTGAGAGAGGACGTGACCTTCCATGATGGAGAGCCGTTTAATGCAGAAGCGGTGAAACAGAACCTCGAGGCTGTCTTGAGCAATGCGGCCAAGCATTCCTGGATCGGACTGACAACCCGGATTGAAAGCTGCAATGTCATTGATGAGTTTACTGTCGAGCTCGTGCTCACGGAAGGATATCAGCCGGCCTTGAATGAGCTGGCGATGACCCGGCCGTTTGTATTCATCTCTCCAAAAAGCTTTATCAATGGCGAGACCAAGGATGGCGTACAGAGCTACCACGGGACGGGCCCTTACAAGCTTGCCGAGCATAAGGTTGACCAATATGCCGTGTTTGAAGCCAACGAGCAGTACTGGAACGGCGCACCGGCCGTCAAGAAAATCACCTCCAAGGTGCTTCCAGCCGGCGAAACCACCTTCCTGGCCCTGCAAAAGGGTGAAGTGAACTTTGTGTTTACCGATGACCGGGGTGCTGACAGCCTGGATGAAGAAGCTATGGAGGCTCTGGTTGCCTCAGGAAAATATCAGCTGGAGCGCAGCGAGCCCATGAATACGAAGATGATCGCAGCGAACAGCGGCAAGACAGACAGTCCGGTTAGTGAGCTGGCGGTACGGGAAGCCATCTGGCATGCCATTGATCGCGAAACGATCAGCAGCCAGATTATGAATGGCGCTGAAGGGCCGGCAGAAGCGCTCTTCTCTGCGAATGTGTACGCAGCCGACCTGCCGCTTAAGAAACGAGAATTTGACCTGGAAACATCCAAGTCCTTGCTGGAATCAGCCGGATGGGTGATGAAGGAGGGTGAGGCGGTACGTACGAAGAACGGTAAGCCGCTTGCGATGAGCGTTTATTTTGACGTTAACTCCAGTACGCAGAAGATCCAGGCGGAATATATCCAAAGCACGTTGAAGGAAATCGGTATGCAGCTGGAGCTGGTGGGCGAAGAATCCTCTTCCATTGCCAATCGCCGCGGAACGGGCGAGTATGACCTATTGTTCAATCAAACCTGGGGACTTGCGTACGACCCGCAGAGCACGATCGCCGCATTTGCCCTGGAATCCTCGTATCTGCATACGACGAAAGGAATGAAGGACGCAGATGTCCTGTACTCCAAGATCGAACAGGCTCGGGCCGCGCAAGAGGAATCCGAAGCGAAAGCGCTATATGCCGACATTTTGAACATGGTTCATGAAGAAGCGGTGTTTATCCCTCTGACACACGGAAGTGTAACGGTTCTTGCCCCAAGCGACTTAACCGGACTTGCATTCAAGCAGACGCAGTTCGAGCTGCCATTTGAGCGGATGAGCTTCAAATAATGAACGGCTAAAGGAGGATTGCTGTGCTTCGTTATGTTAGCCGCAGATGGATTCTGTCGATTCCGCTGCTTGTGATTATTTCGTTTCTAACCTTTGTTCTGATCCATTTATCACCGATGAAGCCGGCGCAGGTCGTCCTACAGGCACAAGGGGTACCGGTTATTACAGAAGAGCTGATTATCGAAACAGAGCAGAGGCTGGGGCTTGACCGCCCCTTTCTGCTGCGCTTCGGAGATTGGCTGCTGTCCTGTCTGAAGCTAGATTTCGGCGATTCCTATGTTACAGGGCAAACCGTATGGTCGATGCTTAGTCCGGCGCTGTGGAACACACTTAAGCTCACGCTCGTGTCCATGGTGGCGATTGTGACGCTGTCCATTGTGCTTGGCGTAATCTGTGCGCTTAAAGCGGGCTCATGGGTAGATCATTCGGTGCGGTCAGTCTCTTTCTTTCTGACTGCGATGCCGGCTTATGCACTCGCTGCGCTGCTGATCTGGTTGTTCTCGATTCGACTGGATCTGCTCCCCACAAGCGGAATGGATTCCATCCAAAGCTATGTGCTTCCTGTCATCATCATTACAACGACCTATGCCGGACTTTATTTCCGCGTCATTCGGACCTCAATGCTTAACAATCTGAACCAAAATTACGTGCTTTACGGCAGAGCATGTGGGCTTCCGGAATCCAAAATTATCTTGAGCGTATTAAGAAATTCACTACAGGTGGCGGTATCGGTATTCTGTATGGCGGTGCCGATTATTCTCGGCAGCACGGTGGTGGTCGAAAATATTTTTGCATGGCCGGGTCTAGGCAGCTTGAGCGTTCGGGCCATCCTTGGCCGAGATTTCCCGGTTATTCAAGCCTTTGTGCTCGTGCTGGCTGCGGCTTTTGTCATCTTTAATACGTTCTCCGACACGATTAATGCTGTGCTCAATCCGAAATCCAGAGAGGGGATGTAGCTGCATGAATATGAGGTTAAGGCTGAAGCGCCTGCTGAGTGATCCTCTTGCGGCTCTGTCACTGGGTGTAATTACCCTGATTATGACAGCCGGGGCCTTTGCGCCCTTCTTTGCCCCCCATGATCCGTATGAAGTGAATATGAGCCTCCGGTATGCCGGCAGCTCGATGGAGCATTGGCTCGGGAACGACCATCTTGGACGATGTATTTTGTCACGGCTCATTTATGGCATTCGCCCCAGTGTGATCTGGGTGTTTGGGACTTTGCTTCTTTCTGCTCTGTTCGGCGCCCTGCTCGGTCTGGTGTCCGGTATTCTGAGGGGTAAAACAGAGGCCGTTATTATGGGCGCCTGTGATGTTGTGCTTTCTTTTCCCGGCACGGTAATGACTTTAGCTATTGTCGGCATGCTGGGCGTGGGGATGGAGAACATTCTGCTTGCCTTTATCCTGTTAAAATGGGCCTGGTTCGCGCGAGTTGTGCGCGCTTCCGTGCTGCAATACACCGAATCAGAGTATGTGAAGTTTGCCAAGGTTATAGGAGTGCCCACATCCAAGATTATGACCAAGCATATCATTCCGGTGACCCTGCCGGATTTCGCTGTTGCTGCTAGCGGCTCCTTTGGCTCCATGATCCTGCAGATCTCCGGCTTCTCTTTTCTCGGCCTTGGCATTCAGGCCCCTCATGCCGAGTGGGGGATGATGCTGAATGAGGTTCGGGATGTTCTGTTTACGAAGCCGGAATTTGTGATCGCTCCTGCCCTGGCCATTATCATTACGGTATCTTCTGTACAATTCCTTGCAGATGCACTGCAGAAGGCATTAAATCCCCAGCTCAGTACGAATGGAGCGGTACCGGAAGCCAGTACGGCGACTGGAAATCAGCGTCTCGCGAAAGGAGAGGTGGCTGGATGAGCCCGGATATACTGACCGTCGACAAGCTCCAGATCTGGGATCGGCACAGCGAGCAGATGCTCGTTCATGGCAGTTCTTTTTCCGTGAGGGAAGGCAGCTGTCTTGCCATCGTCGGTGAAAGCGGCAGCGGCAAATCCTTGACCTGCAAATCGATTATGAAGCTGAATCCCTCAAGCTTAGCTCATTCGGGAACGATGATGTTCAAGGGTCTTGATCTGAATAAGCAGTCCCGTTCCCAGATGAGGAGCATGCGGGGACGTCATATGTACATGATTCTGCAGCAAGGGATGAGCGCCTTCGATCCGTCGAGAGCCGTGGGACATCATGTGAAGGATGTGCTGAAGCAGCATTTTGGATGGGGGAAGCAGGAGGCTTTTAAGCAGATGAGTGACGCGATGCGCAAGGTCATGCTGAATCAGCCGGAGGATACGCTTCAGAAATTTCCTCATCAGCTGTCCGGTGGCATGCTGCAGCGGATGATGATTGCCCTTGGGCTTGTGCTGAAGCCGGAATTAATTGTGGCAGATGAGCCGACAACGGCGCTGGACACGATCTCGCGGTTTGAGGTCATGGAGCAGCTGTCGCTGCTTCAGCAGGAGCTGGGATGCTCCATGATTCTGGTGTCCCACGATCTGGGCATGGTCCAGAAGCTGGCCGACGATATGCTCGTCATGAAGAAGGGGCACATTGTGGAGGCCGGAAAGACTTCAGAGCTATTTGACCATGCCGGGCACGAATATACCCGGTACCTGATCTCGACGAAACAGAAGCTGTCACAGGCATTTCAACAAGTGCTTGGAGGTGAAGACCGTGCTGGAAGTCCAGTCCATACATAAGAGCTTCAAAGCAAGCGGGTGGTTAACCGGCAAGCCTCAAAAGGTACTGCATGATGTTTCCTTCCATTGTCTTCCTGGAGAATGCCTGGGCATTATCGGAGAGAGCGGCAGCGGTAAATCGACCCTGGGACGGCTGATCCTGGGACTGGATCAGCCGGACAGCGGCAAGGTGCTGTTTGAAGGACAGCCTGTTTCTCAAGCCAAAGTAAGACGAGGCAATATGAGCGCGGTCTTTCAGAACTATACCTCCTCCATGAATCCTTATTTCACGGTGCGGGAAGCGCTGCTGGAGCCTTTGGGACTGCAGAGCAGGAAGGAAGAGGACCGCGAGCGCCGGATGAAGGAGCTCTTGTTTCAGGTCGGTTTAAGTCCGGCTTATCTAAACAAGGCACCGCATGAGCTGTCCGGAGGCGAAGCTCAAAGGGTATGCATTGCCCGAGCGATTTCCACGCAGCCGAAGCTGATTGTTATGGATGAGGCGGTTAGCTCGCTCGATGGATCTGTGCAGCTTCAGGTTCTGGAGCTGTTAAAAGGCTTGCACAAGCAGCTGAATACCGCATACATCTTCATCACGCATGATATACAGGCCGCAGCGTTCCTCTGCGACCGCATCCTTGTGTTCCGCCAGGGCCGAATTGAGGAGAGTCTCCACGTATCCGAGCTGCAGCACGCTCAGAGTGACTATACTCGGACCTTGCTGAGCATGAGTATGTATTAGGAAGATATGTATCAGCATCAGCATTGAATCCAGCTAGCTTGCATTATAGCTGTAGAAAGGAGTGAAGCACTTTGACGGGTGCACTCGCTTGGCCCTTTATGCGCCTCTATTTACTGACCCTGCTGTATTTTAGTGCCAATGCCGTGCTGAATGTGATGATTCCGCTGCAGGGAAACGCACTGGGCGCCAGTAATACGGCCATCGGAATAATAATGGGAGCTTATTTGTTCACTACAATGCTGTTTCGCCCCTGGGCGGGGCGCTTGATTCAAAAATACGGGCCGGTGACCATTTTGCGGAGCATTCTGATAATAAACGGCGCCGCCCTTATTCTCTACACGATATCGGGCCTTGAAGGTTACTTTGTCGCAAGAATGCTGCAAGGCGCCGTGACCGCTTTTTTCTCCATGGCTCTCCAGATTGCCATTATGGATGCTCTGCCTGAGAAAGACCGGGGGCAGGGCATTTCCATGTATTCCTTATGCTCTTATATTCCTGGAATATTGGGGCCGCTGCTGGCGCTGGGACTCTGGCAGACGGGCAGTATGAGCGGATTTGCCTTCGTGATGATTGGGATCGCAGTCTTCACGGGCTGGGTGGGCTTTACGGTGGTCATCAAGGAGGAGCCGGTTGAAGACAAAGCACAGTCTTCTGCAAAAAAACCCTCGATGGGCGCATCTTTTAAACAGGTATTTCTGAATCGGGACCTTTTGAGGTGCAGCATCATCATGCTCGTAGCATCCATGATTTTTGGTGCGGTCACGACATTCATTCCCCTTTATGCCCAAGAGGTGAAGCATGGCGAAGCCTGGCTGTATCTGATGCTGCAAGCCGCGGTCGTCGTCGCCTCCCGCTTCATACTTCGGAAGAAGATTCCTTCCGATGGGCGCTGGCATGCTTCTTATGTAGCATGGGTCTTGCTGCTGCTGACCTTAGCAGCCGTATGCACGGGGGCTGCCTCCAGCCTGGGCGCGGCAATCTTTTATGCGGGGGCTTTACTGATGGGAGTGTCCCAGGCCATGATCTACCCTTCGCTCACCACCTACCTGACCTTTGTCCTGCCGGCGGAGCAGCGCAACGTACTCATCGGATGGTTCATTGCATCCGCTGATTTGGGTGTTTCTATGGGAAGCGTCTTGATGGGGCCGCTTGCAGACCTGTTTTCTTATGGGGTTATGTATGGTGTTTGTGCCGTTCTTGGCGGCAGCTTGATCTTGTTTGCCTTCGGTGCTCCACATCGGGAACGGAATCCACAGCAGCCTGTATAGGGCTGAGGGAAGCTGGCAATGCCTTGATCAGAGGCAGGAAGCTTGTGTTTTAACGGGAGATGTCGTACCTTGAGAAGATGAGTCAAGCTTTCAAGAAAGGTACACATCTATGACACAAAAAGTTATTGTAATCGGCGCCGGCATTCTTGGCGCTTCGGCCGCCTATCATCTTGCAAGCCAGGGTGCTGAGGTGCTGATCATCGACCGGGCTGATCCTGGACAGGCTACGGCTGCGGCTGCGGGCATAATCTGTCCCTGGCTTTCCCAGCGCCGAAATAAGGCCTGGTATCAGCTTGCAAAGGCTGGAGCAGCATTTTATCCTGACTTGGTGCAGGCTCTGGAGCAGGAAGGGGAAAGTGACACCGGGTATGCTCAGGTTGGAGCCATCAGCATCCATGAGGACGAAGCCAAAATTCTACTTATGCAAGAGCGTGCGGCTCTCCGCAAGGGCGAGGCACCAGAGATCGGACAGATCCGCTCCCTCTCAGAGGCCGAGACCCGTTCTATGTTTCCTCTCCTGAAGGAAGGCTACAGATCTGTGCACATTAGCGGCGCGGCACGTGTAGATGGCCGTGCCCTGCGCGATGCGCTGCTGCGCGCAGCCAGAAATCATGGGGCGAAGCTGCTGAATGGGGAAGCGGTGCTTGAGGTTCACGAAGACCGGGTTACCGGCGCCCGCATGGGCGAGGCATCGTATTCCGCCGATGAAGTGCTTGTGTGTGCAGGGGCTTGGGCGGATGAACTGCTGCAGCCGCTGGGCATCCTTTTTCAACTCTCACATCAGAAGGCGCAAATTATGCATCTGAGGGTGAACTCCATAGCCGAAACCGGGACCTGGCCGGTAGTCATACCGCCCACGGATCAATACCTTCTGGCTTTTGACGAGCAAAGGATCGTCATGGGTGCGACGCACGAGAATGACGTTTCACTGCACGATACCGCTGTGACCGCCGGAGGCATGCAGGAAATACTGAACAAGGGTCTCGAGCTGGCACCTGCTTTGGTGGGCAGCACGCTGCAGGAGGTTCGTGTTGGCTTTCGACCCTTTACACCTGGGTTTCTTCCCGTGATCGGCCGCATGCCAGGCTGGAAGGGGCTGCTAGCCGCGAATGGACTGGGTGCCTCAGGCCTCACAGTGGGTCCGTTTCTCGGACGGCAGCTGGCCCGGTTAGCTCTTGGTGAAGAGCCGGAGCTGGATCTTTCCCCTTATGATCTCACTCATGCGATTTCAGAAGCAGAATGAAGGGCTGTATGGTATCTCGCATTTATGCATGTTAAAGAAGCCTTCCGGAACGGTTCAGAACGTCTTGATCCGCTGGAAGGTTTTTTTATCGTATAGCGGCTTGGCAACAATGAAGGATTACATCTGTCTCCAATCCTTGCTGCACCGCAATTCTAACCTTGACGTAAGTATCTGACTTTAAAGTACGTACTTCCATAAAGGACAGCTCTGGACCTACAATATCCTTGTTTGAGAAACTGAAATGAACCGACAAGGAGAGAGTAAACATATGGAACTACAGCTCGCACTAGATTTGGTCGATATTCCGGAAGCGAAGAAGCTGGTGGCACAGGTCGCCGACTATATTGACATTGTTGAGATCGGCACACCGATCGTGATCAATGAAGGACTGCACGCCGTCAAAGCCATGAAGGAAGCCTTTCCTCAGCTGCGTGTACTCGCTGACCTTAAAGTGATGGATGCCGGAGGCTATGAAGTGATGAAGGCTTCAGAGGCAGGGGCAGACATTATTACAATTCTGGGCGTATCTGACGATTCCACGATCAAAGGCGCGGTTGCGGAAGCTGCCAAGCAGGGCAGACAGGTTATGGTGGATATGATCAATGTCAAGAACATGGAAGAGCGGGCCGCGGAGATTGATGCTATGGGCGTAGATTATATTTGTGTGCATTCCGGCTACGACCATCAGGCTGAGGGCAAAAACTCCTTCGAGGAGCTGAACGCCATCAAGCGAGTCGTAAAACATGCGAAGACTGCAATTGCCGGCGGCATCAAGCTGGATACGCTGCCCGAGGTCATTCAGGCTCAGCCGGATCTGGTCATCGTTGGCGGCGGCATTACGGGTGAAGCAGACATTCAGGCAGCCGCTTCTCGCATGAACGAGCTGATCAAGCAGGGCTGATATCAAGATGGTGAGTAATTCTTTTGCCCAAGCTTTAGCAATTAGCGGCGAAATCAGCACTGCTGTTAAAGAGATCAACACAGAGGAAGCAGAGAAGCTGGCAGAGCGTATTATGCAAGCGAGAAGCGTCTTCGTCGCCGGCGGCGGGCGCTCCGGTTTGATGATGAAAGCTTTTGCCATGCGGCTGATGCAAATGGGGTACCAGGCCTACGTAGTCGGTGAGACGGTGACACCAGCCATTGGTCCAGAGGATCTGCTGTTGATCGGCTCAGGCTCCGGGGAAACGCAAAGCCTATGTGCCATGGCGAACAAGGCGAAGAGCCTTGACGCCTCGCTGGCACTTATCACGATTCAACCCGGCTCTACCATCGGAAAGCTGGCGGATGCTGTCCTGAAGCTTCCCGGAGCCACAAAGGATCAGGCTGGTGTTACAGGGACAACCCGGCAGCCGATGGCCTCCCTCTTTGAGCAGACGCTGCTTGTTGTACTGGATGGTATGATTCTAAAGCTGATGTCGATGCAGGAGCTGTCTTCGGAAAACATGTTTGTTCAGCATGCCAATCTGGAGTAGCCGTCGCTTGCAGTATGGTGCGCACGCCCTGTTTTGAGATTTACCTGCCTTTCAAGGTATACTTGATGAGGAAGGGAGGGCGTCATATGGCCCATGAAGTCAAAGACCGAATCAATCTGAAGGAAATTAACTGTCATAAAGAGCTGACGCTTGCCGTTATTGGCGGCAAGTGGAAGCTGATTATATTGTGGCATCTGGGACTCGAAGGCGTAAAGCGCTTTGGCGAGCTGGACCGCCTCATCCCGAATATTACGCAAAAAATGCTGACCAATCAGCTTCGGGAGCTGGAGGAAGACCAGCTTGTGCAGCGTGTAGTCTATCCCGAGGTTCCGCCGCGGGTCGAATACTCGCTGACTCCTTACGGTCAAAGCCTGATGCCGATACTCAATCTGATGTATGATTGGGGCAAGCAATATGGCGAGACGGTGGTTTGGAAAGGCGAGGTCAACTCGCTGGAGATGAAATCCGGCAAGCGTGCAGGTTCATCCCTTTCTTCATAACGTTAATATCAGGCGAGACCCGGGATTCCCGGGTCTTTTTGTGTTTCGGCTATAAATCTAGTACAGGCCGCATATAGATCTAATGAGGTTGTCTTTGGCGGAGCCTGCACATTTGATCTTTCGCAAACTGGACATGACGGCTTGTGAAACATTATAGTTAAAGGAGCAAAGCTCGCTGAGTAGCATGGCCTGCTAAAGGTATGATGAGATGAGGGAGGACGTATATGGAGCAGCCCCGCATTTGGCCGGATCGATTTAAACGATTTTTTCTGAACAATAAATTTGTACTTCTGCTGTTCATCTTGCTGCTGGCCAGCCTTAACATATTTATTCTAAGCAAGATCACGTTTATTTTGTATCCGCTGAACGTATTAATCAAGACGATTATTTTGCCGATTGTGTTGTCCGGTATTTTGTATTATTTGCTCAATCCGCTCGTCAATGTGATGGAGGAGTGGAAGATCAAGCGTGTCTGGTCGATCCTGATTCTGTTTCTGGCCATCGCCGGGATTCTGACTGTTGTGGTGCTGGCGGTCATTCCCGTGCTGCGCAATCAGATTATGGGCTTGATTAACAATTTTCCGGCTTATAGTGAAACTGTTCGGCAGCAGTTTGAGGATCTAACAGGAAGTGAGCTGTTCGGACAGCTTCAGGGTGCTTTAAATGTCAATTCCGAGGAATGGTGGGGCACCGTCACAGAGAAAACGACAGAGCTCTTCAAGAATACCTGGACCCGACTGGGGGGCTTCCTGGGCGCATTCACGGAAACGGTATTGTCGATTATTACGGTGCCATTTATCCTGTACTACATGCTGAAGGATGGCAAAAAGCTGCCGGTCAAGATTCTGTCCTTTCTGCCTACGAACAGCCGCTCCGGCATTCTGCATGTCCTGCAGGACATCAACCGCCAGATCAGCTCATTTATTCGCGGACAGATTATTGTCAGCTTCTGCATTGGCATTCTGCTGTACATCGGCTACATGATCATTGGCCTGGATTACGCATTGATTCTGGCGATCATTGCTTCATTCACCAGCGTAGTTCCTTATCTCGGGCCGGCCATTGCCATCACGCCCGCGTTGGTTGTAGCCATCGTGACTTCCCCCGTTATGCTGCTCAAGATGATTGCGGTGTGGACCATTGTGCAGCTGATTGAAGGCAAGTTCATTTCTCCGCAGATTATGGGAAAAACGTTAAAGATTCATCCGATCACGATTATATTTGTCATTCTTACGTCAGGCAACCTGTTCGGCGTAGTGGGCGTACTGCTGGCCGTACCGGGATACGCAGTGCTAAAAGTATGTGTGACTCATCTGTTTGAATGGTTTAAATCCTCCTCAGGCTGGTATGAGCCGCCCGTAGCGTAGACCCTCGTTTGAAGTAAGCAAGAAGCCCCTGATCCTGGCGTTATTTCGCTAAGGAGAGGGGCTTTTTTTGCTATGGAATTTCTAGCGGGATCATCTTCTACAAAGGGTACGGACAGCAGGTGCAGGGCCCAAATGTCCGTATATTGTCTTTAGATTGTCATATCTATCTTTTTTAACGTCTTTAAATGGTTTATAATAGGAAGGAAGAGTTCATATTTCATGCCATGAATTAATATGAGTAGAACGAGAAGCGGAGTTAATTTTACACAGGAAAGCTGCACTCTCTTAGCTTGATTTGATCTGTACATGGGAACAGGGAGACAGCCTTTTACTGCGAATACATGGATAAGGAAGGTAATCATGAGCGTACAGAAAAAAACAGACGTGATCTTGATTGGTGCCGGCGTAATGAGCGCAACCTTGGGCGCCATATTGAAGCAGTTATCTCCGGAGTGGGAGATTAAAGTGTTCGAGAAGCTGGGCAGCTCAGGGGAAGAGAGCTCTAATGAGTGGAATAATGCGGGTACCGGCCACGCTGCATTATGCGAGCTGAACTACACGTCGGAGAAGCCCGATGGATCCATTGACATCAGCAAAGCGATCAAGATTAACGAGCAGTTTCAGCTATCCCGGCAGTTCTGGTCTTTTCTCGTGAAGAATCGCTTGATTCAGAATCCGCAGGATTTCATTATGCCAATTCCCCATATGAGCATGGTGCAGGGGGACAAGAACGTTGAGTTTCTGAGAAAGCGCTTTGAAGCTTTATCGACCAACCCGTTATTCCAAGGAATGGAGTATTCAGAGGATCCGGAGCAGCTGAAGCAGTGGATTCCGCTGATTATGGAAGGCCGAAAGTCCGGCGAGAAGATCGCTGCGACGAAGATTGACTCGGGAACGGATGTGAACTTCGGGGCATTAACTCGCATGCTGTTTCAGCATTTGAACCAGCAGGGCGTGAAGACCTATTACAAGCATGCTGTCAAGAATTTAAAGCGCAACCAAAACGGCGGCTGGGACCTGAAGGTGCAGAATCTGAACACCGGCCAGGTAGAGCAGCACTCGGCCAAGTTCGTCTTTATCGGCGGAGGCGGGGGGAGCCTTCCACTGCTGCAGAAGACTGGCATCCCGGAATCGAAGCAAATTGGCGGCTTCCCGGTAAGCGGCTTGTTCATGGTATGTAACAATCCGGAGGTTGTGGAGCAGCATCACGCCAAGGTGTATGGCAAGGCTAAGGTAGGTGCGCCTCCGATGTCCGTGCCTCACCTGGATTCCCGCTACATTGATAATAAGAAATCATTGCTGTTTGGACCGTTTGCCGGCTTTACCCCTAAATTCCTGAAGACCGGATCTTATTTCGATCTGATCGGCTCTGTGAAGCCGAACAACCTCCTGACCATGCTTGCTGCTGGCGCGAAGGAAATGGCCCTGACGAAGTATCTCATTCAGCAGGTCCTGCTCTCTAACGAGAAGCGCATGGAGGAGCTTCGGGAATTCATTCCGAACGCAAAGAGTGAAGACTGGGAAATGGTCGTTGCCGGACAACGCGTTCAGGTTATTAAGGATACCCCAACAGGCAGAGGCACCCTGCAGTTCGGTACAGAAGTCGTCAGCGCCTCCGACGGCTCGGTGGCCGCACTTCTCGGCGCATCGCCAGGCGCTTCCACGGCGGTGCACGTCATGCTGGAGGTGCTGCAGAAATGCTTCCCGCAGCATATGCAGAAGTGGGAGCCGAAGATCCGTGAGATGGTGCCTTCCTATGGCATGTCGCTGACCGATAACCCGGAGCTGTTCCACGAAATTCATGCTTCAACAGCTATGACACTGGGTCTTGCTCAGGCTGATTCCACGGTCAATCATAAAGCGCCATCTATTATTAATCTGTAGCTGCTGCCATTAAGTCATGCATGACCGCTTCAATAGATCCTGTGATCTATTGAAGCGGTTCTTTTTTTTTATTTGTTGGGATATCCGGATGGCCTTTGTTACAGCTTATACATGCGAGGGTATGTAACGTTTAAAGAATCAAGACTATGATCTGTTGAAGGAGGAAATACGGATGTCATCTGCAGAATTTGAACAAGCCCGGGAATCCGAAGAGAAATACCATGCCAAGCTGTATGAAAGCAAGGATATTCTTGAGCCGGGCAGTTGGATGTCTGAGCCTGTCCCGATCGTTATGGAGCTGCTGGAGCAGGTGCTTCAGGAGCATCAAGATCCGGTCGTGCTGGATCTGGGGAGCGGTCCTGGACGCAATGCAATCCCGATGGCACAGCGATTGAAGGAATCCGGACATGGCCGGGTCATCGGTACAGACCTGCTGGATGAAGCGGTCAGCAAGCTGCAGGACAACGCAGTCAAATACGATGTACAGCCTTTTATTCAAGCCATGCAGGCCGATGTGGAGGATGGACAATATGAAGCCGAATCGTACCACTATATTGTGGCCTGCGGCTGTCTGGAGCATGTATCCTCTAAGACCGCATTGCGGGATGTGATTGCAAGGCTCCAGGAGGCGACCAAGCCAGGAGGCATTCACTGCTTATCTATGAATACAGAGGTTCGGGAAAAGCAATTGTCTACGGGTGAAGAGGAAGCCGCCCAAATTGAGCTCAATATGAGCGAATCGGAGGCTCAAGCACTGTTGGCAGAGGTTTACCGCGGATGGCGTATTCTCGAGGACGAAGAGAAGGAGGTCTCCATCCAAGAGGAGAAATATGAGGAGCCGACTGAATTTCATGCAAATACAGTCTTTTTTGCCGCTCAAAAGCCATTGTCCACACAGAAGGGTTAAGTGATCTCATTTCCGATTGTTGTAAATCCATGAGTCTATAGGCTGGGCATATGCATAGGATACATTATCGGCTTTTTCATGACCTTAAGAGTGAGGAGAGTGCGTCATGTATCCTGGTTTTCATCCGTACCATCCCGGCCATCCGCAGGCATATCAAGATAGTTGTTCCTGTCACGGCCAGCTTAAGCTCGTCGATTATGGCAAAAGACCGCTAGTCATCAACATCGATGAGGCCTCCAAGCGCAATCAGACGTATCGCACGGCACTATGGACGGGAGACCATTTTCAGGTCACACTAATGAGCATTTTTCCCGGAGAAGATATTGGTCTGGAGGTGCATCCCTCCACAGATCAATTCCTGCGGATCGAAGAAGGGCAGGGTCTGGTTCAGATGGGACCCTCTGCAAACCAGCTGGACTTTGAAGTGATGGCATGTGATGATTATGCCATTATCGTACCGGCCGGAACCTGGCACAATATTACCAATACAGGCCCTATGCCGCTCAAGCTGTACGTAATTTATGCTCCACCCGAGCATCCGTACGGCACCGTGCATGTGACCCGCGCCGATGCTATTGCGGCGGAACAAGGGTAATCACTCCGTTGTTAATTGCATCAGTATAAACAGGCAGCCCATGATGGGCTGCCTGTTTGCTGTGAGTATATGCAAAGAAAATATTACTTAAGTCTTCTATTAAATTTTAATATATGGTATTTATGGTTTGATATGTTTGGTATAATAACCTCATCATCAAATGCTAAATCTGTAATAAACAAACTAGAAATGACATCTATGGCTTTTAAATAAAAAACGAGGAGATGATGACCGTGAAGACTGTCAAAGTTCAAAACGAAGCGCTCGGCAAGCGCTCTGCAGCCGCTGTAACGACGTCCCCTTACAGGCCATGGACACCGATAGTGTTTCTTCTTTCCACGGTTCTAATCATCACCGCCGTGCTGTGGGCAGAGTCCCCGACAGCCCCTAAACCGGCCAGTGCTCCACTGGATCAGTTCTCAGCTGAACGAGCGATGAGTCATATTCAGCAGATCGCCCAAGAGCCTCACCCGAGCGGTTCTGAGGAGAACCTGAAGGTGCGCAATTATCTGGTAGAACAAATGGAGCTGCTGGGACTGAATCCGGAGCAGCACACCTTTACCTCCCGTGTTGTAACCCGGCGGATCAATGCCGAGATGGAGCTCACGAACCTGCGGGGCTTGATTCCCGGAACGGAGAACGGCAAGCCCCTGCTGCTCATGACTCATTATGACTCCGTCCCTACCGCGCCTGGTGCCAATGACGCTTCAGTAAGTGTCGGAGCCTTGCTGGAAACGGCGAGAGTCCTGCAGCAAGGACCTGCTCCACGCAATGATATCTGGATTGTGCTGACTGACGGCGAGGAGATTGGGCTTGCTGGGGCGAAGGGCTTCTTCAAGGAGCATGAGGAAGAGGATTTTGGACTGATTGCGAATTTTGAAGCCCGCGGCTCCAGAGGGGCCAGCTTTATGTTTCAGACCAGCGAGGGAAATCGCGGATTGATTGAAGAGTATGCCAAGACGGCTTCCAAGCCGGTTGGAAATTCCGTGCTCGTCGATTTGTACAAAAAAATGCCGAACGACACCGACCTTACTGTCGCGCTGGAGTACGGTCATCCCGGCATCAATTTTGCCTTTGGAGAAGGGTGGGAGGCTTACCATACACCACTAGACAATATAGATCAGGTTTCACTACATACCTTGCAGCACCACGGCGAGAATGTGCTGTCCATCGCCCGGCATTTCGGCAATCTGGACCTCTCTTCACTTGAGAATCCGGACAATCAGATCTATTTCAATCTGTTCGGCATGCTATTTCATTATCCTTCAAGCCTTGCAATCAGTATCCTTGTATTCCTGTTTCTAATGTGGCTGGGACTTGCCGTCTGGCTTCTGCGAAGCAAGCGGGCTCACTGGCGTGGAAGCTGTTGGGGAGCGGCCATTCCGTTATTCTCAGGACTGATGTCTACGGGAGTATGCTACTTGGTGTGGCTGGCAGTCCATAAGCTATGGGCAAGCTCCATGACTCAATTTACGGGAGCCGTGTACGATTCCATTCTGTACAGTCTCGTGTTCGTGCTGCTTACAGCAGCCATTCATATTGCCTGTACCCGATGGCTGCAGCCTAAATCCTCTTCGCTCGAAATGATGCTGGGGGGTTCCGTCGTTGTTCTGATCCTGCTCGCAGCGTCAACCCTATGGCTGACGGGAGCAAGCTATTTATTTGCGGTTCCGCTAGCCGGTCTGCTGCTGCTGATGGGATTGTCGGCACGAACTCAGGAGTCCGGACGTTCTGCGGCAGAGGTCTCCGTGCTAGTGATTTTCGGTTCGTCACTTCTGCCCTTGCTGCTGTTCACTTCCATTTTGCATATCGTATTTCTCATGCTCCCGCCGTCCATTCATCTTTTTAGCATGATTATTATAGCTCCGGTCTTAGCAATGATGGCGCCTGCGATCCGTATGCTGTCCTTTTCCTGGAAATGGGTCATCCCGGTTTTAACCGTTTCTGCGGTGGTGCTTCTCGGTGCTGCGTGGTCTTTAGCAGAGCCAGGTCCGGATCGGCCCGTCTATACTGAATATGATCATGCGCACTGAGCCTTTAGGGTAAGAATCGGCCTGTATCCCCGTGAATGGGATGCAGGTTTTTTTCATGGTCACAGGCTCGTCAATCATTTAGCAACACAGGAAAAGAAGTTGATTTAGTTGCACCAGACATGTTTACACGCTGGATCTTAATGATGAGATCGTTCTTTTAAAATGCCACTCCCTTTGTAACGCCTCATGTAACCGCGCTTGCAGCACTAATTAAGCAGAAGTATCCTCATTGCTCCAATAAACAAATTTCAGCAGCCTTGAGTAAGAACGCTGAAAAGCTCGGAAGTCCCAGGCAATATGGATCAGGTATTTCGGATGCACTTTTCCTCATATTAATACAGCTGTTTAAAGCCGCCACAATGTGCCATTAGAATGGCTATTGAGGCGGCTTGTTAGATAGCTCAAGCGCGAACGCTCGAATCTGATCGCTCAGTTTTGTTCAAGAGCAAGAATCGGTCTCTTTGGACTCGACAATGATTCCTCCACTTACGCCTTCGGATGAATAGCCAGCTTCTTCGCGTAATTTTTTAGCCTCAGCCTCCGACACTTCAGTCGTGACGGTCTTATAGGGAGGCGAGCATCCATCAGCAATCATTTGACGATCCGAAGATTGATTTTCTGCAGGATAAGGGTCTACCTGAGCGCTGGGTGGATAGACATATCCCTGCTCGCTTTGATCGTGTAAAAGCTGACTTGCCACCAAGCATATTCCGGTAACAATGCAGAGGAAACCGATTAAACGGTATCTCATGAAGATTCCTCCTTACTTAATATTAATATACATATTATAAAAGAATTTCATAACCGGATGTGATGAGAATTCGATTATACATGAAAAAATGAATCCTTAGTCCAGGATATTATACCTAGACCATGGATTCATCAGTTAAGCCAGCAACTTACATCGATTTTGATTCATAATAAATGGTATGAAGTCTTTCTGCTTCGTAGTCGTCAATATAATCATCAAACTATTGATCATCTTCCCACAGGTCGCCAGTCTTTTCTTCGTATCTCGGATATCCAATCAATGTTTTGCAACCTCTAACTGGTTTTGTTCCGCTATTTCGTACTGTTTTCGATGTTACGATTTGATTATGATCTTTAACATGCTGGCAGTGAAGGTTACACTACCGATTAGAGTCGTAGTACTGGTGAACGATGCGGTAGCGGTCAGTGTCATGTCGCAACCGCTGGCTCCTGGCAAGTAGGGATCATTATAGTCAATGCGGTAGGTTGTTTTTTTCATGGTCACAGGCTCGTCAATCATGCTATGCTGCTCCCTCTATTCATGGACAAAATTGTCTCATTAGTTACGCTAAAAGTTGTCAACAATATTCATGACGAAAGTGTGTTTTCATTTCATTGTGAGAGAGGTCACTTTTGATTTAACATAAATGCAAAGGGCTTACAGATTACGCAGTATGTAAGCTTATCCTGATTTCATTTGTATTGAGGAGGCTCCAAGATGGCAACATCCACAGTAAACGAAAATCAACCGCGCGGGTTGAGAGTCGGTGTTCAAAAATTTGGTCGTTTACTTAGCGGCATGATTATGCCGAATATCGGTGCATTTATTGCCTGGGGATTGATTACGGCGCTGTTTATTCCGACGGGCTGGATCCCTAATGAATATTTAGCGGTGCTGGTAGGTCCTGCAATTACGTACCTGCTGCCTTTGTTAATTGGTTACACAGGCGGGGAGATGATTCATGGCAAGCGGGGCGCGGTCATCGGCTCCATCGCTACAATTGGGGTCATTGTCGGCTCCAGTATTCCGATGTTTCTCGGCGCGATGCTTGTCGGTCCGCTGTCAGCATGGATTCTGAAGCAGTTCGACAAAGCTGTTGAAGGCAAAATTCGTGCAGGATTCGAGATGCTCGTAAATAACTTCTCGATCGGCATCATCGGCGGACTGATTATGCTGGGCACCTACTCCGGAATTGGACCGGCTGTACAAGCCCTGACAAGCCTGTTGTCCGGCGGTGTTCAGTTCCTGGTGAACGCGAATCTGCTGCCGCTGGTGAATATTATTATTGAACCGGCCAAGGTGCTGTTCCTGAACAATGCCATCAATCATGGTATACTGAGTCCAATCGCGGTGGAGGAATCCGTTCGTGCCGGCCAGTCGATCCTGTACATGCTGGAATCGAATCCGGGTCCGGGTCTCGGCGTCCTGCTGGCGTATATGCTCGTTGGCCGAGGTGCAGCGAAGCAATCGGCGCCAGGCGCGGTTGTGATTCATTTCCTGGGCGGCATTCATGAGATTTACTTTCCTTATATCCTGATGAATCCACGTTTGATCCTGGCTGTCATTGCGGGCGGTGTATCTGGTACGTTCGTATTCCAGCTGCTCGGTGCCGGACTTACAGGTCCTGCATCCCCAGGCAGCATCATCGCCTATGCGCTAGTGACACCTAAAGGCGGCTATGCTGCGATGATCGCGGGTGTGGTTGTGGCGGCTGTCGTTTCGTTCCTGCTCTCCGTGTTCTTCCTGAAGACGAGCAAGAAGCAGGAAAACGGCAATATTGAAGAAGCATCGGCCAAGCTGAAGGATATGAAGCAGGCAGGGGTAAGTGATAGCACAGCGGCTGCAACCGGTGCTGCGGAGTCCGTAGAAGAGGCGGCCCAGCATTTGAAGCGCGAAGAAGTGCGCAAGATTGTATTCGCTTGTGATGCCGGCATGGGTTCCAGTGCCATGGGAGCTTCGGTGCTTCGTAAGAAAATGCAGCAGGCTGACGTCAATGTGACCGTTGTTAATTCAGCCATTAGTGAAATCCCGGATGATGCAGATATCGTCATTACGCAAAAAACGTTGACTGATCGGGCGAAATCAAAAATTCCTGCGGCGGAGCATATCTCCATCGAAAATTTCCTGAAAAGCCCTGAATATGACAAGCTGGTGGATCGTCTTAAAGGGTAACGGATGTGTACATGCCGGTATCATACCGGCAGGGTCCGCCATACTGGAGGCGATCGTTGTTGAACAAACTGACAGCAAGGCAGCGACAGATTATTCAGCTGCTGCTAGAGCACGACGGCGAAATCACAGCATCTGCATTGGCGCTGGATCTTCGTGTGAGCGTGCGCACCATATACCGGGAAATGGAAGGGCTGGAGCCTTTCCTTTCCCGTTTTCAAATAACATTAAAGAAAAAGTCCGGCAAAGGCATTGAGCTGGAAGGAACACCGGAGGCGCGAAGCAGCCTTGCCAGTGCTCTGACTGAGAGCATGACGGCTCACTACTCTGCTGAGGAGCGAAGGCTCGTCACTTTACTGCTCTTGCTTCAGGCGAATGAGCCGCTCAAGCTGTTCGCCCTGGCGCATACCTTAAAGGTAACGCCGCAAACCATCACCCATGATTTGAACGAGCTGGAGGTTTGGCTGCACAAATTTCGGCTGGAGCTGGTACGCCGGCGGGGATATGGCGTTGAGATCGGCGGCCAGGAGGAAGACAAGCGCAAAGCCATTTGTCAGCTCGCCAAGGACCATCTTGAGCCTTCGGACTGGATCGCGGGCAGAGAGCAGCAGCCTCCACTGAAGCAGCATCTGCTGACCCTGACAGGACAGCCCTTTGTCCTGAATGCAGAGCATATTCTATGGTCCAGCAGCTCCGGGTGGGTAAACGAGCTGAGTGAACAGGCCTATACCCAGCTGATATTGTCCTTGTCTGTGTCGCTGCAAAGGATTCAGCAGGGTCAGGAGGTTGAAGCGTCACCAGCTTCCAAAGCCGGCTCATCAGCTTATATGCCGCAGGCTCAGGCGCTGGCAGATCAGCTAGCCGCGGACACCGGCCTTCCCATCAGCTCGGCAGAGGTAGAGCATATCGCATATTTGCTTCACACCCTGCAGCTAGAAGGGGCATCGCCTTATTTTATGTATACCGATCTGCATCTGCTGGAACAAATTCATCAGCTCATTAACAGGGTCGCACAGATGACAGGCTATCCGCTGCAAGGCGACAAATCGCTGCGCGAGGGATTACTGCAGCATATTGATCCCGCGCTGAAACGGATTCGTGAAGGTGCAAGCATCCGTAATCCGCTGCTGGGCTCGATTCGCAAGGATTATGGAGACCTGTTTCTCACCGTGAAGGAGGCGGTAGCAGGACTGCAGTGGGATTTGGACGTACCGGAGGAGGAAATCGGATTTTTGACGATGCATTTTGGTGCATCCTTAGAGCGTCTGCAGAAGCTCCAGCAGGAGGTACGGGCCATTCTTGTATGCAGCAGCGGCATTGGCTCGACTCAGCTGCTCGCCACGAGGCTGGAGAAGGAAATTCCTCAAATCCAGATTATACGTAACAGCTCCTGGTATGAAGCGGCCCGAATTCCGGAGGAAGAATATGATCTGATCATTTCTACGATAGACCTGCCGCTTCCTAAAGAGCGCTATATTCGCTTAAGTCCGTTGCTGAGCCGGGAAGATCTGGAGCAGCTGATGGAGTATATCAGAACCACGACGCTGCACCAGATGAATATTGCGGGTACGAACCCGGGTAATAGAAAAGAGCAGATCTTTACGGTACAGCCCATGGATGAAATGATTTCCTTGCAGCATACGCTGCAGGAAATGGTGCTGCTATTGGAGCGATTTCACAGCTACAGTCTGGATTCACAGAGCCATGAGCTGCGAGAGGTATTGATCTCCGCTTGTGCCAAGCTGTGGGAAGCGCAGCTGCTGGAGGATCCCGCTGCCGTCACCGATTTACTGCTGGAGCGGGAGCGGCAGGGCAGTCTGCTCATCCCGGACAGCTCTCTGGCCCTCTTTCATACGCGCAGTCATCATATCCAGGAGCCTGTTGTAGCTCTATTCCGTTTCCAAGCGCCTTTACCGATGGGGGACGGACACCATATGCGTGTGATGCTGCTAATGCTGGCACCGAAGGAGCTGCCGAAGGAAGCGCTGGAGGTGCTGAGCGAGATTAGTGCCATGCTGCTCCGGCCAGAGCTTGTCACTTTAATGGAGCAAGGAAGTGAGCAGGAAATCAAGCTGTTTCTGTCCACGGAGCTGCTGAGCTTTTTCAAAAATAAATGATAAAGGTGTGTTCATAATGAGTATTCTTTCCGCAGATAAAGTAGTGCTTGACGCCAAAGCCAATGATAAATATGAAGCGATTCGCATGGCCGGACAGCTGCTGGTTCAAGCCGGTCATGTTGATCCGGAGTACGTTGATCGGATGGTCGAGCGTGAAGACATCGCCTCCACCTACATGGGCAGCGGCCTGGCGATTCCGCACGGGACGAAGGAAGGCAAGGCGCTCATTCATTCTACGGGTCTTTCTGTAGTACGCTTTCCGGAAGGCGTGGACTTTGGTGGAGATGAGCCGGCATTTGTCGTGATCGGTATTGCAGGTGCAGGTGGAGACCATATGCAAATCTTGACCAATGTCGCGATGATCTTCAGCGAAGAGGAGAGCCTGGAGCATATTATGAATGCAGCAACGGCTGATGAGATCATTTCAATCTTTGAAGGAGGCTTGGAGGGATGAAGAAGGCCGTCCACTTTGGGGCGGGGAATATCGGCAGGGGCTTTATCGGTCTGCTGCTATCCCAGGCCGGGTATCAGGTTACATTTGTCGATGTGAATGACACGCTAGTGGGTGCCCTGAAAAAGGAGGGAGAGTATCCGGTCGTCCTGGCAGATGATCAGCCGCAGCAAATCATCGTCCGCGGGGTTAGCGGAATTAACAGCGCCATGGAGCCCTTTGAAGCGATTGCAGCCGCGGCGGAAGCGGACCTGATTACAACCGCGGTCGGCGTCAACGTGCTGAAGCATATTGCACCGACGATTGCGGCAGCCATATCGCAGCGGCTGGCTGAGCCTTCACCGAAGCCGCTTCATATTATTGCCTGTGAAAATGCGATCGGCGGCAGTACGCAGCTGAAAGAGCACGTAGAGCCATTGCTGGCTCGTGAAATCATTCAGAAGGCTGAAGGTCTTGTCGCCTTCCCGAACGCGGCTGTAGATCGTATTGTCCCTTTGCAGCAGCATGAAAATCCGCTGATGGTAGAGGTGGAGCCATTTTATGAGTGGGTCGTGGATGCTTCCGGCATGCTGCCAGGCTACATACCTGTAGAAGGCGTGCTGTATGTAAAGGAGCTTTCACCGTATATTGAGCGCAAGCTCTTCACCGTGAACACGGGCCACTGCTCTGCCGCATACCGAGGATACTTGAAGGGGCTGGACACGATTCAGCAGGCGATGGCCCATCAGGACATTAAAGACGAGCTGGTTCAGGTCCTGCAGGAGTCGGGAGCCGTGCTGGTAGCGAAGCACGGCTTTGACCCCAAGGAGCATGATAGCTACATCCAGAAGATTCTGGAGCGTTTTCGGAATCCGGCGCTGCAGGATGACATTGTGCGGATTGGCAGATCTCCAATTCGGAAGCTTTCCCCTAATGACCGTCTCGTCTCTCCCGCTTTACAGGCCTTTGAGCGCGGTTTACCGTATCAAGGACTAGCCAAGTCCATGGCAGCAGCACTCCGCTTTAACGCAGCCGAGGACGAAGAGGCGGTTCAAATTCAGCAAAGCCTGAGACTGCGTGGCTTGACTCCGACAATCACCGAGATTACGGGAATCCTTGAGGACCATCCCGTCCATCAGGAAATTGTGAATCAATATCATCGTTTATAATTTAGGATCAGAGGTCGTTTCCGTAAAGGAAGCGGCTTTTTTTGATTTGTCCTGCATGGAAAAAAATCTCAACCTCTTCTCCGAAAATATAGTAAAATGAATTTCTGATGAAGCATTTATAAGGAGAGAGGGAGAAGCAGCAACGTGAACAAATGGTATTATTTCGGATTTAAACATTACTGGAGTCCATATCTGGTAATGGCGCTGGCAGGAATCTTCAGTGCGCTGTACTTCGGCATTACGCATACGGTGTGGGCCGTGACCGGGGAGTTTACCCGCTTCGGAGGTCATATTCTGGAGCTCTTCGGTGTGGATGTTTCGGATTGGGCTTATTTCGGTCTCGTGAAGCTGGACGGCTCTACCTGGAGCCGGACTGACGGGTGGATCGTCTGGGGGATGTTCATCGGTGCGCTCATCAGCGTGCTTCTGAGCAGCAATTTCAAGATCCGCTTTCCTCGTCAAAAAAGACGGTACGTGCAGGCACTCGCCGGCGGCATCATTGCCGGCTTCGGTGCGCGGATGGCGCTGGGCTGCAACCTGGCTGCATTTTTTACTGGCGTACCGCAGTTTTCTCTGCACGCCTGGCTGTTCATTGTCGCTACCGCCGGAGGCACTTACCTGGGTGCGAAGCTTGTGAATATGAAATGGTGGAAAGGCAAGCCGGTCCTGCGCGCTGGCGGTACGGCTCAGCCAACCGGACAGCAAAAATCACGTCAGCCCATAGGGGGGACGGTGCTGGGCTTTTTATATCTTGGTCTCATCATTTATTTCTACGCCAGCAATCAATTTATGCTGGGCACAGCCGCGCTGTTCGGCGCCGTTTTTGGCATTCTGATCGAGCGCGGTCAGATCTGCTTTACCTCAGCATTTCGCGATCTGTGGATTAGCGGCCGGGCGACCATGACCAAGGCGATCACGCTTGGTATGGCCGTCAGCGCGATTGCCACCTTGATTATCATCTTAGTGGCAGGCTTGGACCCGGTCACGAAGCTGGCGGCACCCAGCACGCTGGTGGGGGGATTGCTGTTCGGTCTTGGCATCGTCATGGCCGGGGGCTGTGAAACCGGGATGATGTACCGGATGATGGAGGGACAGATCGTCTTTGTTCCCGTCTTTATCGGAAATATTCTGGGCGCCACGGCGCTTGCTTATTCCTGGGATCACTTGGGAGTCTATCGCTATCTGGGTGAAAGCGGAGCCCCTGTCAATCTGATTTCAGTGATGGGTCCGGCGGCGGCACTGCTCCTGACTCTGCTAGTCCTTGGTGTCTTCTACGCTATTGCAGCCGTATGGCAGCGGCATTACCGCTTCGGAAAAGGCTTTACGAAAGGAGGTGCAACCCATGTCCGTTGATTTCACACTGGATTTACGCGGCGAATCCTGTCCGTATCCCGTTATCTATACCTTAGAGGCGCTGCAGGGAATGAAGAAGGGCCAGACACTGCAGGTGATCTCGGATTGTCCGTCGGCATTTCGTAACGTGCCGGAGGAAGCCGTGAAGCATGGCTATACGATGGCTCAGGAGCCCGAGAAGCAGGGTCAGGAATTCAGCTTGTTTATTACTGTATAGTCTTCAGGAAGCCCCCATTGAACGGACCATTTGAAGTCCTAACTCTGTCTCATGTAGAATGAGAGAATCATTATTGTCGATAAGACGAAGCAGGAGGCAGAGTGTTCAATGGATGTATTGTTATGGTTAAAGTATTTATTTCTAGGAATGGTACAGGGCATTACCGAGCCCATCCCGGTATCCTCCAGTGGTCATCTGGTCATTGTGCAGGAGCTGATGGGCCTTAAGCAAGAAGGCCTGTTTTTTGAAGTGCTGACGAATACGGCATCCTTGTTTGCGATTGCTGTCATTTACAGGCAGGACATTGCGCGCCTGATCTCTTCCACTGTGAAGTTCATCCTTACGCGGGAGAAGGAGTACCGGTCCGATTTCATGTTCAGCCTGTATGTGGTGATCGGGACGATTCCGGCGGCGCTGGCCGCAGTCCTGCTCAAGAGTCAGATCGAGCAATTCTTCTCTTCTATACATACGGTTAGCATTTCACTCCTTGTTACAGGGGTCGCCTTATGGCTGATCCGAAATTTACGGGGACGAAAAAGAGACGGTGACCTTTCCGTCCGTGACGCCTTGCTTGTGGGTCTGGCCCAGGCGGTTGCTTTGATTCCAGGCATCAGCCGCTCCGGCGCTACGGTCATTTCGTCTATGGCGGTAGGGATGAAGCAGGAGACGGCCCTGCGCTTCTCATTCATGCTCTATATTCCGATCAGTGTCGGCGGGATCATTCTCAGTGTTTCCGATTTGACCCAGAACCCGGAACGAGCCTCAATGGCGGTCCCTTATGTACTCGCCTTTGCAGCTTCATTGGTAACGACCTATTTTTCCATGAAATGGCTGATGAACGTGATGGCTAAAGGAAACCTGAAGTATTTCGCCTATTACTGCTTTGCGGTCGGAATTTTGCTATTGTTTATCTTATAAAGCAAGAGAACCTCTTAAGGGTCAGCTTCTTGCTCCTTGAGTGAAAATGAAACCAAAAATAAAGACATGGCGGTGCTGGGCTAACCTCCCAGACTCTACCATGTCTTTATTTGAGTTTATGACCTCATTTTTTTTGGGGGACAGCTTCTGCTGATGAGGGCATTACTTTATATTAGAGCAGCTCTGCGTTCTTGAGATCGATATATCAGGGCCAGGAGCAAGGAGGGCAGTGTACACACAATCATACCGAGAAACGCAAACCCGGGCTGAATTTCATATAGAAACCCGCCGAACAGCGTTAATATCGCCGTACTCCAGCTTAATGCCAGCGCACCGTACATCCCTTGAGCATTCGGAATTTGCGACTGAGGAATATGGTGCGTGATGAATCGCATAAATGCATAATGACCCATGGCGAACGAGAAGGCGTGCAGGGCTTGGGAGATCGAGAACACCACCACATTCGGAAAAGCGAACACGAGCAGCCACCGCACGGTAGAGCCCATCGCCGCAAGACTCAACAGAGACCCGGCAGAGAAGCTCTGAAAATAACGGTCGGCTACCACGAAAAAAATAATCTCGGCAACCACTGCAATGTTTATGATGATCCCGATCCAGTAGGTAGGGACCTCAATATGCTGCAAATAAATATAGCCATAGCTGTAATACGAGGCATGGGCCGCCTGCAGCAGAACGACGGCAGCCAGCACGATTCCGAAATGACGAACACGGAACAGCTGCAGCATGCCGTTACGGGAGCGGTGCAGCGAGGCTCCTTCCTGCAGAGCTTCAGGGGCAGGCAGCAGACTTAGCACGGCAAATACAAACATCCCGAGGATAAGTGCCCATAAGACCACGCCGTCACCGTACGTTCCTGTAAAAAAGGTAAGCACCACACCCGCCATCACAAAGCCTGCCGAGCCAAAGGATCGGCTTCGTCCATAGTTGTTCAGCAGCTTGCGCTGAATCAGGATTCCTGCCGCACTGTCGAGCGCCGGCATAATGGTCGGGTAGAACATATGCACCAGCACCGTCGCAAGAATGAGCTCTATAAAGGATTCTGCCGGAATATAGGTGAGAATAGCCAGCAGCGTCGCGATCGACATCGCGATCCGCAGGGTATTACTGCTGTATCTGGCCGACAGCCAGGGAAACAAAAACAGAGTGGACAGCCCTCTCATGGCTAGACCCAGACTCATAATCAGGCTGGCTTCGGCTACACTCAAGCCCTTGGCTTCCATCAGCCACCCGGTCCAGAAGGGAAGAAACACTCCCCAGGTTACAAAAAAGCTTAAATACTGTCGACTCATCCAACGCTGTATGTTTATCATCTTAAACCTCCATGATTGCATAATATCACAGAGTCCCTTACAATCCTATGAGACAGGTAGATTGAAAGGACTGTTTCAGCCCTCGGATTGTTGGGTATATAGCCTATTATTTCTACCATGCGAGAGACACTGATCATGTGGAGGTCACATATGCACCGTGTTAACCTGGATAAGCCAACGCTGAATAGCCAAGTATTTGAATTCGCCTCATTCGGAATTGCACTGATGGATCATAAAGGGCTGATATTATCAGTTAACCCGGCCTTCGAACGTATGTTTGGATACCAGCAGCATGAAATGGACGGCAAGCATCTTGCCGAGTTTACATACCCGGAAGAACCTCTTCCACTTATGAACCAAATTCTCGGGCTCACCGGAAGCACAGAGACAGAGCTGCAGGTTGAGAAGCGATTTATCCACCGTAACGGCCATTTGATATGGGGCTTGTTTTCTGTGCGATTGTTTAGTGATGATCAAGGAGTCCCGATGTACTATATCGCACAGATGATTGATATTTCGAAGCAAAAAGAATCGGAGCAGCGACTGCAGGAATCGGTAGAGCGTTACACCTCTCTAAAAAAATACAATCACGACGCTGTAGTATCCTTTGACTTGAAGGGCAACATCATCAATGCGAATATTATGGCGGAGAAGCTGACCGGGTACAACGTGTCTACCGAGCTGATCGGGATGGAGCTTGCCAATCTGATTGGTCCGAGCCATGTGTACCGCATTTTAACGGAATCCTTGCATGACAGCTCCGTCGAGCAGGAAATTGATACCCTGGTGACCAAGGAAGGTCACTTTGTGGAAGTGCTTACAAGTATTGCGCCGATTTTTGTGAATGAGCAGAATATCGGGTTCTATATGATCTGCAAGGACATGTCGGAGCAGAAGCAGCTGATTATGGCCAAAGAGACCGCAGAAGCCACCAATAAGGCCAAGAGTGAGTTTCTGGCGATGATGAGTCATGAAATTCGGACACCGATGAATGGTGTCATCGGGATGACGGATATTTTGCTGGATTCTGATCTGGAGGAGGAGCACAAAGAGTACCTGCGCATCATTCGCCAGAGCGGGGAATCGCTGCTCTCCATTATTAATAACATTCTGGATTTATCGAAGATTGAAGCGGGAAAAAGCGAGCTGCATGAGCAAATCTTCGATGTCCAGCGGATCGTGAAGGAATGCCTTTCCATTGTGTCGGCTAAGGCCGAAGTGAAGAAGCTCAGGCTGTCATACTCCATCCAGCACGATGTGCCCGAGCATTTGCTCGGTGATGCGGATCGTCTAAAGCAGGTGCTGCTGAATCTGCTCGGTAACGCGGTGAAATTCACCGGGAGCGGGGAAATCTCGGTAGCGGTCTCCAAGGCTCGCCGTGGCGATGACGACATGCTCTTGTTCACGGTAGCGGATACTGGCATTGGTATTCCTCCGGATAAGCTGAAGGTAATCTTTGAGCCCTTCTCACAGATTGACAGCTTCATGATGAAGCGGCATGAGGGAACCGGACTCGGACTCTCCATCTGTCAGCGGATCGTGGAGATGATGGGCGGACAGATTTGTGCGGATAGTGATGGCAAGAGCGGCTCACGCTTTCATTTTACGTTTCCTCTAAAGGAAGGGAAGATGAAAGTCGCCAAGACTCAGGAGGAAGGTTATGACCAAGACCTGGAGCCTGCTAGAATACTTATAGTCGAGGACCATGAGATTAACAGACTTGTGCTTAGCAAAATGGTGGAGAAGATGGGCCACCGTGTCTCGGTGGCTACGAACGGACAAGAGGCGCTGCAAGCACTAACCCGTCATCCGTACGATATTGTATTCATGGACATTCATATGCCTGTGATGGACGGCTTGACTGCAACCCAGGAAATCCGTAAATCTATTCCCGAGGATAGGCAGCCGTACATTGTTGCTGTCACGGCCAATGCGCTCAAAGGGGACCGGGAGCATTGCCTGGAGGCAGGAATGAACGAGTATATTAGCAAGCCTGTGTCCCGCGAC
Organism: Paenibacillus algicola; assembly: GCF_005577435.1. Classification (NCBI taxonomy): domain Bacteria; kingdom Bacillati; phylum Bacillota; class Bacilli; order Caryophanales; family Paenibacillaceae; genus Paenibacillus; species Paenibacillus algicola. The sequence goes on along the minus strand of NZ_CP040396.1, from coordinate 2,345,840 downwards.
GCGATTCAAAAGGCACTACAATTCGTGAAGCAGAAGCACCTGATGTAAACACCAAGCCAATTCCTGAGCCGTACAGGAATTGGCTTTTTTTGTCGTTTTTCCAAGATCCATGTGGAAAGCTTGCAGGTTCAATGTTATGATAGGGTTTCTAGAGGCCAGTATACAGGAGGTCCATGATGAAGCAAGCCCAATCGCAAAACACGTTGATCCCGTGGGAATACCTGATCGCCAGACTGCAATATTCGGTTACGGTAGTGGATGCAAGGGATCCGATACTGCCTTTAATTTATGTCAATGAGCATTTCACGGAGCTGACCGGCTATTCGGTAGAGGAATCCGTAGGCAGCAACTGCCGCTTCCTGCAAGGACCTGAGACGGATCGCGAGACCGTGGACAAGATCAAGCAGGCCATTCAGCAGCAGAAGGCTACGAAGGTCGAGATTTTAAACTACACTAAAGCCGGCCGTAAATTCTGGAACGAGCTGAACATCGACCCTATTTTTAACGAAGCTGGAGAGTGTTTGTATTTCGTTGGTATTCAATATGATATCAGTGAGCGTAAATTCGCCGAGCAGCAGCTGCAATTAGCAATACAAATGGCGGAGTACAATGCCAGACAGCACATGGAGTTCATTGGCAAGCTTAGCCATGAGATCAGAACGCCGCTTAACGGCATCATGAATATGATTGAGCTCGCCGGGATGGATGCTTCCCCGCAGGAGCAGGAGGAATATCTGGAGCTTGCACAGCAATCTGCGGAGGTTCTCCTGAGCTTTGTAAATAACAGTATGGATATGGCCAAGCTTGGCATGGGAAAAATGAAGGTGGAAGAGGTCGAATTCAGGCCCGATCAGCTGCTGCAGCAGCTATTCAAGATCCATCAGCCGGCAGCAAGGCTTAAGCAGGTGGAGCTGTCCACAGATATTGATCCTAGCCTGCCGGAGGTGTTGATCGGGGATCCGCTTCGGTTAAGGCAGATTCTGGACAACCTGCTGAGCAATGCGATTAAATTTACACAGTCTGGACGTGTTCAGCTGCAGGCCAGGCTGGTCAAGCAGCATAACGAGTCTGCGGAGATCACATTTATCGTGCAGGATACAGGGATCGGCATACCGAAGTCCAAGATGAAGAGTCTGTTTGGGACCTTTGTCCAGGCGGACATTTCCCACTCCCGCCGCTTTGGCGGCAGCGGCCTGGGCCTGAACATTTGCAAAGAGCTCGCAGAGTTAATGGGAGGACAGATTCACGTCGAAAGTGAAGTCGATGCAGGAACCACGTTCACCGTGGAGCTGAAGTTCAAGTCCATAAACTAGTGTGAGCATCAAAACCCCAAGAGCTGCAATGTTTTGCCGCTCTTGGGGTTTCTTTTCATCTTTGAGATTGATTCTTCAGGCAACGCGTTATTTCAGGTTTACTTCCTCATTCATATCCGAAGCCTTTACATCTTGGCCAACAGCACGGCGCAGCATATACGTCATCATCTTAAATTTATTGCCGGAATCCCAGTACTCCGCCGTCTCTGCATGCACCTTGATCAGAACCAGGCTCGGATCATCATAGCTGCAGTCCAAAATTTCTTCATAGGCCTTATTCCAGAACTCCTTGATCTTCTCCGGGCTGTCGATCAGCTCGGCATTGCCACGCACCGAGACATAGGATTTGTCAGCATACGCTACATTGACCTGCTTGTTATGCAGGATTTCATGAAACTTGCTAGTATCCTTTTTGGTCAGGAACCACAGATCTCCGTCAAACTCTAATTCTTGCGTTTTCATAGGGCGGGACACGAGTCCGTTTTCAGAAATCGTTGTCAGCATCGCCGTGTCGATGTCCTTGATCAGCTTAGCGACCTTTTGAATATCCTCCGGATGTTTCGTCATACTCATGCTATAGCTCATTCCCTTCCATGTAGATGTATAGGTATATGCTTAGTATTACACGCTTGACAGAGACACAAACCATGGATTCCGGCAAGAAGGGATGGCATGAAAATGTAATCGGGGTGGAATGCTAATGGAGGTCATTTCATTTGAATCCATCAAGGAGGGTACTGTGATGTCTCAACAAAAGAGAAGAGCAGAGGCTGCCTGGAAATCACGAAAGCGGGATCAGCATCCCCACGGCAAGATCAAATCGCTGAAGGAGCTGGCTTCCGAAGCGGAAAAGATGGATTAGAATTCGTGACCGATGAGGACTGCCGCATGGTGAATGCGGCAGTCTTTGCGATGAAATGCTGAGATTTCTCAGGTAGGAGCTTTAATTTGGAACTATTTATGAATACGCTATCATTTTACAATGATTATGAAAGGAGGGAGGCGGCTAAGAATCCGGACTGCATCGAGCAGTCCATAACACACTCCAATTAAAGATGAAGGGAATGAATGTTATGAAAAAAGGCAAACGATGGGTCACCGTCATGCTGGCCGCCGCTATGAGCCTGGTGGTATTCGGTCATACGACCTATGCGGCTACAGATTACTGGCAGAACTGGACAGATGGAGGCGGTACCGTCAATGCAACGAACGGCGCTGGCGGAAATTATAGTGTTCAATGGACAAACACTGGGAACTTTGTCGTCGGCAAAGGCTGGAAGACGGGCACAGCCAATCGTGTCGTGAATTATAATGCCGGGGTCTGGGCGCATCGGGTAACGGCTATCTTACCTTGTACGGCTGGACCCGAAACTCCTTGATTGAATAATACGTCGTGGACAGCTGGGGCACCTACAGACCGACAGGCACTTATAAAGGAACTGTCACCAGCGATGGCGGCACCTATGATATTTACTCGACCATGCGGTACAATGCTCCTTCCATTGATGGCACACAAACCTTTCAGCAATACTGGAGTGTCCGTCAATCGAAGCGTCCTACCGGTAACAATGCGGCCATTACGTTCAGCAATCACGTGAATGCTTGGAAGAGTAAAGGCATGAATCTCGGAACGAGCTGGTCCTATCAGGTCATGGCCACCGAAGGCTATCAGAGCAGCGGCAGCTCTAATGTCACCGTATGGTGATGCCGGAATAGCTGCATTATAGACGGAAGGCCGTTGGCAGGATCGACGGTCTTCTTTTTTTTAGAAAGAGAAGAATGCATCAATAGAGTGGAGAAAGGAGCGTCCTATGAATCGGATCATAGGCATGGTGTGTGTGTTAAGTATGCTCCTGGTGACCTCATTTACGGAGGATCGTATGGGGGCGGCCGAGGAGCACTTTATGATATTTGTACCGGGAGGAACATTCCAGCATCCCTCGTTTTCCCAATCCGGACCTGGGCTGGAGCGAGGGGTGGAGGTGCCTTCTTTTTATATTGGCGCTTATGAAGTTACGCAGGAGGAGTGGAATGAGGTTTATGAGGATAACCCATCTGCCTTTCGCGGGAAAGGGCTGCCTGTGGAGGGAGTGAGCTGGTATGCTGCGGTTGAATACTGTAATAAAAGAAGCCTGCTGGAGGGCCTGGAGCCGTATTATGTCATCCATCCTCAAGATCAGGATTCTGAAAATTACAACCCCAATGATCCCCTCCAATGGAGCGTCACAATTCAACCTGAGGCGAATGGTTATCGCTTGCCTACTGTATTGGAGTGGGAATATGCGGCTAGCGGAGGAGCTGGAAGCCTGGGATTCAGGTATAGCGGCAGTCATAATCTCGATGAGGTAGCCTGGTATTGGCGGAATTCAGGTACCCGCTACCTGACCGGAGACTGGAGCTGGCCTCTCATCGAGAATAATAACAGTCAGACCCGGCCTGTAGGGAGCAAGCTCCCGAACGAGCTGGGCATTTATGATATGTCGGGGAATGTGCGGGAATGGGTCCAGGACTGGATGGCCGATGAGGGGACCCCGCAGGGAGTATACCGCATCGTCAAAGGTGGCGGGTGGATCGGTGATCTCGGCAGTCATTCCATTGAATTCAGAGGGAAATTCGAACCCAGTGGCTTCGGTCCGGATCAGGGCTTTCGGGTGGTCCGGAGCAGGCTGTAACGATCTTTTGCCTCCTGATTTGTTCATTTGCAGCTTGGTTGATACAATATCAATAGCGATTCCAACCCATGGCTAAGCTGCCAATGACACAGATAAGGAGTATGAACGATGAACATCAGAGCCGGGATTATGGATATTGGATCCAATTCCATTCGATTAGTGATCTATGAGGTCACAGAGCAAGGCCACTATCGGGTCATCCAGGAGTGCAAGGAATCCGCCCGACTCAGCGAGAAAATCGATCAGCAGGGGTACATGAGCCGTCAAGCGGTGGATAAGATCGTACCCATCATCCGCCAATTCAAAAGCATCTGTGATTTATACAAGGTGACTCATCTGCGTGCGGCCGCTACCGCGGCAATTCGGAATGCCGAGAATTCCAGCCAGATTATTGAATGGCTCTATCAGGACACAGGCGTGGCCATTGAGGTTCTTTCCGGGGAGCAGGAGGGGGCCGCAGGCTTTCTTGGAGTTGTGAACACGATGAACGCTCAGGACGGGATTATTATCGATATCGGAGGGGGCAGCACAGAGGTCACGCTGTTCCGGTCCCGGCAGCTGATTCACACGTACTCCTTTCCTTTTGGAGCGGTGAACATGAATGTTCGGTTCAGTGGAGACGGTCAGTGGGAAGCCAAGCACACTCAAGCTCTGGAGCAATATATCCGGGAGCAGCTGCTGCAGCATGAATGGATTGCCTCGAATCCGGGTCTGCCAATTATCGGCCTGGGCGGAACCATCCGTACGGTGGGCAAGATGAATCAGAAGAAGCACCGCTATTCTCTGCCGGTCACGCATCATTATCAGATGCGCGGTGAGGATGTAGAGGAGCTCTATCACAGCCTGCCTAGCATGACGGTTCTTCAGCGCAAGAAAATTCCGGGTCTCTCCAAAAGCCGCGCCGATATTATTATCCCTGGCGTCATTATCATGCAGACCATCTACCGCACCGCTCAGGCCTCAGAGTGGATGATCTGCGGCTCGGGCCTGCGGGATGGATTATTTCAGGAGCTGATCACTCCGGAGCATCCGATCGTACCGGATCCGCTGGAGATCAGTCTGCAGAACATTCTTGCCTTTAACACGCCCGTGCCGCCTGAGCATCTGGAGCGGGTATCCGCTCACGCCCGGCAGCTCTACGCCGCTCTAGAGCCGGCTCCATTAGAGCTTGATCAGAAGCTGCTCCAGGTGTCCAGCAGGCTATACAAAACCGGAGCTGCGCTTAACTATTATCAATACAGCCGGCATACGTATTATTGGCTCCTTAACACCGGGCTTCGGGGAATGACGCACCGGGAGGCTGTGCTCACGGCCCTGATTGCCGATTATCATCCCAAGGCAAGGACGCCTGAGCAGATCCAAGAATTCAAAGACATCCTTCACGATGCTGATGATATGCGAATTTACCGCCTGGGCTCACTGGTTAAGCTGGCTGCTGCACTGGACCGCAGTGAACTGGGAAGTATCACCGAGGTGACGGCGCAAACAAAAACCGGCTCTGTGCATTTGCAGCTAAGCTGCAAAACAGAACCGGTTCTGGAGATGGGCGAGCTGGAGGCCGCTGCGAAGGATGTGCAGAAGGCCTGGGACGTCAACCTATCCTGGTCCGTTCATTTACTTCCATGAGGCAATATTCATCGCCTCGAATTGACTGCGTATAAGCTGGCTATCACTGCTCACGCGGGTATAGCTTCCGTTAGGGAGGAGCATTCTGGCCTTCACGTTATCCCGCAAGGAAAGGTCCAGGATGCTCCATATAATATCTTTGAGCTTGGGATCGAACACGGGGCACATAAGCTCGATTCTCCGTGTCAGATTCCGCGTCATCCAGTCCGCACTGGAGAGGAATACATCCGGCGTACCGGCATTTTGGAAGTAAAAGATTCGGGAATGCTCCAGGAAGCGGTCCACAATACTAAGAACCCGAATATTCTCGCTCAGGCCCTGAATGCCGGGGCGAAGACAGCAGACTCCCCGCACGATCAGATCAATATGCACTCCGGCCTGGGAGGCGGCATACAATTCATCAATCATTTCCTGGTTGGATAAGGAATTGATCTTGGCAATGATTCTTGCCGGCCTTCCGGCGGCGGCATGCTCCGCTTCCCGGCGAATGAGCGAGAAGAGGTTGTCCTTCATGCCTGTGGGAGCCATGCTGAAGGCTTGCAGCTCTCGTTGAGCGGCATAGCCTGTAATCTCGTTGAACAGCGCAGATGCATCCTCGCCGATGATTGGATTGGAGGTCAGCAATCCGATGTCCGTATAGATTCTTGCTGTTGTTTCATTGTAATTGCCGGTTCCTACATGCACATACCGGTTCAGCACCTGATTCTCGCGCCGTACGACGAGAATGATCTTAGCATGAGTTTTTAAGCCGACGAGCCCGTAGACCACGTGGCAGCCGGCTTTTTCCAATGTGCGGGCCCAGGCGATATTCCGCTCTTCATCAAATCTCGCCTTGAGCTCCACAACAACCGTGACCTGTTTACCGGATTCCGCAGCCCGGGCGAGTGCCGGGATCAGGCGGGAGTCACCGTTGACGCGGTACAGCGTCATTTTGATCGCCATGACCTGCGGGTCCTCTGCTGCCTCAATAATAAAGTCAGTGACCGCATCAAAGGACTCATAAGGGTGGTACATCAAGCGGTCCTGTGCACGCAGCAAGCTGAACATATCCTGCTCGGTGTGAAGCTCCTGCGGGTATACCGGCTTGATCGGCGGGTAACGGAGATGAGACATGCCTTCGATACTGTCCGCGAACGAGATCAGAAAGCTGAGATCCAGTGGTCCGTCGACCTCAAACACATGATCAGCCAAACCGAACTCCTCCTGCAGATGCTCCAGCGCAAACGGATGAATGCCTTTCTCCACCTCCAGCCTGACCGGGGCACCTCGGCGTCGGCGTCGTAACTCTTTCTCAATTTCCTCCAGTAAATCTTCGGCTTCTTCTTCATTAATTGTAAGATCCGCATTCCGGGTGAGCCGGAAGCCGTGGACTGCCTCAGGCCAGTAACCGCCAAACAGCGACTGGATGTGATGCTTGATCAGCTCCTCAATAAGAATAAAGGACCGCTTCTTGCTGTTGGAGCGGTGGGGGACCGGAATCACCCTTGGTATATTGGAGGGCACCTGCACAATGGCGAAGAAGCGTTCATCCTCCAGATCACTATGATGCTGACGCAATACAACGGCCAAATACACATATTTATTGTGAACGAGTGGAAAAGGACGGCTCTGATCCACGGCCATGGGGGTAAGAACCGGAAATACAATATCATGATAGTATGTATCCATTGCTTTTTGCTGGGTGGCATTGAGATCGTGATAGCCCAGCATCACAATCCCTTTCTTGACCAGCTGACGGGACAGATCCCGATAAGCGCGGTATTGCTCGGTGACCATAGCGGTCGTTCTTTTTCGCAGACGACGAAATAAGCCGGCAGGGGAATAGCCGGTAAAATCTTTATGAGTGAAGCCTGCCTTTGTCTTCTCTTTCGTTTCGGCGACCCGGACCGCCATAAATTCGTCCAGATTACTGCCTACAATCGCCAGGAATTTGGCGCGTTCGAGCAGGGGAGTTGCAGCATCCTGAGCTTCCTCCAGCACTCTTCGATTAAATTCGATCCAGCTCAGATCGCGGTTCAAGTAGCGGTTCGACACGCCCTTTTCTCCTTGCTTTATGATTTCTTGTAACATAACATTAGCAACCTCCGTTAAGATCCAGACTTGACCTTATGCTTATTGTACGTGTATAGAAAACATCATTCATCAGAAGAATGTAAAAGCAAAGTAAAGCCAATGTAAAATGTGCAAATTTGCATAAAAGCTGGATGCGCTGCTAGCAAAAAAAGGACTTTTTATTAGTTATAGTATAAAGAGAATCACTGCCCGAAACAATATGGGGCAGATGGATGAGAGGATGTCAGACAACATTACCTTGATACGGATTCTTCTCGAGTGAAAAATAAAAATGACTCCCGTGTTACACAGGAATCATTCATATTTTGAATGGTAGAGACAAAATGTAGATTAGGAAATGTTGGACAGCGAAGAGGGACTTTGATTCTCAATGGCGAATTCTACAAGGAACCCATGACGATCCGGAAGAGCAGATTTACGTTAATCCGTCTGCCGCTCAAGTAGGGTATCATTGATCATCGCTTGACTCCCACCCTAACGTCACCGTAGAGGTGACGAAAGCTGAGGCTAAACAACTTCGAGAATAAGCAGGCTATTCTTCCGAGAAAGTAAGTGAAGGAATCATTATCGAATCCAAGGGAGCGGGGAATCAAGATGGTAATTTATAATCAGGGGCCTGTTGCAAAAGCAGAAATGCTGATCAGAAAATCTGTAGAATTAGTATTTGAAGCCTTTATTAACCCGGAGGTAACTACCAAATTTTGGTTTACCAAAAGTAGCGGAAGATTAGAGGTGGGTAAAAGCGTTCGGTGGGATTGGGAAATGTATGGTGTGTGGGATGAAATACTCGTGAAACAGCTTGACAAGCATAAACGAATTATTGTCGAATCGTCCGATGGTACTACCATTGATTGGGTTTTTACATCAAGAGCAGATCACGAGACGTTCGTTACAATTGAAAACTATGGATTTACAGGCAGCGATGATGAAATTATTCGTCAGTGTATGGACTCTGTCGGTGGATTTACAATGGTGTTATGTGGGTTGAAAGCATTGTTGGAGCATAATGTTGAATTAAATTTGATTTCAGATAAAGCGCCAGATGCTCGAATATGAGTGACAATGACGAGGGAGCGGGGATTGTAAGTTTATACAGTATCTCGCAAAATTCAATTAATTATAATTGATGAGCTAGTACTATTCTAAGTTGTATATTAACCGTCTTCTTTCATATTTATGAGAGAAGGCGGATTTTTTACCAGTGAAAGTGAATAAAATTAGATATTAAATTACTTGAAATTTATTATTTTCTAAATTTGGAGCTGCCTAGAAAATTCACGAAAACATCATTTTTTTCAAGCTGATAACATCGCCTTCCCAGCCGCATTTGGACTGTAAGGTAACTAACTGGCCAAAGGGTACCTTTTTAACAGAAACTACTCCACATTCTTCACATTCCAAAGAACAGCTGTCAGCAGAATTTTCCCATGCTCTTTGGAAGCTAGAAATTGCTTTAGCATGAGCAACATTTGTATTGATCCAAGGAGACCAAATCATTACAAAAAGCAAAATAATTAAGGTAAGTGTACCTCCAATAGAGATGTACACCAGGTTCTTTTTTTTCATGACATTTTCACTCCTATCCTTAATTTTGTACATGACTGACTAATTATAGGTATTAACGCTTATTACCCGTATAAAGTTGTAAGGTTCTTTACGCAGTGTTAATTCACTATGTAACTTGTTCTGAGGCTGTAGGAGTCAATGATAATAGGCTGGTACTTCATCAAATACGGTTTGCAAAGAATATGGAAGGAAAATTCTTGTATTTCGTAAGCAATGGGACCGGATGCTCTCTTTATTTATATACTGAGAGGGCTCTTTGTTGTGGTATCATCTATGCGTGGCTTATAGGAATAGAGAGGGAGGGGATGATCCGTCCAGTCGGTATGCTTAAATATGGTATTACGCCGAGTATTCGCCGGAAAGTGTTTCTTAGGCTTCTGAAAACAATGGTAAAAGAGACAGAAGATTTTGCTTAGTACTACTAATACACAAAACTCGTATTTTGTACATATGTTGTTCTTGTTTTGTTTCTCTTCCCACAGCTCCGATAACTTATTACTAACGTCCTATCTACGAACTTCGCTAATAATCACAAGAAAAAAGTATTCGCGAAATCTTTGGATTATCCTGCCTGTTACCTTAATGAATTAGAACTAATCGGTAATCGGAACATGTTCTTGTCCTTTTCGGCAATCGGTACAAGTTCTTGTCCTTGGCTCGGGACTGCTCGCTTATAAAATCATTGTGTTTTGACAAGAACTTGATAACATAAATATAAAAAGCCGCAATATCAGCGGCTTTTTATATTACTATGTTTTGTCACCCGACACATGACTTTAGTGGTATTATCACCTTATTTTATAGAATCGTAAAGCTCTGTCATTCGGTCTGCTAATTCCGATTGCGTCTCCATCCGGTAATGATTAATATTGATTGGCGTCATATACAACTTTTTTTCACCTTGCTCTAACATAGTGACATGGAACAAAACCCCTGATGAATCTTCTCGGTCTGGATCAAGTATGATTTTCAAGTGGCGCACCTTTTCGATCCATTCCTGAATTAGTATTTGATCTGTAGTTGTTTTTTTTGTACCATTATCGCCACTCATTATTTCAATAGAATCAAGCAGTGTAATGTCGCTAGGATAGAAGGTCTCTAGTTCTTTTGATTCCTTGCTTACTCCTACCATATCGGACTGATTAGAAGTTTGGCAGCTACTTAGAATCAAGACCAACAATGAAGCGCATATTAAGATATGAAATAATTTTATTTTCATCATATTTTCCCCTTAACCCTCTACCTGAAAAACTCATAGAGCATTGCTTAATTCTTCGAACTCAGCCCACTGGGCATGTAGTGCTCCCTCTATATCAAAACAAAGTGCTGTATAGCCACTTGTTTTCAAAAATCTTTGCATTAACGGGAGAAGGGATAAGTATTTTTTGATTTCTAATTCACTTCTCAATAGGCGTAGCCGGAATATCCATGTTTTTTATTACCACGGCTTTTCCGGACTCATCTAGGCCTTGAATTTCGATGTTCATACCCATGGAAATTGGAAAACGGGCAAACCAGATCGTGCGGTCGTCTTGAATATAAATCATTTTCGCAACCTGCTTATATTGATTCTGTTTATCAGTCAATTCAATATTAACTACATCCGGTTTAAACGATTCCCCATAGACGATCGGTAGCGGCGGTTCTCCCGATCCGTCCGGTTCAGTTCCTGTTACATATTCAAAGATCAGGCTCTCATCCTGCTTCAAATTTTTCAGGCTGCTGAACTGATAACTGCCTCCTGTTACCCATTTCCAGCCCGTAAGTGTCTTCTTCCAATATTCCAAGTTCAAATCCACGTCTTCATCATCATTTTGACCGTAATCTTTTGTATAAAATACAAGTACACCATTGTCGGTCCATTCTTTATGTACGATTTCATCTAAGTCGAAACCCGATACGTTTAGGGTGCGATACCTTTCTGTGATGACCTGACTTAAAGTCTGATCAATAGCGGGGTCAGCAGCCGGATTTGTCAGATTCATCGGGAAAAACCAAGCAAATACGATAAATCCAATTAAAGTAATACCTGCCGCTGCTGCAGATGTCTTCCAAAACCATCGTTGTTTTCTCACATTAGCCACCTCTTCTTTTATCAATTGCATTTGGCTCGACCATTGAGGTTCATTTGGATCATATGAATCCGCCTCCTTTATTTCATGGGTAAAATGGCGCCGGAGCACCAGCTCCCATATCCAGTCCACGATCTCTACCGTTATACTTTGTATTAGAATCCTCTTACAACCTGAATATTATTAATGAACCCAGCCGTAGGTGTAAATAGAGCAGTGAATTGATTGCTTTTCACATCATATTCAAATAATCCACGTTCATTTTTAACGACTGCTATCGCATATATTTTGCTGCCGTCATAAGAGTAATTAGCCTCTCCCCTTTGTAATCTTGTAGTTCCCCACTTACTCAAACTAATAGTCTTGTTTCCAGTATCGTAATCAACAACCATAGAGGGTACTTGCCCCTGGTTATATTTCTTATCACCAAATGCAATAACATGACCTTCTTTATTCATGAGCATTCGAATCCAATAATTGTTACTAAATAGCTTTGTTTTTTCTTTTAAATTGTAATCCGTTTCGTATATCGTATACGTTGGCATTTTGAAATTATTCTGTCCCACGGGTCCATCTTGATGTGCCAGATTATATTGCCTTTCCTTCAAAGAGTACGCAGAAGCATATATTTTTTTGTTATTTTGATCTAATGTAATAGCTTCTACCAATATGTCATCATCACCCCATAGTGTCATCTCCATGGAGTTTAGATCAACAGCTCCTAATCGTATGGCTTGCTCACCTTTAACATTAGCCACAAAAAACAATTGATCCCCTGAGGGAATAATATAGTTGACTGCAAATAAGTTATCTGTAAGTTGAGTGTTTTTTTCACTCAATAAATCTTTGACAAAGATTTGATCTCCATGATCCTTGTCTGTTCCTACCCTTTGAGTATAGTATACTAATTGATTTGGTTTATCATAGAAGCCCAATGGATATTGAGCTGTATAATCGAATTGAAAGACTGTTTTTATTTTCTTTGTATCCGTATCATAGCTTAGTATTTGTGTCTTTATGGCTCCATTCTCATCTGTAGTCGCATATTCTGAATAAGTCAATGTAATGTAATCTGCTGTAGGGGCCGGTGATTGCTTCTCTGGACTAGCGGCAGGAGCACGGGAGTCTGTATTTGATGTTTCGGAACTTGATTCTTTAGAAGAAAAACATGAAACCAGTAACATTGCAATACACAATAACCAAATTGAGATCTGAGTTTTTTTCAAATAAATTTCTCCTATAACCGATTAAATAATCCGTTCAGCTATAATAACACCCATGCTATAGTAAAAGTTTCATAATTCATTGATTTTATTATTATTTAGTGTCATATATAGTATAATATGTAATCCTTGGTATTTTAGTATGTATATATTATTATAAAAGATAAATTACATATTTAAGGAGTGTATTATGGAGAAATTAAAAAAGGAATTTGTTGTTGGTGTAACTCTTATTTCATTTTTAATAAGCATTCTTATTGGCGCCCTAATGGCAACTTCAGAAATGAATTCCTCTCTACATCGTGATCGTGGTCAGTGGTTTTTATCATTTTTGTTCTTAAGTATGTTTGCTTACTTATTCAATTTTGTTGCAAGCAGTTTGAGTTTTCTCATAGGTAAGTACGTCCTCGTTCAAACCATGTACCGGATCGTTATTCTTAATTTAGCAGGTATAGTATTACTAGTAACAATGTATTTTATTATTGGTAGTAATTACTACTTCTTTCTCTTTATCGCCTTTCCTCTGTATACTTTATACATGCTCATTTATCAAAATAGGAATGTCGCATAAGCGCCTGTTCTTGAGAATATTAGCGACTTTCTATAAGTAGATTGAGATCGATTCAAAATATAAATGTTTCTGCTCACGATCTTCGCTGCATTTAATGTATTACTTGGGTGGATCAGATAGATTGAGATTTTTTATATAGTTACCTCTGAAGAAATTATGATGGTATGTTATGAAATAGGTTTTATTCGTTTCAACTAAGCTAAACGTTGACTCAGGTACAGATATTTTTACTTCATTGCCACCCAATTTTAACATCATTCTCTCCTTTATTGTAGGCTCTGATCCGTGTTTGAAGTTGTGTAACCTGGCTTCGTTCTCCATAAAGCCTAGAGCAACGGTAAAGACCAGAGTTTAAATTCCAGGGGCTTGTCATTGTTGATGGTTATAGCCGGCAGGCAGCTGCCCGAGTACATGTTCGTCAAATGGAAATATTCCATTGACCGCACGCTCCAGCAAGCGTGCCAGTGCCGCTCTGGCACTGGTCTGCAGCTCTGCTGAATAATTGAGGATGATGCTATTAGAAGCAAACTCGTCCTCGTCAACCACCTTCCAATCATCGCCAGGCTGCTTGATTAAATCCAGATCGAGATCTACGAAAGAGATCCCTGTTTCTGTAACGATCGACGGCATCGCTACATTGCAGTAGTACGAGACCGCCTTTCCATCCTCGATGCCGATAGCCACGGTGAACCATTCTTTTTAAAAAAACAGCTCCAGTGAAGTATTATCCATGATGAATACACTTTTCTTGGTATGGTGAATCAGCTTGCGGCCCGGTTGGCACAAGACCATAACATATTCGTCGTTCTGTTCAAGCCGCTCCCCGCTCCATTCGTAATGAGGACGGTTGGGGTGCTTGAGGGCTTGGAGATGCATCATTCGGGTCATGGGAAGGACACCAAGCTTTCTATTTATTTTCGCTCAAAGAAACCACTTTGTTCCCTTGATGTATGATTTTCTCATCGTGTGTGACAAGTACAATGGTCTTGCCCTGCTGATTGAACTCTTTGAGAATAGCAAGAACAGTCTTTGCGTTATTATGATCTAGTGAGCCCGTGGGCTCATCGGCCAGAATAACATCGCATTTCTTAAGCATCAAACGAGCAAGTGCTACCCGTTGTTGTTCACCTCCTGAAAGAGTGTACACTTTGGAATTTAATTTATCTTCGAGGCCCACCTTTTGCAAGGCTTCCTCTATGGAAAGATTTGATCTTGAATTTTTTCGAATCATTAGTAAATTGTTACGCACTGTTTTGTGATCTACCAATGCAAAATTCTGGAATAAAAAACCTACTTTGGTGCGAAAATATTGAAGTTGATTGTTCTTCTTGCTGATATCAACGCCATCTACCTCGATGATGCCAGACTCAACAGACTCTATTGCACCGATCATATTCAGAAGAGTGGTCTTACCACAACCGCTGGGACCCGAAATGATCACAAAATCTTGAGCTTGTATCTCCATATTAAAATTGGAGAATAATGTCTTGCCGCCAAAAGACTTATTGAGGTTTCGAATGGATATCATGTCACATTCCCCCCTTTCAAGATTCGTTGTATGTTAGCTTTTTCAATACGCTTAATGTTGCTGAAAATAACAATCAACTCTAACATCATTATTACTGCGCCAGCAGCTGCCAAATAACCGACAAGATGATAGTTCATCAACATGGTAATCGCTGCAGCAGAGGCCGTACCTAGAATCGTTGTAATGAGTGTAATGAGAATCATCTTTCTATGTTTCTCCCAAACGCTGAAGCCGAGTACTTTTTTCACTGAAAGTTCGATTGCGTTTGCTTCATATTCTAATTTGATTAAAGAGAGGATAATCATGAATTCTAATATGAGCACTAGTAAACTAAAGACAAGGTTTATATAAAGAATTTTCTTGGCAGCATTCCACTGGTTATTGAACTTGTCCATCACATTGGTTTTAGATAGTATGGCATTCGATTCAGTAAGCTGATGCTTCACAAGAAATTGATCGAACGCCTCGTCTGTAATATCATACATCACTTCTCTGATGTAATTGGCTCGATGGGGACTAACATGAAGAGGCTGCGACTCAGGTACCGTATTATCGTACATAATAACGGGATTCTCCAGACGCTCACTTCCGTAGTTGTTGTTTTCATTGATTGCTGTAACATAAGCCTTTTTATCATAATAAATAACTTTGTATTGATTTTCTTGGATGCCTTTATTCTCGAAAAATAAATATTCTTGCTTTAATTCTTCTATAATGCGGGAATCATTCAACAGATCTGCTGGAAGTATAAAGTAATAATCATGCTCCAAGGGCTCGCTTTTCAGCGGGTCCATTTGATCTGACAAATAGCTCCATGTATTTCGATTGGCCATAACGGCTGGATGCGATGTGGACAAAGGGCTGTAAACCACCGAAATTAATGTAGCCTTAGTTGAATTGAAGTGTTCAGAATAGAATTAGGATTGTAATAGCTCGCTTTCTTCAAACATTGCATGAGCTGTACCGTTTTGATCAACATACGGTCTATATTGTATGTAAATATAAGAAAATTGAGCATGCTTTTCGAAAAATGGCTTTTGTTTATATAGCTGATAGGAATCATGAATCATAACAAGATTACTGGAAATAATAGCTATAGTTACTATAACGGTAAAGGCCTTGAAGACATAATTAAGCGTGAGAAGTCTCCTCGTATTGCTGCTAGTATTTGAGAAGGCTTGTTTGATGTGCGTGGTACGAAGACTTAAATAAACCGATCCATTCAAGAAAAGAAGAACAGCTATACATAAGAGTGACTCCGTGAATTGATGTGTAATAGACGTGAGGCGATTTAATCCTATGAATATAATACTAAACATAAGCGCAAAAACTAGGGTGTCGCTAACGATATTTTTAATCAAGATCGTGCTTACTCTTTCGCCCATCGAAATGCGAATCAGATTTTCCTTTCTTTGACGAAGTACATCATAGTACGTGAGCAAGAGAACAATGCCTGCTACTAACCCCCAAATTGCAAACACGGTAAACTGTGCATCTCGGTTCTGATAGCCTTCCCGGGGAAAATTACCGGCATACGTATTTATTAGCTCAGACTTAAATTGATCGGCTTCATCTTTACCCCCTATAATATAAAAATCATGGACATCTTTAAAACCTTGGATTTCTTCAAGCGAATGAAAGCTGAAATGTATGTCGCCCACAAATAAGCTTTTATAATGCTTATCATATATACTGAGCTCAAATTTAAGGTGCTGCTGGTAATTTGGCGTTCCATATAGCTTTATGGAATCGTAATTGCCAGTCGGAGTTTTGATATAGGTAAACACCTTCACGTTATTTCTGTCTGCAGCCCGGAGAATATCTTGAACCATTTCCTTCTCGTCCTGACCATATTGAAGATACAAAGAGGTGTACCGGTATGGGCTGTGAAACTGATCCAGACGAAAAATCTGACTTTCAGCCACAATCACCATCGCAAAACAAAAAACAAAGAAACAAATGATGTATTTAATCCCCTTCAAAGGTACAAACCTCCAGACATATTGGTTAGTGTTTAACCAGCGGCTCGATGGGCTGAGTATTCGTAATTTCACCTGAAAGCTCCGTCCACAAAAGGATCGTCCCAGTGCTGTGGACGTGTGAGTGCCAAAGGTAATCGTGTATGATCATCGCCTTTAGCCGCATTGATCTGAGATTGAGTTAGAAAAATGCTCTTGGAGAGGTCAGCTCCTCTAATATCGGCATCACGAAAATCTGCACCGATGAGATCTGCCCCCCTCAGATTCACTCCTCTCAGGTCAGCAGCAATGAGATACGCTCCTCTCAAATAAGCTCCTTTCAGGTCCACTTTTCTCAGATCGGCGGCAATGAGGTCGGCCCCTCTACCCATCTTCACTTTACGAGCGGAACCCCCTTTTTTCGGCCTCGTTCCATGTTTTTGCTTACTTCGAGCCTCCGCACGCACTAGTTCACTGGTTTTAATAAGCAGTGTATTTACGTGTGCACGGTGTTCAATCATGTCTAATTCCAGGAGCTCGTTAGCTGGGAGCAGACTCCATCGTTCTGTCATCTCCAGCAAGCTGCGAATCTCGTCATGTACAGGCTTTCCCGCTTGAAGCGTCATTACCTCTGTCAAATACCACATCAATTCATGAAGCTGCAGCATAACCAGGAATGCGTTGAACATTGACTTAGCTGTGTCCGGAAACTGGCGCCAGTCTTGCCCGCGGAACGTAATCTGAGAAACCTTCTGCCCCGCTCCGAAACAGTCAAATGCCAAACACCCTTTAAGACCACGGGCACTCAGGCTTTTGTGAATATTGCACCGAAAGTCATGCTGCAGTTGGATACACGGTTGACCTGCTTCTTTATCAATGGGGAAACCTTCAGAAGCTGAGAAACATAGAGAGACACAGCATAGCCCAAAACAATGATCACAATCTGCCCGAAGATCTTCGCCGTCCTTCTCTTGCTTGACCTGGACGTTTCCGTCATTCAAACATTTCATCTGCACCTTCACCCTTTACCTATATGATTTGTGCTTTATCGCATTTGAGCGGCTGATATCCATTTCACCAGATCTGCATCAATGAGAGTTTCTTTATACAGCACATCCCCGCTATTTTGAAAAAAAGGAATATGTAATGAAGCGTCATTCATAAATTTGAAGACAAGCAAACCTTCAGGGCCCTTTTCAAACACTATTTCTGTGGCTTTTACTCGTTCAGCGCTATTTATCTGGTTGACAATTCTATGAATCGTTTGCAGATCCGTAATCGTCTGGCTGCTTTGATTGGACATATAGACATTCTTATAAATGGTCATGGACTGTATGTCGCTCTGGTTAGAAATAAACAGATTTCTTTCATCGTTGTTATCCGAAAACAAAATATAAGCCACGCTGGTCAATACGAGGAGCAATAAGATAAATATATAATTCACCTTTTGAATCCAATGACTTATATGCCAATAACGACTTTTCAGTTTAGATTTCTTTCTTAATTGTTCCTGCATGGTCAAACCCAACTTTCTATCATCCAATGATAAATCATTCATCTTATATAATACCAAATTGAACTAGTTAATGGAATAATATGACTTCGATGATAATCTTTAATAAAATGCCTATTATTCTAATGCCATGTCATCGAAGGTACATTTGCGCAAAAAAGGAGCTTATAGCAGTCTCCAAGACTGTCATAAGCTCCTCAATCTAGTTAATGATGCTCAATGATCATTATGGCGTTCTCAATTATTCTTTCTTGAATGCAATCCAGCCCAGCTCGATTCCTGGCTTCACAAAGTCCAGCCTCATCTCATAATACCCCTGCTCCAGCTCCACCTTGCCGAGACGCTGCTGCAGCCAGCTTCCCTCTGTACCGCTGGTTTGCACGGTCGTTAACAGCTCCTCATTCAAGTACACGTTACAGGCACACTGTGCCCAGCGTACAGCATCCGATTTCAGCTTAACGACAAGTCGGTAGATTCCGGCCTCTTCTACGCGGAATGTGATGGACTCGGTTTCGTTAGGAATGATCTGCCCTTCGCCTTCTAGCACCTGTACTGCTGAAGCAGAAGCTTCTGCCGCAGCCATTCTTGCGACAGGCGGCTCCGCTTGAGGTTCACGTGCAAATACCGGAGCATTCATCAGGAAACGGCAGATGTTGCTGGCCGCCCGCTGCAGCTCAGCCCGTGTAACGAGCCCATCTGCTAGGCCTTGTATCGTGTTGTCGTTCATGACGTTGAATTGAGCTCCGTAGTTCTGTACAACCATGTACAGATCGTTCTGTGCCCGGACCATGGCGGCCGTGTTCTTCTCATCATACGCTCCGCCCAGGACGGGGTCATTCATCTTGGCCCACCAGTCCGTCATCACAATCCCGGTAAAGCCCCACTCGCCCCGCAGGATGGTGGTGTTCAGATCATAGCTGGATGCAGACCAATATCCGTTCACCGGATTATAAGCAGTCATGATGCAGGTCGCGCCGCCATCCTTCACGGCGATTTCGAAGCCTTTCAGGTAAATTTCCCGGATTGCGCGCTCAGACACTACGGCATTGACGAAATGACGCTGATGCTCCTGGTTGTTACAAGCAAAATGCTTCAGCGTCGCATGAGCGCCGCCCTTTCGAATTCCCCGCACTGATGCACTGGCCATAACACCAGTTAGAAGTGGGTCCTCCGAGAAGTATTCAAAGTTACGTCCATTCAGCGGATGCCGGCGGATGTTCATCCCCGGTCCGAGCAGAGCGTCAATCTGGTAATCCAGCAGCTCCTGTCCTTCCCATACATACAGCGCCTCCACCAGCTCTGTATTCCAGCTGGCAGCAAGCAGCGTACCGATCGGAACCTGGGTGGCCAGATGTCCGCTATCCATTCGGATGCCGGATGGGCCGTCTGCCGTACAGGCGACGGGCAGTCCATAGTGAAGCAGCTGCTCGGTTACTCCGCCAAAGGCTGAAGCAGTCCCGGGTGTAACGAGCGGACTGCTCATGCCTTCGCCTCTGACAAGCGCAGCGAGATCTTCATCACTCAGCTGAGCAATAAACGTCTCCAATGTCACGCGGCCCGCCTGCACGTCCTGCAGCTTAAATCCCTGATCCCCTGTCGGTGTCATTTCTGCCGGAAGTCCAGCTTCTATACGTTTGGCCATATCGACCTGACGCGTAGGCACCTCTGCATAGGTCAGCTCGTAGGTTCCGTCCTGCTTCCGCTCTCCCGGCACGATGCGGGTGAAGCCTTCAGTGGGTGCCATTGCCTCTTGCAGCTGCTTGACCACCTGCAGCGACTTCACCTCATAGCCCTCCAATCCATCCAGCTGGACTGGCACGGTCTCACGTACACTGCATCCCGCATGGAAGCGATAATGCCCCGCTTCCAGCACATATGCCGACCGATGTCCGGTGACACCGCTGTCATCGTAGGACGCCAGCGCATGAGCATGTATTCGCACCGTCACTTGTTCGGATGATCCGGGCTTCAGCAATCCGGTCTTGATAAAACCGGCAAGCACGCGAGCAGGCTTACCCAGCTTGCCTTGCGGAGCCTCCACATACACCTGGAACACTTCTTTTCCTTCATAAACAGCTCCGGTATTGGTCACGGTGGCTTCAACCTGAATGATGTCCTCACCATTCTCACGCACTACAGTTCCTTGTACACCTTCGATGCTAAACGTGGTGTAAGACAGACCATAGCCGAAGGGATATTGGACCTTCTCCGGGCAAAAGGTCTCGAAATACCGATAGCCGACATAAATGTCTTCCTGGTACAGGTTTTTCGTATCACTGCCATAGTTAGCGCTTGACGGATAATCCTCCAGCGTATAAGCAATGGTATCGGTCAGCTTGCCGCTCGGCACAGCATCCCCCGCCAGCAGATCCGCAATGGCATTGCCGCCTTCCATACCACCCTGCCAGGCATAAATCACACTCAAAATAGGATGCTTGTGCCCGCTGTCCTTTAGCCAGCTCATATCTATAATATTGGGCACGTTCAAAACAACCACAGTACGCTCAAAATGACTACTGACCAAGGTGAGCATTTCCTGCTCCGCAGTCGTTAACAGATAGCTGCCAGGAGCATGTGCGTTATCCTGATCCTCGCCAGCGGTCCGGCCAATAACAACGATAGCTTGATCCGAGAGGCTGCGGGCATGTTGCACGATGTCATCGCTTAAAGGCATTTCCTGCTGATGCCAAGGCTCTGCCGCCCAAGCGCCGCCGCCGTTATCAAACGGATGCTCCTTGATCCACTCCTCGTAAATACCTGCCAGAGCCTCGTTGACTTTAACCTGCGGCTTGCTGCGCAAACCGTCTAACAAATTCGTTGTATAGGCTACATTGACGCTGCCGCCAGAGCCGGTACCGCTGCGATAATAGTCAATCTGGGAGCGTCCGAACACCGAAACAACCTTCCCTTGTCCAATCGGCAGACCTTGTTCGTGATTTTGGAGCAGTACGGCTCCTTCTGTTGCGGCTTTGCGGCTGAAGTCTGCAAAGGCCTGTGATG
Source organism: Paenibacillus algicola (assembly GCF_005577435.1). Classification (NCBI taxonomy): domain Bacteria; kingdom Bacillati; phylum Bacillota; class Bacilli; order Caryophanales; family Paenibacillaceae; genus Paenibacillus; species Paenibacillus algicola. Next base: position 2,324,725 of record NZ_CP040396.1, on the reverse strand, counting down.
GTTTCTGGTTCATATTCTTTGGCAAAGCATTCCCTCCGATGATCATAATCTCATACTATGTAAATTGTACTTGGGTTTCAGTCAACAGGACATACCAACAATTTAAGGTAGATGCTACAATTTCAATATTTTCGAGTGAAGTCTGCCGTATAGATCCGCTATATTCCCCAAAAAAAAACAGCAGCCTGGACCTAGCCCAAGCTGCTGTTTGATCGTAAACCCTATGACTACGGAGTGCTGTGATGTTCAATGTTCCTATTGCTTCTCAAAATAATGCTCGCGGAAATTTTTCACATGTCCATTATTGTATCTTGCAATTCGAATGATTCGTTTGAGGTTCAAATCCGGGGGATACCAGAGCGATTTTAGAACCTTTTTTTGTTTATACAGCTCATGGATTTCTTGAAGCAGCTTCGAGTTCGATACGTATCTGTTCAGTACGCTCTTAGGAACATTGGTCCACATTCCTGTCTGATTCCCGTAGACACATTCCTCTTCCTTGCCATAGACGACATTGTCGATCAGCACCTTGATCATATTCAGGCCCGCCGCTCTGACAAAAAGACTGCTTCTTCCCATTCTCGGATTGATTTCAAACATCATATACTTTCCGGTTCGGCTATCGTATTTCATATCGATATTCGAGAAGCCCACATAACCGATCTCTTCCAGAAAGGTCTTGATCTGCTGGTACAGCTTCATGTCGGAGCGAGCAATAATGGCGGCATAATTACCGAGTGTTTTGGGAGCGTATTCCTCCAGGACGGGCTGTCCCAGACTCATCAGCTTGACCTTGCCGTTCTCATCCGAATAGCTGTTCATGACTCGCATGGCGTCATCCCCGCCGGGAATGAACTCCTGAATAATTAATTTTCCTTGATAGTCTGAACGATTCAGGCTTGTGACCATCTTGAGATATTCATTCTTATCATGGAAAAAGAACACCTTCTTCTTGCCTTCAAAATCACTATGCAGGTAGTCATAGGCATTGCTGTTCTCCGGCTTTACTACGATCGGAAAGTCAAAGCTCATCTTATCCAAAGCGGTTTCGCGTTCATGCGGTTGACATACAATCGTCTTGGGATAGTCCAATCCATGGCGCTCACACAGCTGATAGAATTTATCCTTTGTATCAAAGGTATCCAGCAGCTCCTCAGAAATAAAGTGATTTGCAATCAGCCCTTTGAATTTGGAATAATGACGGGTCAGCAGGCTGGCATAATAGTCTGAGCATGGAATGACCACTATTTTTTGATTGTCGGCAGCGTGCTTCTCCAGAATGGATAAGAGCGCTCCGGGAAAGACCTCGTCATGGTCAAATCTGTCGATCTGCACAAGGTGAAACAACTGACTGTTCATCGTTGGAATGAGCAGCCGGGTGCACAGCAGTAAAGGCTTGATCTGATAGGCTTCATGAATCAGCCGGGCATTGCCATATGCGTTTTCATCGCTTCCTAGGATGATGGGTAGAAAATCGTATGTTTTCATGTCTGCTCCTTATCCTTTATGTACTTGTCCATCTCACTTTGCATCAAAGCTCACATGTTCTGCATTTTAGTTTATGCGCAGTTCCTGGATATTTCAAGTTTGATATGACGGTCAGGATCAGGAAGCCGATGATTTTCAGATCTTCTTCCATTAAAGGTTAACGCTTGGGCTGGTACTCCGCAAAAGCTTCTTCAATATGATCTGCGCGCAGCAGGCTATCCTCGATGATTGCCTTTCGCTTCGCCTTCAGAACAATTTGCTCCATCTCTGCGTAGCTTGATCCTTGAAGAATGGATGCAGCGATCGACTGGAGGTGATCCTCTTGGCCGAAACCTCCGATCAGGAGCGAAATATATTGATCCCGTTCCTTCTCATCCGGCAGGCTGTAGGCCATCTTGGTGTCAAACCGCCGCCAGATTGCGTGATCCAGCTCGGTTTCCAGATTGGTTGCCGCCATAAAGATGCTGTCGCCCTCAAACTCATCCAGACATTGCAAAAGCGTATTAACCACCCGGGACATTTCTTTAACCTCATCGTTGTTCTCTCGCGTTCTCGCGATGGCGTCGAATTCATCCAGAAACAGGACACAAGGTGTGGCCTTCGCATATTCAAAAATTTTACGTACATTGCTCGCGGTCTCTCCCAAATGACTATGAATAACAGCATCCAGACGCACCAGCAGCAGAGGCAGCTCCAGCCGGGTCGCTACATAGAACGCGGTCAGCGTCTTGCCTGTC
>NZ_CP040396.1:82500-132500 GCF_005577435.1 Paenibacillus algicola | reverse complement strand
CTTTCATATTTAGGACATGAAAAGCCAGGCGGGCGGCCGTTTTGGGCCCCACACCCGGCAAGCGAGTAAACGCCTCGATCAGCTTGGCGATCGGTTCGGGATAGTACAAAGTCGCAACGACTCCTTTTGGGCCTAGTAATTAAAACAAGCCCGGGATTTTCATACCGTTCGTGAATTTGCCCATATCATTGTTCGCCAGCTCATCCGCTTTAGCCAGCGCATCATTCACCGCAGTCAACACCAGGTCCTGCAGCATTTCTACATCATCAGGATCGACCGCTTCCGGTTTGATGGAAATGGATTGAACCTGCTTGTGACCAGAGACGGTTACTGTAACTACACCGCCGCCTGAAGTGCCTTCAACGGTTTTGGACGCGAGCTCCTCCTGGGCTTTCATCATTTGCTCCTGCATTTTTTTCACTTGCTTCATCATTTGGTTCATATTATTCATGATCATCTCTCCTTCAAATATAATTCCTAATCTTTTATGACAATGAGGTCTTCGCCAAAAAGCTGAATCGCCTCATCGATCCACGGGGTTTCTTGTGCTCCATCCTCTTCATGCTCCAGCTTCAGCTCTTCCGCCTGCGGCTTGCCTGCTCCCTCAACTGCTTCGCTCCAGTCACGCAGCATCATGGTCACCAAGCGGTGCGGTATGCCCAGCTGTGATTCGAATACCCCTTCAATAACCTGCTTGTTCGCCGGCTTCTCAGTGGTTTCGCGATGAATGTTGTTCTTAAATGCAACGAGAATGTTGTCTTCCCATACGGATACCGGTTCTCCATCCATAAACCAGGCATGGACGGTAACCTTTTCCTCCTTCACACGCTGCAGAATTTGAGCCCACTGTCGCTGAACGGCCTTGAAGCTCTCCTGAGTGCGTGAAGCAATATACTGATCCATGTGCTGCGGGGTTTTCGCGGCTGAAGAGGCCCGGGGCGCGGGTGTTCGGACTGCAGGCTTGGACACTTCCCGTCCACCCTGTGCAGAAACTCCTTGCTGAAGCAGCTGCTCCAGCTTCTTCTCCACAGCAGCCAGCTGCCCTTTCAGACGCTCTACTTCTCCCGAAGGAGCCGCACCAGTCTCCTGAGTGCCTTGCCCACGACGGTCTGACACACTGCAGAGCTTCAGCAGCGCCACCTCAAACAGTGTCTGCGGCTGGGAAGCATACTTCATATCGCTCTGATAGCGATTTAGAGTATCGATGACCGCAAAAAGCTCCTCTTTAGAGAATGCATCGGCCATTTCCTTGAAATCCTCCGGATTCAGGATCCGGTCTGTCATCTGGTCCGCCTGAGGGACCATCTTGATCATGAGCAAATCGCGGAAATAGTATAGCAAATTCTCCATGCACTTGTCCGCACTCTTGCCCTCCTGCATAAGCTGCTCCACCTGCTCCAGCACAGCCCCGGGCTCATTATTGCGAACGGCACGGGCCAGACGCCCAAACTGCTCCGAGGCCATACCGCCGGTCATTTCCATAACCTGCTGATAGGATACATGTCCCCCGGTAAAAGATGCAATCTGGTCCAAAATGCTCAGCGCATCGCGCATACCACCATCCGAAAGACGCGCAATGTATTGAAGGGCCTCAGCATCCGCTGTAATGCCTTCTTCTTTACTGATCTGCGCCAAACGTTCCTTCTGTTCCTCCAGGGAAACACGCCGAAAATCAAACCGCTGGCACCTTGAAATAATAGTCGCCGGCAGTCTGTGGGGCTCCGTGGTTGCCAGAATGAACATAACATGCTCCGGAGGCTCCTCCAGCGTCTTCAGCAAAGCGTTAAATGCCTCTGTTGTGAGCATGTGTACTTCATCAATAATATAAACCTTGCGGCGAACCTCAGTGGGAGCATATTTCACTTTTTCCCTGAGGTCCCTGATCTCTTCAACTCCCCGGTTGGAAGCAGCATCGATCTCCTGTACGTCCATTACCGCACCGGACGTAATCCGCCGGCAGGCTTCACATTGGTTACAAGGCTCCTTCGCCGGACCTTTTTCACAGTTCACGGCTTTGGCCAGAATCTTGGCGGCACTGGTCTTCCCCGTACCCCGCGGACCGCTGAACAGGTAGGCATGGGAGACCCGCTGTTCACGGATCGCGTTCTGTAGAGTCTGGATAATATGCTGCTGTCCCACCATGTCTCCAAAAGACTGCGGTCTCCAGGCACGATATAACGCAATATGTTCCACTACGCTTAACCTTCTTTCAACTTCCGCCTTCTACGGTGTGCAGGCCGTTTATCACCTGCATCCCTGTACTTATTATACTACATTTCCATCCAATTTCCTTCGCTTTCCGCAAAACCTTTAGGGCTTCTTGACTTTCAAGCCATCAAAAAAAGCGCCCCTGTCACATTGACAGAAACGCTTCTCGCAGTCGGTATTATGTATACCGTGCACCTGTTATTGATAATTGCGATCCGAGCGGCCACCCTGAGCTACAACTCGGGCTAGGCTACCCTCCGGCACAAGAGCGCTCCTGCTTATGGCTGCTTCCTTCCGGACCTGACCAGGTTCACAGGTGCTCATTGCGGAGGACCCAGCCGTCAACATCGAGCTCAGGGACCAGCCTCACATCGACAATACCTCTAACAGGAATTCAACCTCGCTACAGCGGATTGCGAGTTACAGGGCACCGCTACCTCCCCGTCTAGCACGGCGAAATTAAGTATAGCGCATGCCTGTCCAAAATGCAACCGAAGGCAAAATTTGCACTTCCGTCCGCCGTCTCTTGGGCGAACAGCCTTCATTTATGACATTGACCTGACATGAAGACTGTACAGCAGCTATCAAAGACACCCGCCCCATTCCACCACGCGCCAGAAGGTGTGCGCGGTGGCCATATAAAAACGGCTGTTTCCGAAGGAGAGAATGGACTCTCTTCAGAAACAGCCGTTGAATAATTACATACCGTATTTCTTCTTGAAGCGATCGACACGGCCGCCGGCATCCAGGAATTTCTGCTTTCCTGTGAAGAATGGATGGCAGCTGGAGCAGATCTCTACGCGAAGGTCAGGCTTAACAGAACCTGTTTCAAACGTATTACCGCAAGCGCAAGTTACCGTAGTAACATGATATTTCGGTTGAATATCTTGTTTCATTAGACTTTCACCTTCTTTCCGCCCTGAGCCTCATGCGGGCACAGAGTAAATGGACACATAATCGGATTATAGCATACTACTCGTCTATATGCAATACATCTAATCCATTCATGTGGTATGTGATGAGAGCATCGTCCTCAGAGATCAGCGGGAGGATAAAGGACGCTTGGCACGGCGCAGGTTCTCCGGCGGCACATGAGTATACGACCCGATCACGACATCCGGCAGCTCCTCCTGAAAAATCTCGATCGCCTGCTTCATCCCCAAAATATCTCCGCGAGCAGGAGGAATCAGCTCCAGATAGCTCTCTGGATCAATATTCAGATTGCGCAGCTGAATCAGACGCAGCCCGGTACGGCGCGCAAATTCCACCATCGCCTCCACCTCTTCCTCCCGATCTGTAACACCCGGGAATATAAGATAGTTGATCGAGGTGTATACTCCTTGGTCTGTAGCATATTTCAAGGACTTCTCTACATGGGACAGATTGTAGCCGCGCGGTTTGTAGTACGCATTATAATGATCATCCAGCGCACTGATCGTGCTGACCCGCATCAAATCAAGGCCAGCATCTACGATTCCCCGGATATGATCTGTAAGCCCGGCATTCGTATTGATATTAATGTAGCCCATATCCGTTATGGAGCGCACCTCACGCATGGCTTCAATAATAATCTTGGCTTGAGTGGAAGGCTCTCCCTCGCACCCTTGGCCAAAGCTGATGATCGACTCCGGCGTCTTCAGATGCTCCAGCATGATCTGCACCAGCTCATCGGTACGGGGACGGAAGTTCATCCGCGTCTGCGGAGCTACGAACCCGCTGTCATCCGGCTGCTCCGAAATACACCCGAAGCATCCGGCATTGCAGGAATACGAAACCGGCACCGCGCCCTCCCATCGGTTCAGGAAGGTATTCGAGGCAGTGAGACACTCATAACCCAGCGCGCAATTGGAGAGATGCTGATATAAACGGTTCTCGGGGTATTTCTCCGTCAGCTTCTTTACCCCCAGCTCCAGTTCCTCCACATCACAGTTCATAGGATTCCATTTCTCAGGGTCATCGCTTAACCTGGCCGCGGTATAGAATGCTCCGTCTTTCCACACTACCGCAGAGTATCCGAACAGAGGCAGCTTATATTCCTTATCTGTCTTCATATAGCCGGGAATACACAGCCGGGTAAACCCTTGCGGCAAAAGGGCGCCGACCGCCGTTTGTCCAATTGGCAGAGCCTTCATGTCTCCGGTAGCCGGATCCATGCCAATGGCACGGGTATTCGGCAGGCCGACCAGCGTAGCTCCTTCCGGCAACGGAATCAGCTCTTCTTCTAGAATTTCTACATACATCTCGCCGCTGCGGGCAAGTCCAAACCACTCTTGATGATCAAAGACGTTGCCCTGTTCATCTGCATACACCAAATACATGTTGTTCTCCTGTTCTTTTCGTGAATTTGGGATTATAGCGAAAGGGCCTTAGCTTTGGGAAGCTGATGCTGCGGACGGACGGGAGGTCCGTCTCGGCGCCGAGGTGCCGGAGGAAGAGCCGCCGCTACCGCCGGAGGAAGCTCCCGAAGCACTGACATCAAAGGAAGCCAAGAATTCGGCATTGGTTTTGCTGTCCCGCATTTTTTTGAGGAAGCCTTCCACAAAGTCTGCACTATCATTCATATTCTTGCGAATCGACCAGATCGTATCAAGCTCCTCTTTGCTCAGAAGCACTTCCTCCCGGCGCGTTCCGGAGCGACGAATGTCGATAGCTGGAAAAATGCGGCGTTCTGCAAATTTACGGTCCAGATGCAGCTCCATATTACCGGTGCCCTTAAATTCTTCGTAAATAATATCATCCATTCTGGAGCCGGTATCCACCAGCGCAGTAGCCAGGATCGTCAGGCTGCCGCCTTCCTCCACGTTACGGGCTGAGCCAAAAAACCGCTTCGGCCGATGAAAGGCCGCCGGATCAATACCACCGCTCAATGTACGTCCCGATGGAGGAATGACCAGATTGTAGGCACGCGCCAATCGTGTGATGCTGTCCAGCAAGATCACTACGTCTTTTTTGTGCTCGACCAGTCTTAATGCCCGCTCCAGCACCAGTTCAGCCACCTTGATGTGGTTCTCAGGTAGCTCATCAAAGGTGGAGGCTACGACTTCACCCTTCACCGAGCGCTGCATGTCCGTCACTTCTTCAGGACGTTCATCGATCAGGAGCACAAACAGTTCAATATCGGGATGGTTGGTTGAGATACTGTTAGCCAATTCTTTCAAGAGGAGAGTCTTTCCTGCTTTGGGCGGAGCCACAATCAAACCGCGTTGTCCCAGGCCAACAGGGGCCAGCAAATCCATAATTCGGGTGGACAACTGATTAGGGGATGTTTCCAGAACCAGCTTATCTTGCGGATAAAGAGGAGTTAAGGCTGGGAAGTGCAGCCGTTCTGAGGCAACTGCCGGGTTCTCGCCATTGACCGCGTTAACCTGCAGCAGCCCGAAATATCTTTCATTCTCTTTCGGCGTCCGGCATTTGCCGGATACCAGGTCTCCGGTTCTCAGATCAAATTTGCGGATCTGCGACGCTGAAATATAAATATCCTCGGTGCTTGGAAGATAGTTGATAGGCCGCAGAAAGCCATAGCCCTCCGGCAGCACCTCGAGTACGCCTTCCATAAACATCAGGCCGCTTTGTTCAGCCTGCGCGCGGAGTATTGCAAAAATCAGTTCTTTTTTCTTCAGTTGACCGTAGTACGGGATTTGATGCTTCTTGGCCAGCTTGTAAAGGTCGGTCAGCTTCATTCCTTCCAAGTCGGATATCTGTAGATCCATTCCATAACCACCTATTCCATTGTGTTCTCAATATACATTGCTTCTATACTAAATCTATCATTCTATGAGGATATCACTAGATAAGGATTACCCAATCTGGAGGGAGATATGCAGACATAAAAGGTTTTTATGGAATATATTTCATTCCTCCTTCCACGATGCCTGCTACTCTCAGCCTCTGAGGGTAATCCTTGCCATGAACCCGCTATTCAGTTTCCCGCCATACGTCAGCGCCAAGCTGCCGGAGATTCGTGACCAAATGGTCATACCCCCGGTCGATAAACTCGACACCGGTAATTTCTGTTACCCCTTCGGACACCGTGAGTCCGGCAATGACTAGCGCCGCACCGGCACGCAAATCAGCAGCCTTCACCTTTGCTGCGTTCAAGGCCGAGCCCTCCACGATGGCAGAGCGGCCTTCAACGCGAATCTTCGCGCCCATGCGAATCAGCTCCGGCACATGCTTGAACCGGCTGCTGTATATAAAATCACTGAGGACGCTTACGCCGTCAGCCTGTGTCAGCAGGCTCGTCATCGGTGACTGCAAATCCGTAGGAAATCCAGGATACACAAGAGCCTTGACGTCTACATGCTCATAACGATCCTTGCCGATGACCCGGATGCTTTCATCATGCTCCTGAATGCCGACGCCCATCTCGATCAGCTTCGCGTTTAGAGCCTCCAGATGCTTCGGAATGACGTTATCCACCAGCACATTTCCGCGCGTGGCCGCTGCTGCAATCATATAGGTCCCTGCTTGAATCCGGTCCGGTATAATAGAATGCCTGCAGCCATGCAGCGAGGACACGCCTTCAATCCGGATTGTCTCTGTGCCCGCTCCTTTAATGACGGCTCCCATGGAATTTAACAATGTTGCTACGTCTATAATTTCAGGCTCTTTGGCCGCATTTTCAATCGTTGTGGAGCCTTTGGCCTTAGCAGCCGCCAGCATGATATTTATGGTTGCCCCAACACTGCTCACGTCCAGGTAAATCTTAGCGCCGCGCAGCTCCTTGGCGTGCAGGTGAATGGCACCGTGCTCATTGGTTACGGTTGCACCCAGCGCTTCAAAGCCCTTGATATGCTGATCAATAGGACGGGGCTCAAAGTTACAGCCGCCCGGCAGACCGATGACAGCCTCATTGAAACGACCCAGCATCGCACCCATCATGTAATAGGAAGCTCTCAGCTTCTTGACAGGCCCGTTGGGCATCGGTATGGACTTAATATCAGAAGGGTTGATGTTCATCTGTTGACCGTCCCAGGATACCTGTCCGCCCAAGGCTTCCAGGATTTCCGCGTAAACGGCAACATCACTAAGTAAAGGCAGATTATCCAGCACGACTTCACTATCCGCCAGGATGGCGGCAGGAATCAAAGCAATTGCACTGTTCTTGGCACCACTGATGGTTACAGTGCCCTGCAGCGGGCGTCCACCGCTGATCATCAATTTTTCCATATGCTTAAGGGTCCCCCTAGATCACATTGCTGCATAAATGGGTCTGATCGCCAACCAGCATGGCGTAAATTGCAGAAGATTGTCACACCTGATTAAAATGGAAAAACACCGGCAAGCGGTGTGAGATTCCAATAAAGACAAGTATTAAAGCAGACGGCCCGGTGGGCCGCCGCTTGATATTACTAAAGCTTACTCATTAAGCCTTGTTGTTGGATCCAAACTCACGCATTTTGCCAATGACGGTTTGCTTGATTGCTTCACGGCCTGGCTTCAGGAATACGCGCGGGTCATAAGCTTCCGGCTTGTCGGCAAGCACCTCACGAACGACCTTGCTGAAGGAGATCTGGTTCTCGGTGTTTACGTTGATCTTGGACGTACCCAGGGAGATGGCCTTCTTGATGTCATGAGTAGGAATGCCTGTCCCGCCATGAAGCACGAGCGGAAGGTTCACAGCATCACGAATTTCTTCCATCTCTTTAAAGCCCAGGTTAGGCTCGCCTTTGTAAGGTCCGTGTACAGATCCAAGAGCCGGCGCCAGCGTGTCGATACCCGTTTCGTTAACGATCCGTACGCAGTCGTCCAGCTTCGCATACATAACGTCACCAATAACGTCATCTTCTTGACCGCCAACCATGCCGACTTCTGCTTCAACAGAAACACCTTTGGCATGTGCGTACTCTACAACTTCCTTCGTAGTAGCAATGTTCTGGTCAATCGGGCTGTGGGAATCGTCAATCATAACGGAAGTGAAGCCAGCATCAATCGCTGCTTTACACTTCTCCACACTGGAGCCGTGGTCGAGGTGAATGGCAACCGGAACGGTAACCTTCAGGTCCTCCATCAAACCTTGAACCATCTTCACGACGGTGTTGAACCCGCCCATATAACGTGCCGCACCTTCAGAAACACCCAGAATGACCGGGGATTGCTCTTCCTGTGCTGCTTCGAGAATAGCATGAGTCCACTCCAGATTGTTAATGTTGTACTGGCCCACGGCGTACTTTCCTTCAAGGGCGTTGTTAAGCATGTCTTTCATTGATACTAATGGCATGGTCCATCCTCCTATTGTAGGTATATCTAATATATAGCCGAAGTTCGCATACACATCGTATTATACCACATTGAAGAATAAATACTAACTCCCCAAATGGTGAAAATCGGGCCTGCATGATGGTAAAAATAATGCTGTCCGCGCGCCTCGCTCCAAACCACCTGAGGAAGCAAGCATTCTGCTACATCGCTTTGGTGCGCAGCTGCATATTCACAGCCATTCGCATTTCATCAATATCAAAAGGCTTCGTAAAATGCATCAAAGCGCCAAGATCGGTCGCTTCCTTGATCATATCCAGTTCCCCGTAGGCGGTCATCATAATGACCTTGATCTCGGGATTCATCTGCTTGATGTGCTTCAGTATTTCAAGACCGTCCATGCCGGGAATTTTCATATCCAGCAGCACCAGGTCAGGAGCCTGACTCTTCACAATGTCGAGCGCAATGCGGCCATTGGCAGCCTGAAAGGTCTCATACCCTTCGCTGCTGAACACCTCCATTAAAAGAATACGGATTCCATTTTGATCATCGACGATCAGGACCTTGTGTTTAATCATGTAACACCTTCCCATTCTGTTTCATGTTTGGCTTATCGACGAACCGGCACTCCCCCTGAACTTTCCGGAACATACTGCATGGTCCTAACAGTATTCGCCCGGAGAAGGTGGAAATCCTGCATTTTAACCAAAAAACACCAAGAAAAATAAGCCTTCACAGAAGGAAACGCTCTCATAGCTTACGCAATGCTGACAGATATTTATATATAAAAAAGCCCCCCATACACGGGAGGCTTAAACGTTATGCCAGATGCTTCAAGGATGCTTTAACAAATTCACGGAACAGCGGCTGTGGACGGTTCGGACGGGAGGTAAACTCCGGATGGAACTGAACAGCCAGGAACCATGGATGGTCTGGAAGCTCAACAATCTCCACCAATCTTCCGTCCGGCGACGTGCCGGAGAAACGGAAGCCGGCCTTTTCCATAGCCTCGCGATATTGATTGTTGAACTCATACCGGTGACGGTGTCTCTCGTAGACGAGCTCATCCTGGTAGCAGGCTTCAGCCAGCGAGCCGGGAACCAGCTTGCAAGGGTACAGTCCCAAACGCATGGTGCCGCCAAGATCCTCAATATCCTTCTGCTCTGGAAGCAGGTCAATGACCGGATATTCCGAAGCCGGGTTAATCTCGGAGCTGTTCGCGCCTTCCATGCCTGCCATCGAGCGAGCATATTCGATGACCGACACCTGCATACCCAGGCAGATGCCGAAGAATGGAATATGGTTTTCCCGCGCATAGCGGATGGCTGAGATTTTGCCCTCGATGCCGCGGTCACCGAAACCGCCGGGAACGAGAATACCGCCTATGCCGCCCAGCATGTCCTTCACGTTCTGATCGGTAATCTCCTCGGCGTTCACCCAGCGGATCTTCACTTCCGCGTTGGCGTCAAAGCCAGCATGGGACAGCGATTCAACCACACTCAAGTAAGCATCATGAAGCGCGACATACTTGCCGACAATGGCAATTTCAACGGTCTTCTCCAGCTTGGACACGCGGTCAACCAAGGCCTCCCACTCCGTCATATCCGGCTCTGGAGTATCCAGCTTCAGATGGTTGACTACGATTTCGTCGAGGCCTTCCTGACGAAGGTTCAGCGGAACCTCATACAGGGTTGAGGCATCGCGGCATTCCACGACTGCATTGGCATCAATGTCACAGAACAGGGCAATCTTCGCCTTCATTTCAGTGGAGAGCTCGTACTCGGTACGGCATACAATCACATTCGGCTGGATGCCGATGCTGCGCAGCTCCTTCACGCTGTGCTGGGTTGGCTTGGTCTTTACCTCACCGGCAGCCTTGATGTAAGGAATGAGCGTCACATGAATGTACATGACATTATCGCGCCCTACCTCGCTCTTGATCTGACGAATCGCTTCCAGGAATGGAAGGCTTTCGATGTCGCCTACCGTGCCGCCGATTTCAGTAATGACAACGTCAGAGCCCGCTTCACGGCCCGCGCGGAATACGCGCTCCTTAATTTCATTCGTAATATGAGGGATAACCTGCACGGTGCCGCCCAAATATTCTCCGCGCCGTTCCTTGCTGATCACAGAGGAATACACTTTACCGGTGGTCACATTGCTGTTCTTCGACAGGTTAATGTCAATGAACCGCTCGTAGTGACCCAGATCGAGGTCCGTTTCGGCGCCGTCATCCGTAACAAACACCTCACCGTGCTGGTAAGGGCTCATGGTGCCGGGATCTATGTTAATGTAAGGATCAAATTTCTGGATCGTCACCTTCAGCCCTCGGTTCTTCAGCAGTCTGCCTAGCGAAGCGGCCGTAATTCCTTTGCCCAGGGAAGACACGACCCCGCCCGTTACGAAAATGTACTTTGTCACAGTAATACCCTCCTAAATAAATTCGAAAAATCAGGCGACATATGATGTTTATGGTAACCCTATTCCTAGAGATTCATCATCAAAAGGACATAAAAATAAACGGTGCCCGCTTTACGGATAAAGCGAGCCGACCGATTTCTCATCTCATCATTTCTTCGTGAAATGACCTCTTTCACCACTAAAAAAACCCAATAAAAACAAAAAAAGTGACCCGCAGTACGGGGCACTTCAATTCTCACTTATAAACCTTGATCATAAGCCCAAGCAATAGTTTACTCCGCAGCTGCTCTCCTTGTCAAGAGAGGAAGAAGGCTTAAATCTCTGAACAAGCGCAGGGCGCAGCGAGGGAGAAAGGACGAGGCTGCAGGCAGCCCTACAGGTCGTCCTCGTCCAGGTCGTCGTCCTCAGAATCGCTCTCTTCCTCTTCGTCCTGGGAATCCTCATCGTCCAGATCCTCATCGTCCAGCTCGACGTCCTCATCCACCTCATCCTCGGAATGATCCTCATCGCCGTACATATCATCCTCGTCATCATCGTGGTCATCTTCATCTGCGCTATCGTAATCTTCATCAGATTCATCACCGCTGTAGGTATCTTCCTCCTCGGTGAAATCATCCTCCAGATCATCATCTTCATCATTGATAATACGCGGACGCTTCGCATTGGCTACTGGATCATCAGAACGCTCCAGCGGATACCAGCGCTTCAAGCCCCACAGGTTCGTGCCCACACAAGCAAAACGACCATCAATGTTAATTTCTGTATATAACTGGGCAATCGTTTCGTTAATTTCTTCTTCGGTGAAGCCGCGAAGCTTAGCGACCTCATTCATTAAGTCACGGTAATAGTACGGCGTATTTGCCGCCTTTAATACCATAAAAGCCAGGTCAACCATGGGAACCTCATGGATTTTTTCCGGGTCGATTTTTAAATTGAGCGGATTACTCACTAACGACACTTCCTCTCATGCAATCTTCGCTTTGCACTGCCATGATTTCAAACATATCCATAACAAACCTAAGTAAAACCTATTTGCTGTCAAAAATCAAGTTTTTATCATGCTGCTCAGCACAGGCTTTTACGAAAAAAGAGAAGGCAGCCTCCGCGATGAAGCCATAAGAAAAAGCGAAGAGCAGGCTGCTCTCCGCTTTCCGACTGTATCCGCCCCAAGGATGAACTCCTTGCTGGATGGTGAGAGAGCGCGTGAGCTCTCTCCACTTATCTTATGTTTCAGGTCAGCATTTGACACGGCCTACACGCCTATTTGAAACAAAAAAGGCTCTCTCCCATTCCGGCTAACGGGATAGCTCATACAATACTGAAGCAACGGTTGATCCGAAAAGGGGGATGCCTGGCATGAATTTCACCCGGATCGTACACACACTGCACCCGCCGTGTCATGGCGACAGGCTTCAGCAGCAAAACACCCGGCATATCCTGACATTTCATGACCCCGGGCTGTATGCAGCACTGCGGCAGCAATGGCTCACCTCAGCACGCGCGGGAGCTGCTTCGCGGGTCTTCTGGGCTCCACTTGCCCAATGCATCATCGCTCCTTCACCACTAGCAGAGCAAATCGAGAAAAAGTGGCGTCATGAGGCTGTCACGGAAGAAGACAGCACTATTCATCTCAGCGGCTTATCCAGCCGTACGGGAGGAGGACCCGGCATTCCATGGGGCGTAAAAGCCATCAAAGCTCCACAGGCCTGGTCTATATCGACGGGATACGGCATCAAGGTCGGCGTCATCGATACCGGCATTGATGTTGGCCATCCCGATTTGCAGCACTCTCTCGGACGGGGGATCAATCTCGTTCACCGGGGCTTGCCGCCCTTTGATGATAACGGGCACGGAACCCATATCTCCGGAACGATCGCTGCCGCAAACAGCACTCGGGGCATGATAGGCGTTGCCCCCAGATCCATCATCTATCCGGTAAAAGCATTCGATGCCAATGGCTCGGCCTATGTATCAGACATCATCGCCGGAATTGACTGGTGTGTCCGGTCAGGGGCAGATCTGATTAATATGAGCTTCGGAATGCAGACCCGCAGCCGGTCTCTGCTGGATATTGTCAACCGAGCAGGCCAGGCTGGCATCGTCGTGGTCGCTTCCTCCGGCAATGACGGCAAACGCCGCGCCATCGACTACCCTGCACGCTACCCCCAGACGATCTCCGTAGGTGCCACAGACCGCAAGCGAAAAATCGCCTCCTTCAGCAACCGCGGCCAGTACGTCGACATCTATGCTCCCGGAGACAAGATTATGTCTGCCTGGCTGCATGGCAAGTACCATGAAATGAGCGGCACCTCCATGGCAACCTCTCATGTGAGCGGTACCATAGCCCTCTTGCTCGCCCAAAGGCCTGGCTTGAAGCCGGCCGCGATTAAAGCGCTGCTCCAGCGAACCGCGGTTCCGCTCCGTCTGCAGCGGGGCATTTCCTCCTCTGAAGGAGAGATCAATACACTAAAATTCATACGCGAAGGCCTGAGGGGCTGAGCCGCTGATGTTCCATGAAGCCATAAGACATGAAGCAGCATATTGTGACACCCTAACCCAAACAGCCGCCTCTACCGAAAGAGAGGGCGGCTGTGATTTCAAATCTTGTGATCCATCTGTGCAGCAGTGACTACATACGCTCCGGCGCCGAAACACCCATCAAGCGCAGTACGTTTGCAATTGTAATGCGGACCGCTGACAGCAGGGCAAACCGGGCCTGCGTCTGATCCTGCTCCTCTGTAATGACACGCTCTGCCTTGTAGTAGCTGTGGAACAGGGAGGAGAGCTCGTAGACATAGCGGATCAGCCGATGCGGCGCATAATGGTCAGCAGCGGTAGCTACCTCCTGCGGGAGCTCACCGATTTTGCGAAGCAGATCATACTCATGCTCGGTCGTAAGCAGGCTCAGGTTCACCTCAGACAGCGGCAGCAGTGCAATAGCCTGCTCCTCTGCCTGACGGAAGACGCTGCAAATCCGCGCATGGGCGTACTGGACATAGAACACCGGGTTCTCATTCGAAGTGGAAACCGCAAGGTCCATGTCAAAGTCGAGATGGGAATCCATGCTTCGCATGGTGAAGAAGTAACGGATCGCATCCACGCCGACCTCATCCATCAAATCCTCCATGGTCACGGCTTTGCCGGTACGCTTGGACATCTTGACCTTCTCGCCGTTCTGGAACAGGCTGACCATCTGGGCAATCAGCACGGTCAGCTTGGCAGGATCATTGCCAAGAGCCTCCATTGCAGCCTTCATGCGCGGTACATACCCGTGATGATCCGCTCCCCAGATGTTAATCATCTCATCGTAGCCGCGCTCATATTTGTTGAGGTGGTAGGCGATATCCGGGGTCAGATAGGTGTAGGAGCCGTCATTTTTCACCAAAACGCGGTCCTTGTCGTCACCATAATCCGTGGTGCGCAGCCAGGTTGCTCCCTCCTGCTCATAGCTTTGTCCCTTCTGATCCAGCGCTTCCAGCGCTTTAATAACGAGACCGTTCTCGTACAGGGAGGTTTCGCTGAACCATTCGTCAAAATTCACCCGGAAACGAGCCAGGTCGCGCTTGATCTTGCCAAGCTCCTTCTGAAGGCCGTAGGTCCGGAAAAAGGCAGTCCGCTCGCCTGGTGTCAGGGACAGCAGAGAGTCTCCTTTTTCAGCTACCAGCTCCTTGGCGAAGCCCTTGATGTCCTCACCGTGGTATCCGTCCTCCGGCATTTCAGCCGGCTGGCCCAGCTCCTGAAGATAACGGGCCTCAATGGATTTGCACAGATTCATAACCTGATTGCCCGCATCATTAATATAGTACTCCCGGGTCACTTCATGTCCGGCAAAATCCAGCACGTTACAGAGCGCATCGCCCACAGCAGCTCCCCGGGCATGTCCAAGGTGAAGGCTTCCGGTGGGATTGGCGCTTACAAACTCCATCTGAATGCGGCGGCTGTCGCCGCGGCTCACGCGGCCATAATTCTCGCCCTGCTCCTGCACGAGGCCAATGACCGGATACAGGTAGCTCTTGTTGAGCGTGAAGTTGATGAAGCCGGGTCCGGCAATCTCTGCCTTCTCAATGGATGCCTTGCCTGTCTCCAGATGGGCTACAATATCCTCGGCAATCTGACGCGGGTTCTTCTTGGCAATACGGGTCAGCTGCATTGCTGCGTTCGTGGCGAGATCGCCATGGGATTTATCCTTCGGCACCTCCAGCGTAATCGCCGGCAGCTCCTCGCGGGTAACCAGGCCGGCCGTGACTGCCGCATCCGCGACCGCCTCTGCAACGAGCTGGTGAATGTGGTCAAGTGGATTCATATTCATGCTTCATGTGCCTCCTGAATAGTCAAACTGATTGCAAAATGTCCTGAGCATTCTTCAAATACATATAAATCATATTCCCAGGCTGCGCAGCCGGACATTCCCTCCAGCTGAAGCTCCATGCGCTGGGTATGCGTTGAAAGCTGAAAGGAAGTGAACGGAGATCGGTAATACCCGGGCATCTGCTGCCCGAGCCGAAACGCCTGCTCCGACTGCACTTCACCGTGGCGGATAATCTTGAACTCGTCCGGCGACAGCTTCACGGTCGCCCGTGTACTGCCCTGGTGCGGACCGAGCTTCGGCTCCTCGTAACGGACGTATAGAGCCTGTCCTTTGGCAAACACCTCTGCCGACAGCTCCTGCACCGTACGCTCTCCCTCATGCTGACTGGAAAGCGTAATGACGGTTTGTATGCGGTGTGACATGATGCGCCCCTTTCCTTACCTATTGTACTACTATATCCAGTATAGAGCGCCAATTCAATTCTCATTTTCAAAAGCAGCCTGATCCGTGGTCAAGGATCAGGCTGCTTTTGTTTACAGCGGTAAAAGCGCTACAGTATCCCGCTTCTCCAGCTCGGCCACCATGTCACTCCAGGCCTGCGGCTTCTGCGGCAGCACCGCATAGTACCGCTTCAGGAAGCTTGCGATCAGCTCTGCCGGGAGCGTGTCCAGTGCATCGTCCGTCGGCATGAAGCAGAAGTCCAGCCCGCTGACGGCCTCCCCGTCGTTATTCCAGGACGGATGCACATACGCCAGATCTGTCCGCTTGTATCCCAGATGTGAGAGCACCTCGCGGCGCACGAACGGATCCATCGGCTTGACGCCGCCAAATGCGTGATCCTCTACGCGGTACGGATCGTATATTTCTGCGAACATGCCCAGCAGCTCCTGACCGCCGTTTCCTTGGGCCAGTGACATCAGGTCCTTCATCCGATTCTGTGCGAGGAAGCGGCCAATGGACAGCCCTTCGCGGCCGATAATGGTGAAGTCTGTCATAGCGACATTCCAGTCCTCGTAGTAGCGGTACTCTGTCGTGCCTACGACCTCCCCTTCATGCAGCGCCACGAAAACGCGAATGCCAGGGTCCTCCAGCGGCTCCTTCCACAGGCTGTATTCCAGCACCTCCTCCGGTGGGAATACCTCCTTCATCAGGTCGTGCATTTTGCGAAACAGCGGGTCCTCAATATGGGTAATACGGATATATTCCATCATGCGTTAAGCCTCCTTTATGGATGGTTTATGTATCTTATGCCTTCAGCCCGTCAGCTCTTAAACGGGTTCTTCCATTCCATTAACACGGCGTACCCGCAGGATTCCTCATCCTCCAGATAATCTGCAGCAATGCCGGCCGGAGTCCGTCCGCACCGCAGCAAAAAGGTGATGACCGGGTCCTTGATTCGCCCCGACACCACTTCATCGACGTACTGGGCAGCCGTCAAGTCTGCGGCATGCTCCTGATAGCCCGGCATCCGCCCGCCGCCGAGCAGGCGGTCCAGGTCCAGCTCCACGGTAACATGATACAGCGCCTGCAGCAGCCATTTGCCGAGACCGAGCTTGCGAAATCTGGGCCGTACACAAATGTCGGCGATATACAGTGTATTGCCTTCACGGCAATGGGTCCGGATATAGCCATGATCCGTGACCTGGCTCCAGGAGCGATGAGCTTCCCCGGGCTTCTCGTTCACAATGAGGGACGTGATGGACCCCGCCAGAACGCCGTCCACCTCTACACAAAGCGCCCCTTCGGGAAAGAGCTCCACATGGTTGTGGAGCTGCTCCTCATTCCACCACTGCTCCGCCGGATACGGCGGCGGAAAGGCCTCAGACTGGATCACAATCAGTTCTTCAAAATCCTCCGGCGTATAGCTTCGGATCAAAGCCGGAACGGGTGTACTGCCGTCAAACACATAAAAGGCTTGACGGTAAGCTGGTTGTGGCATCGTACACTGCACCTCCTGAGCGTGATGAGTATGAGCTTACTATCATGCAATAAAAGCTATTCCCAATCCGGGTAGAGATCCGTGCGGCGATCGCGCCAGGTCGTCACTGACCCTTTTTCCCGCACCTGGTACAGCAGCTCCAGATCCAGATCTGCGGTAATGATCATATCGTTGTTTAGCTCGCCCTCGGCCAGCAGACCCTGCGGCGGGAACGGAATATCATTCGGCGTAATCACGGCAGCCTGGCCGAAATTGGCACGCATTAAATCTACCGTAGGCAGTGATCCCACCGTGCCTGTCAGCACGACATAAACCTGGTTCTCGATCGCGCGGGCGTGGCTCGTATAGCGAACACGGTGGAAGCCATGCCGATCATCAGTACAGGACGGACAGAAGATGACATCAGCCCCCTTCGCTTTCGCCATCCGTACAATTTCCGGGAATTCAATGTCGTAGCAGGTCAGCATCGCAATGGTTCCTTTTTCCGTCTGAAACACCTGCAGTCCCTCGCCTGCACCCATATTCCAGCCCGTCACCTCGGACGGAGTAATATGAAGCTTCGCCTGCTCAGCCACCCTGCCATCAGGGTAGAACAGGTGAGCGACATTGTACAGCCTGCCCTCGCGGCGGATGACATGGGTTCCTCCGATAATGTGAATTCCATATTTCTGCGCGAAGCCCTGAAACAGCTCCCGGTAGCGCTCCGTGAAGCCTGGCAGGTCATTGATGCTTAGTGCCTGGCCCTGCATATCGCCAATGGACATCAGCTGCGTGGTAAAGAATTCGGGAAACAGGACAAAATCAGCCTCAAATTCCTCAGCAGTCCGTATATAATGCTCGCACTGGGCAGCAAACTCATCAAAGGAAGAGATGGTATGTAAATGATATTGAACGGCGGATACACGAAATTTCATAGTGCGCCTCCTTGGGTCTAATGGATTCAGATGTCTTCATTATAGCAATTTCCGCCCTGACCCACGCAAGTTTCCTATCAATGAAAAAAACCAGGCCCCTTCCTTATTCAGCTTGAATCGCTGAATAAGGAAAGGCTTGGTTTTATGAATAAAAGCCTGCGCCTAGCGCACGAATCCGAGCAGCATTTCGCGGATCAGCTTCGCGGCCACAATCTGCGTCTGCTCGCTAGGATCATAAATCGGAGCGACCTCCACCAGGTCACAGCCCACAACGTTCACATCGGAGTTCGCGATCAGGTGCACGGCCTCCAGCAGCTCCTTGGAGGTGATGCCGCCCGCTTCAGCCGTACCGGTGCCCGGCGCAGCCGATGGATCGAGCACGTCAATATCAATGGTCACGTACACGGGACGATTGCCCATGGAAGGCAATGCTTCCTTCAAGGGCTTGGCCACCTCGAACGGATGGAAGTGAATATGCTCACGTCCGTACTGAAACTCTTCACGCGATCCGGAACGAATGCCGAATTGATAAATGCTGCTGCCGCCCATCATCTCGGCCGCCTTGCGTACCGGTGTGGAGTGAGACAGCGGCTCACCCTCATAATGCTCCCGCAGGTCTGCGTGGGCATCAATATGGATGAGAATCAGGTCGGGATATTTCGCGTACATCTTCTGGATGATCGGCCAGGTTACGAGATGCTCGCCGCCGAGACCGACCGGAAACTTGCCGTCATCCAGCAGCTTGCCGATGTAATCTCCAATGACGTCAAGGCTGCGTGCTGCATTGCCGAAGGGCAGCATCAGGTCCCCTGCGTCAAAATAGGTCATGTCCTCGATGCTCTTGTCCAGATAAGGGCTGTACTCCTCCAGGCCGACCGAGGCCTGACGGATTCGCGCCGGGCCGAAGCGGGAGCCGGGACGGTAGCTGACGGTAAAGTCCATCGGCATCCCGTAGATCACCGCTTTGGAGGCCTCATAATTATCGGAGCTCAAAATAAACACATTGCCGGAATATCCTTGTTCCAGTTTCATTCGCTGTGTGCTCCTCTCCTATTTCACCAGGTCTTCCACAAATTTAGGCAGAACGAATGCCGCCTTGTGCAGGCGAGGTGAATAGTACTTGGTATCCAGGTCAGCAATACTGGACTCGTCCACTTCCAGCGGATCATGCTTCTTGCTGCCCATCGTGAAGGTCCACAGACCGCTTGGGTAGGTTGGAATGTTCGCGCCGTACACCCGTACGATCGGGAAAATTTCCTTGACGTCGTTGTTCACCTTTTGGATCAGGTCTGCTTTGAACCAAGGGTTGTCGGTTTGGGCTACGAAAATGCCATCTTCCTTCAATGCCTCATAAATCCCTTGATAAAAGCCGCGCTCAAACAGCGGAGCAGCAGGGCCTACCGGCTCGGTGGAGTCCACCATAATAACATCATATTCATTCTTGTGCTCATGGATATGCATGAAGCCGTCATTAACCAGCACCTCGACCTTCGGGTCATCCAGCTTACCGGCAATTTCCGGCAGGTACTGCTTGGAGTATTCGATAACCTTGCCGTCGATTTCGACGAGCACCGCTTTCTCAACGTCCGGATGCTTGATGACTTCCCGAATGACGCCGCCGTCTCCGCCGCCCACAACGAGCACCTTTTTCGGATTCGGATGCGTATTCAGAGCGGGGTGAGCGACCATCTCATGATAGACGAATTCATCCTTTACCGTCGTCATGACCATACCGTCCAGTACGAGCATCCGCCCGAATTCCTCCGTGTCGATCATATCCAGCTGTTGAAACTCCGTCTTCTCATGTACAAACGTTTCCCGAATCTTCGCTGTAATGCCGAACGTCGGGGTTTGCTTCTCCGTAAACCATAATTCCATCGTCTCTACCTTCTTTCCGCTAGAATAAATGTTCAGCCGTCCAGATCCAGGCCGCAAAACTTGATGCCGGCAGGTGCCGCGTATTGTTGTTTCACATCTTTTTCTATTGTACCAAACAAATTGTATTATATTAAATCAAGCCCAAAATGCAACCAAATTATCTAGCCTTTTCCCCGTCTGCCTCAATGCACTCACGTCCCCATGAATATCCTGCCAAGAGAAGCCCCATAATGAATAACAGGATCGGCCTGGAAAAAGCAGTGGGCAAACGATAAGTGCACTGAAGTCACACCCAGGCATCGTCCGCAAAAATAATGAAGGAGCTTCCGCGATGAACGGTTCGCAGCCTTTTTCCCGTAAACGCCGTAAGCCCTGGCCCCTCCGGCTCGCCATAAGCTTGGCTGTTGTCTGCCTGCTGGCCGTCCTCGCCGGCGCTGGAGTGCTCGGCTATTTGTATATTACACCCTTGCCAGTTGCCAAAACGGAGCGTGCCTCCCGGCTGCTGGACAGCCAGGGCGAGGTCATTGCCACGTTCTCGCCCGATGGACGCACCTCGGACCGGGTGGAGCTGTCTCACATCTCCCCGCTGCTAATTCAGGCCACGCTCGCCGTGGAGGACCGGAAGTTCTACCAGCATCCCGGGTTCGACCTGAAGGGCATGGCCCGTGCCGTGCTGGTGAATCTCCAGCACTGGAACAGCAAGCAGGGAGCCAGCACGCTGACCCAGCAGCTCGCGCGCAATCTGTATCTCTCCCACGAGAAGACGCTGGAGCGCAAGCTAAAAGAAGCTCGTTATACCGTGCAGCTGGAAATGAAATATTCGAAGGACGACATTCTGGAGATGTACCTGAACGAAATTTACTACGGACACGGCGCCTACGGCATTGAATCGGCTGCCCGTCTGTATTTCGACAAGTCCGCGAAGGAGCTGAATCTGGCCGAAAGCGCGATGCTGGCAGGCATTCCGAAGGGGCCTACGTATTACTCTCCATACAATCACCTGGAGAACGCAATGAACCGGCAGAAGCTGGTGCTGCAGGCGATGGTAGAGTCCGGAGACATTACACAGCAGGAAGCAGAGAAGGCTTCTTCCGCACAGCTTGCCCTGCTGCCTCAGGACCGTCAGGAGAACAAGGCGGTCGCCTCTTACTTTCGGGATTATGTCAAAGGCCTGCTGACCAGCACCTTTCAAATTACAGAGCAGCAGCTCCAGCAGGGCGGACTGGATATTTATACGACACTCGATCCCCGCGCTCAGGCAGCCGCAGAGGCGGCGGTGGCAGCGGAGCTGAAGGGGGACACCGAGCTGGAGACGGCCCTGGTGTCGGTCGATCCGCGGAACGGCCACCTGAAAGCGATGGTCGGCGGCCGGAATTACCGCCAGAATCAGTACAACCATGCCCTGGCTCAAACCCGCCAGCCCGGCTCTGCCTTTAAGCCGATTATGTATCTGGCTGCGCTATCCTCGCGGCAGATGACCAGTGTCACCCTGTTCAACAGCCAGCCCACCCTGTTTCATTATGATGATAACCGCAAAACCTACCAGCCCAGCAATTTCGGGGGCAAATATTGGGGCGAGATCAATATGAAGCAGGCGATCGCGGCCTCGGACAATATTTATGCCGTGAATACGATTATGCAGATCGGTACAGATCAAGTGACGGACATGGCGCGCCGGATGGGCATTACGAGCAGCCTGGAAGAGGTGCCCTCGCTCGCTCTGGGCACCTCTCCAGTCAGCCCGCTGGAGATGGCTTCCGCCTTCTCTACACTGGCCGGCGGCGGGCGGCGCATGCCGGTGACCGCCATCCTCAGCATTACGGATGCCGCCGGACGCAAGCTGTACACGGCTCCAGAGGCAGTCGGAGAGCAGGTCGTAGAGCCGGCGGCAGCTTATATACTGACCCGCATGATGGAAAGCGTCTTTGAGGATGGCGGAACCGGCCGAAGAGTATCGGCGCTGATGAAGCGTCCCGTTGCTGGCAAAACCGGCACCACCGACACGGACGCCTGGCTGGTCGGGTACACGCCGGAGCTTGCAACGGCCGTTTGGGTCGGTTATGACAAGGGGCGCGAAATTTCAACGAGTGAGGCGCGGCATGCTGCCCCTATTTTTGCCCAGTTTACGGAAGAGGTGCTGGAGAACGTGCCCCCGAAGATTTTTCCGATCCCGGAAGGAGTCGTCAGCTTGTATATCGATCCCACTACCGGTTTGCGGGCCGGACCGGACTGTCCTGCCAAGACGCTGGAGGTATTTCTGCCCGGCACGGAGCCGTCCGAGTATTGCAGCCATGGCGGTGAACCGGCTTCTGCAGAGAAAGAGGATACCCTTGGAGATGCCGAGAAACAGAAGCAGCAGGAGCATTCCTGGTGGTCTCATTTCAAGCGGTGGTGGGTAGAGTAAAGCGTACAATGGATTGTCAAAAAGGAGCTTCCCTCGGGTTCGGGGAGCTCCTTTTTGGGCGGTGCTATGAGATCAATCAGAATCCTAGTCCGTTAACGATCATGCTCATCAGCGACCTGCCGATGAGCATGTTGGTAACGAGCAGGGCCGCATAGACCAGCAGAATACTGTACAGCACATCCATGTTGCCTCGCCCTGCCTGATTGAAGTACCCTGTGATGATCAGGGCAGGGACCGTGAAATATGCACCGACCAGACCGATGATGAGCAGCATACTGCCCAGGCTGGTTCCCATGGAAATCAGCAGTGATGAGATCATCATGAGGGCGATAAACGGCACGAGCAGCGTTCCGTAACGCGCAATGACTTCTTTAATATGTACGTTTGAAGAGCTGGACAGCTTCACCGCGCCCGCAGTGTACACCGCGCTCAACCCCGTCAGCACGAGCAGCCAGAACCATGGCTTGAGGACAATTTCTGTAAAAGGACTGCGGCCTATGGAGTATTCGATCAAATTCCGTCCGTTACTGCCGATCATAATATAAACCAGCAACGGAATGAGCAGGGTAAATAAAACGATAGAAATGACGCCGTTGACCAGCTGCTCGCTGCCAGTTCTTTGTGCAGCGGCTAACGGACTTTTCAGAACCTCCAGGGCATAGCTTATGTATATTCGAGAGCCGTCCTTGGCCTGATCCAGGTAAGCGGCCGCCTTGGACGGCTCTGGCTCCTGTTTCGACGAGGAAGAAGTATGTACAACGGGCGCTGGCACCGATGAAGAGGGTGAATAATAGGTCTGGCCTGCCGACAGTTCCCGCTCCGGATGCTCGCTGTGCTCAGCATCGCCCCGTATTTCTCACAATACGCTCCTCTGACCTGCTGCTCTTGTCCGCAAATTGGACAATTCATGGTATGCCTCCTTTACCGATTTCTTTGCCCCTCCCTCCAGGCTGTAACCTGACGCTTTGACACGCCGGGCTTTACTTGAAAGCGTAAATTGGGGACGATTCAGGTAATAGTATATAGATGCTTTTCCGGGATGAAAAGTATTTTCTGCCCGGTAAACGATACTTCATTTTATAGGAAAGGAAGGACATTCGTTGATGGACACATTACGCTACAGCAGCCCTGACGGGCCTGAAGATCATGAGCGCGCAGGCAGCGGGACAGCTGCAAATTCCTCAGCTCCCCATGCCCCGGCCTCCCCGCAAGCCTTGCCTCCGGAGCTATACAGCCTTCCGGCACTAGAGGCCGCCCCGCGGCTGCTGAATCAAATTCTGGTGCGGCGCACGGAGGACGGTGAAATCCGCTGCCGTATTGTCGAAACCGAGAGCTACGGCGGGGTGGAGGATAAGGGCTCGCATGCTTATGCCGCCCGCCGAACCCCCCGGACAGAAACGATGTTTCATCCGGGGGGAGAAGCCTACGTGTATTTGATATACGGCATGTACCACTGCCTGAATCTTGTGACGGGGCCAGCGGATGATCCTCAGGCCGTTCTGATCCGTGCGGTGGAGCCGCTCACCCCGCATGATGCTGCCCTGATGCAGCGCTACCGCGCCCGGATTCCCGGCGGTAAAGCCGTGAACGTAAGCAACGGCCCCGGCAAGCTGTGTCTTGCGCTCCGCATTGATAAGAGCCTGAACGGCTGGTCTCTGATACAGCCTGGCGGTCCCTTGCACCTGGAGCAGGGCGGCGACGTATCCTCCCTGAATATTGTGCAGGCACCGCGCATCAACATTCCGTATGCGGAGGAGTATGCGGAAGAGCCGTGGCGTTTTTATATCCAGGACCATCCCTATGTCTCGATCCGGGACAAGAACGCCCGTCCGTTTCATTTTTAACCGCATTTCTCCTTCTCCTGGCCTTTGCGCCCCTGGCGGTCCTGTGATATGTTTAGCTTCAAATGATTCAAACATTGAACTCAAGGCTGGAGGGGCATGAACGTTGAAGCAATGGATGAAGGATTTTAAGAAATTTGCACTGAAGGGCAATATACTGGAGCTGGCGATCGGGGTCATCATCGGCGGAGCTTTTGGCAAAATTGTAACCTCGCTCGTCAATGACCTGCTGATGCCGGTGCTGGGCTTGCTGCTTGGCGGCCTCGACTTGTCGGCACTGCAGTACACGTTTAATGGCGTGGAGCTGAAATACGGAGCTTTTTTACAAACGGTGCTGGATTTCGTCATCGTGGCGTTCTCCATCTTTATGTTCATTAAAGGACTGAGCATGCTGAAACGCAAAGAGGAGGAAGAGGAAGCGAAGCCTCCTGCACCGCCAGAGCCATCCAAGGAGGAGCTGCTGCTGGCCGAAATCCGCGATATCCTTAAAGAGCAGCAGATTCGTCCATAAAGAAGCAGGGGTACTCGGCATGTCGGGTACCCCTTTGCTATGGCCAGCAGTAGGATTCTGCAGGCTTGTATGAGATATCGTGAAACTTTTTCCACTTTCAGGCCGTCTACGTTAATAATGCCAACTATATGACCATTTTATTTGAATGGAGGCCTCCTGCCATGAATATTCCAAAAGCAAGCAAGATCGCCGGCGCAGCCGTGCTGGCCCTCTCGATCGGGTTCACTCCTGCACCTTCCACGCTGACGGGCTTGAACACGCATGCCGCGGCTGCTGCCTCAGAGACCAGCCCATCACCATTCCAGCTGCGGCTGGAGCATTCGCCGTTCAAGCTGAACGGCCAGGTATATGTACCTTTAAAAGAGCTGTCCGCGTCACTAGATCTCCTGGTCACGCCGTCGAATGATAAAAAGAACGTGCTGGCGCTGGGACCAAAGCAGTCCCTGACACTGACACCCGGCCGTTCCAGCGCTGTGAACGCGACAGGGCAGGTGGTAAAGCTGGACGGCGCCGTAATTGTAAAAAAGGGAGTTACCTACGTTCCTGCTTCCCTGCTATCCCGCTACTTTGGGGCTAACGTCCAGTGGAGCGGCGGCACGAGCGTCAAGCTCACCGCCCAAGCCCCGCGTTATGTCGCTGCCCGAACCGGTAATATGATCTTCTGGCTGGACAAGGAGAGTGGCAAGCTGCTCCTGGGCAGCCAAGGAAAAGCCATGTCTCCCGCCGGAAGCATCACCCTGCGGCACCCGGACCTGCTGGATCTGTCAGTCCGTAAAGTGAACAAGGACAGCTACGTCCTGGATCTCCTGAATGCTTACGGCGAGCCGCATATTCATGAAACACGCCATCGGGTGCTTGTTTATCAAGGTCAGACCATCAAGGAAAGCAGCACCTATTATGGCAATTTCAGTGGACGACCCATTTTACCGAGTGTCGGGGGCTTTAAAGGACATATTCCCATGATGGACGGCAGCAAGCTAGAGATCGTACACCCGACAGGCAAAACGGTCAAGACCTACGATTTGGCTCAAAGCACCGGCCTTTCGGGGGATTTCTCGGTGGAAGTCATCGAAGAGAAGTTTCTGCTGGTTCGTCCTTTAAAGGAAGCCGTCCTGTATCTTATTCATCCTGTGACCGGGGAAGCCAAGCTGCTCTACCCTGAGCTGCTCAGTGATCAAGCGATCGAGGTCATTCAGACCTATCCAACAAATGAATCCGATTTTGATGGCGATGGCTTGGCCTATACCGGGTATCGTAACGGAACCCTGACCTTTCAATGGAATTACAGCACATTCCTTCTGAAAGAGAGCGGCACGTTTACGTACAAGCTACCTTTCTAAACGTATGACCATACCAAAAGACGCCGGGCATCCATCACCCCGGCGTCTTGCTGTTATTCCTCGAGAGCCTGCTTCACATACTCCGGTGTAGCATCCCACCACTCTTGATTCTTCTCAATAAGCAGCTGCTTCAGGGCCTGCTTCTCCTGACTTCCCAAGCCTTCGAGCATCACTTTGCGCTTCAGCGAAGCATCCAGCCTGTTCACATGCTCGGCAAGAATTTTCCAGCCGCGCTTGTTCTCCTCGTCAATCAGCATCTCGCAGGCGGTCATGCCGCCGTAGTGCTGTCCTTCCGGCGTCCGGTCTACAGCGACCCATACAATCCACACCTGGCGTCCGTTGGGCACCTCTTCCCGGTCCGTAAAAAATTTAATGCCCCGCTCCACTTTGCTCTTGGCGTGCATGGCCCCGATCTCGATCTTGGCTTCCCCGCGGTCAATAATGACCGGCGACACACTATTAAGGTCAATCGACCCTGCTCCGAATCCTTTATGCTTGCTCTTACTGTTTATGATGTTCAAGGCAATCTGCTTCTTGCCCTGCGGCTCCTGATTGTCCATGCTTCTTTAACCCTCCTGTAGGTACAGTGAAGAACACTGTCTTTAGGCTGCAAGGCTGTCATAGGCCCTGTCCGTAATTAATTTTATTTTAACTAATAATCATCCCATTGCAAACATATACATGCTGTACATGCTTGTCAACGGGAGGTTATTGAAATGGTCCCACCACGTATCCAGGTCTTTCTCTCATCCATGCTCGCGCTCGTCATGCTGGCAGGAGCATTCCTGCTCATTGCCCGGTTCAGCGGTACGGCCGACCCCGCTTTCGGTCCGGAATCCGGGACAGCACCGTCTGCCGTCAAAGCACCGCTGTCCCCGCCCAAGGTGCAGCCCGATCTGCCGGCCCCTGCCCTCAGCAACCGGCTGGTGGAGTATCACATGGATGTGCGCCTGACGCCGGAAGAGAACCAGTTGACCGGAACACAGACCCTGACCTGGACTCATCCGGGAAAAAAAGCCGTCACCGAGCTTTATTTTCACCTTTATCCCAATGCATTTGCTTCCAAAGATACAACCTTTATGAAGGAATCCGGCGGACGTCTCCGTTCGGATACCATGCCACAGGACGGCTTCGGCTCGATGAGCATTACCGAGGTCAAGACGACAGACGGACTCTCACTGCTGCACCGGCTTCAGTACGTACAGCCGGATGACGGCAATATCAACGATCAAACGCTGGTCAAGCTTCGCCTGCCCCGGCCGGTAAAAGGCGGGGAGAGCATCACCCTGCATCTTGGATTTCAAGTGGAGCTGCCTAAAATATTCGCGCGAATGGGAAGCGCGGGGGATTTCACAATGGCCGGGCAGTGGTTTCCGAAGCTCAGTGTCTATGAGCCGGCAGGAACGCGGGGAGCCTCTGAGGAGGGCTGGAACCTTCATCAGTATCATGGAAATTCTGAATTTTATGCCGATTTCGGCATCTACAGCGTACGCATCCGTGTACCGGAGCATTATATCGTCGCCGCGACCGGCTTCCCGACCAAATCCGCAGTCACATCGGACGGCGAAAAAATATATCAGTTTTATGCCGATGATGTCCACGATTTCGCCTGGGTGGCATCCCCTGATTTTATCGCTGCCGAAGAAGCTTTTTCAGCACCCGGGGTGCCGGGAGTCAAGATTAAGCTGTATCTTGATCCGCTGCACAAGCATCTGAAGGACCGCTATTTCGATGCAGCCAAAGCGGCTCTGAAATCCTACAGCAAGTGGTATGGGACGTATCCATACTCCACTCTGTCCATTGTCGTGCCTCCCGAAGAGGGCAATGGCGCCGGCGGCATGGAGTACCCGACACTCATCACAGCCTTCGGGGCCAAGGATGATTCCCCTGGCTATGAGCTGGAGCGCACAGTCATTCATGAGATCGGCCACCAGTATTTCTACGGCATGATTGCCAGCAATGAATTTGAAGAAGCCTGGCTCGATGAAGCCTTCACTTCTTACGCGGAGGAAAAGGTGATGGAGCTGGAATACGGCCTCACTCCGAACACGGCAGCCCAGGCTGCGTCCATTGCCAAGCCCTCCTCCCTGACGCAGGAGGCATGGAAATACGGCTCCCACCAGCATTATGCCCAAAACGTGTATACCCGTGGCAAGCTGGTGCTTCAGGACATACAGCGGCACGTCGGTGCGAAGACGATGGAGAGGATCATGAAAGCCTATGCCCAAAAATATCGCTTCAAGCATCCCACTACAGCGGACTTCCAGCAGGTTGTAGAGCAGATCACCGAATCATCATGGCAAAGCTATTTCGACCACTATGTGTATGGCGCACAGATGATGGATGTTGCCGTGGAAAGTATTGAGGGGGCCTCCACCGGTACAGCAGACCATCCTTCCTATACGACCACAGTGACGCTGAGCAGCCGGGGAGGACCGGTTCACCAGGTGCCCGTGACGTTCGCTTTTGAGAATGGAGAAACGATCCGCCGGGTGTGGGACGGCAGCAGCGAGGCTGCACGCTTCAAGGTGACCTCCTCCTCCCCGCTGATCTGGGCGATGGCTGATCCCGACTACACGATGGTGCTTGAGAACAAGCATGTGAACAACTATTTAAAGGCCGGCATGGAGGCCAAGCAGGTGACACGCTGGAACCTGAGCGTCACCAAGCTGATCGAGACGCTGTACGGAGCGCTGTCATGGTAGGGGGGATTATATGAGAACATACGCGGGTTTAGGATGGGGAAGTGTGAAGGATCAGTTTTATGTCATTATTCTGCTGTTTGTATATCGGCTGCTCTGGGGGTACTGCCTGTATCGCCTCATTTCCTCCATCGTCGTGCCGCTGCTGCTGCGATACCCCGATCCCGCTCCGCATGAGCTGAGCAGACTGCTTTATTTTTTTGAAGGAGAGCTGGCATTGACCCGCGGCGGACTGCTTTCCGGTGCTGTATGGATGCTGATTCTCCTTGCGGCTGTGCATATTCTGCTGACTCCCTGCATTCGGGCCGGAATGATGTATCATCTTCACCGGGAAGCCGAGGGGGAGCGGGGGCTGTTTCTTTTTCAAGGCATGCGGAAGCTGTGGAAGCCCTTGACGCTGTTCTATATCCTGGAGCTGATCCTGCTGGGGCTGCCCTTGTATTGGTTACTTCCGGAGGCCCTGCCTTCCTTCATTGAAGCAGCCCGTCATCCGCAGGCGCTGCTGCAGCCGGGACTCTGGGTGCTGGGATGGCTTCTGTATGTATGGATCATCCGTCTGGCTTTGCTGTACATGCAGTTTGGATATACGTCCGGCACAGGAACTCCCTCAGCCCTGCTCTTGTTCCTGCGCCGCCTCGGCAGCGCGCTTCCGCTCTCCCTGCTCATTGGCGGCCTGGCCCTGCTGTCCTCGTTACTGATCGGCGGGATGTCCTTATGGTGGTCGGGCCTGATCGGCCTATTGCTGCAGCAGGCTTCCTATTTCCTGAAGAGCCTTTTTCAAGTGTGGGGAATGGCCTCACAGTATCACGTATTTAAATCATCATCTACAAAATAAAAAGTTATCGGTCCACTAAAAAAGGAGCTGCCGACAAGATTGAATCTTGTGGCGACAGCTCCTTTTTGCTGCTTCCCGGGACATCCGTTTCTTTTTTTATTAAATATCGTTCCTTTGTTTGCCAAAATGTAAATACTCTGCTAAAATAACGAAAGTGATAGTAACAAATTTGTCATCTTGATGTCATCATTTATGTACCTAGCCATATTGTCGTTGAGTCCAATACTTTAACATTTTTCAGAAAGCCGAATTTCCGAATGTAAGGAAAACGGGGGATCCGTCCTGGGTGAATTGACCTTGTAACAGAGGGGTCATAGGTTAACCTTCTCAACCGAACCCTTAAGCTAACCTCGCAGGCTTGGAAGGAGCTTTTCACGTGAAGAAGAAGTTGGCTGCAGTCTCACTTGGTTTAGCGCTCGCGCTCAGCATTACTGCCGGAAGCGCTTTCGCAGATTCAAAGCTTACCAGCACGATTAAGCCGGTCATGGGCGTAAGCTATAAGATGGGTGGAACAACGACGAAAGGCTTTGATTGTTCCGGATTTACAAGTTATGTGTTCAAGAAGCTCGGTGTCACCTTACCGCGTGTTTCTTCCGCTCAATATAAGGTGGGGACCTCTGTGTCCAAGAGCAGCCTGAAGGCCGGTGATCTCGTATTCTTCAATACGACAGGCCGCGGTGTTTCCCACGTTGGGATTTATGTAGGCAACGGCAAGTTTGCTCATTCCTCCAGCTCCAAAGGAGTCACTATTACCAGCCTCAACTCCAGCTATTTCGCCAAGCGTTATGTCGGAGCCAAGCGGGTCATGAGTGAGAGCAAGTACAAGGCCGTCGCCGTGAATTACAACTAATCCAATTCATGTCATTGACTTGCCTCGAAGCAGATGCGCCAACATCTCTTCGGGGCTTTTGTTTGTGCTATACTTCTATAACGCAGGAAGAAGGCAAAAGGTTTTTCATTTTACAAAAAAATATGTAAAAGCCACAACTTTTTATCTTCTCGTGCGTCTTACTGCTTTAATACCCGTATCCCTGAGTATGAAACACATTTTGGAAAATAATATGTTGTATATTTTCAAAGCGTAAACAACCCTTTGCCGTGAGGTGCCTCCCATGATTGACTCATACCCTTTATTTCGAGCAGTTCCCATGACCTTTGAGCATGCAATCGACGTATGCAGCTGGCGTTATCCAGAGCCCTACAATATTTATGGCTGGCTCCCGTGGGAGCAAATGGTTCAGCTTGGCGTGGAATTCGGCGATCCCCTCATTCGGGAGGAGCAGTATCTTTCTGTAGTGGATGAGCAGGACAGACTATGGGGGTTCGCACAGCTATTTCCCTTGGACCGGGTCATTCGCATCGGTCTCGGGATGCGCCCTGATTGGTGCGGACATGGAATGGGTAAGCGATTTGTGGAGGCCATTGTAGACGAGGCCAAGCGCCGTTATCCAAGCGGCCCCTTAGATCTGGAGGTTCTGGCCTGGAACGAGCGCGCGATCCGCACCTACCGCAAGGCCGGCTTTGGCATTACGGATTCTTATGAGAAGCTTACGCCTTCCGGGATGGCCGAGTTTTATTGTATGGAATATGTGCCGGGCTAAAGACTGCATTTTGTCACGATTCTGTGATATTATAGCTTTCAGATGAGCATGTCTGTGCTTTTTTTGTCACAACTGCTTTGCTGTCCCGACAGGATCGTCTATAATAGGAATACATGCACATACATAGGAAAGGACGATTTGACGATGCAGAAATGGATCATGAGCGGCATTTTCTTCTTCTCATGCGCGTTGGCTCTTGTATTGTTGTTCACGCTTCCAGGTAAAGAAGAGGCTGCAGAAGAAGCGAAGCCGACCATGCCGGAGGTTACTATGGTTGCAGCAGACGCTGAAGCCGTACTGAAGAGCAGCTGTATTACCTGTCATGGAGACCAGCTTCAAGGCGGTGCAGGCCCGGCTCTGAATCAGGTAGGCGCTAAGCTGGATGCTGAAGCCCTCTTCACTGTGATTTCTAAAGGCCGCCCACCAGGCATGCCTGCTTTCAAGGATTCGCTGTCGGAAGAGGAAATTGCTAATGTGGCGATGTACCTCGCCGAGAAGAAATAATAGCTTCACACGAAACACGCTTGGTCTCATGCAGACCCAAGCGTGTTTTTTTAATGTATAGGTGGTGATTGGATCTTCCCCATGGACCCTCGTTATCCGTTCTCTGCGGACCTTCTTTTCTCGTATACCTCGTTAAACTGCTGTGCCTCTTTAATATCGAGTGCGGTAATACCACCCTCATTCCAGGAGGTCAGCCGCAGCGTAACCGTCTTGAAATCAATGGTGATATAAGGATGGTGGTCAAACGCCTCCGAGATCGCTGCTACCTCATCCACAAAGGCAATGCCTTTCATAAAGGAAGGGAACGTATATTTTCTTATAATCCACCGCCCCTGCTCCAGCTCCCATCCCTCCAGCTTCTCCAGATGGGCTTCTACCTCCTGCTGTGTGTACAGCATGCTTATCTTCCTCCCCCGTAATTCCTATTCCAGCAAGCTCTCCTCAGATTAGCGAGACCACATCCAGCTCTTCCTCACCAATCAGTACATTGATGCGATGCTGCTTCGGATCGTGGATAACGACTCCGCTTCCTACCGGGATTACCGGCTCCGTACCCAGCGCATAAAATAAATCCTCTGCCAAGGCCTCATGGACCTCATTCTGCTCGGTCGTGTTCAAATGCTCCCAATCGCTCAGATCCATTTCAAAAAAAACATAGCTGTCCGGAATGCGTCCGACCGATACCGTAAAGTCAGCAAGAATCTCACCGTAATCTCTACCATGCTTCACACCCATTGACTGTTCACTCCTTTGATAAGCCCTCATCATGCACTTAGTTTTCCCCTGTCTCTATTATACCGGAAAATACCGCTAAAAAAAAAAGCCCTTCCTGACGATAAATAGGGTAGTACCCATGCCACCCCTTATAAAGAGGCGGCCAGCGGGTAAACGAATGGATTCGTTACTTATTTTCTCATGGATGAGGTGTGCTATGGAAATCGCAACAGTCATAGGCTTAGTTTTGGGTTTTCTGTCCGTAATCGTCGGTATGTTTTTGAAAGGTGCCCCCGTTACGTCACTGGTGAACCCGGCAGCCTACCTTATTATTTTTGGAGGAACGGCAGCAACCATTTTTATCGGCTTCCCGATGGCCGAGCTGAAGAAGTTCCCCAAGCTGGTCAAGATGACCTTCTCCAAGCAGAATCTGATGGATAAGGCCGAGCTGATCTCCACGTTCATGGACTGGGCTTCCATCACCCGCCGCGAAGGCCTGCTTGCTCTGGAAGCGAAGGTGGAAGAAATAGACGATGCCTTCCTCCGCAATGGAATGCGGATGATTATTGACGGCAACGATCAGGAATTTGTCAGCGATGTGCTGATGGAGGATATTCATGCAACCGAAGAGCGCCACCGTTCGGGGGCTCTGATCTTTTCACAGGCGGGCATGTACGCGCCTTCGCTCGGGGTATTAGGAGCCGTTATCGGCCTGATTGCCGCGCTGTCGGATATGAGCGATATGAACGAGCTGGCCCACGCCATCGGTGCTGCATTTATTGCAACCCTGCTCGGTATTTTTACCGGTTATGTTATTTGTCACCCGCTGGCCAACAAGCTTAAGCGCATGTCCAAGCGGGAGGTCGAAATCCGCATGATGATGGTTGAAGGACTGCTGTCCATTCAATCCGGCGTATCCACTATCGCGATCAATCAGAAGCTGTCTGTGTTCCTGACTCCGACGGAGCGTCTGCAAATGAGCGAAAAGGAGGCGGGGGCTGGTGAGCAAAAAGACTAGGCATGAGCCCCATGAAGAGCATGCCGATGAATCCTGGCTGCTGCCTTACGCCGATCTTCTTACACTGCTGCTTGCGTTGTTCCTCGTGCTTTACGCCATGAGTGCCTCCGATGCCAAGAAGTTTCAGGAGATGAGCGAGGCCTTCAGCTCGGTCCTGAACGGCGGCGCCAGCGTGCTGGAGTACAATAATACGAAGCCGAGCCAGGAGCCTGCAGATGTAGGCAAGTTTAACGCAGTCACCAATGTCAAAACAGAGGCGCCCAAGCCTACCGAGCAGGCTGCCCGCGAAGCGCTCATGAAGAAGGAACAGGAAGAGCTGGAGAAGCTGAAGCAGCAGCTGGATAAATACATCAAAGACAACGGCTTGACGACCGAGCTTAGCACCAAACTGAACCATTCCCAGCTCATGATCACGATTCGTGACAACGCGTTGTTCGCTTCCGGTGAAGCGGTCATTAAAACAGATTCCCGCAAGCTGGCCGAGGAAATTTCAAAAATGCTGCAGCAGGTTCCGGCCTACGATATTATCGTGTCCGGTCATACGGACAACGTCCCGATGAACAGCGCCAAGTACCCTTCCAACTGGGACTTGAGCTCGGACCGCGCCCTGCAGTTCATGAAGATCCTGCTGCTTAATAAATCGCTGGACCCTAAGCGCTTCATGCCGATTGGCTACGGGGAGTACCATCCGATTGCGACCAACGATACATCAGCGGGCCGTGCGAAGAACCGACGCGTTGAGGTGTCCATTATCCGGAAATATCAAGATAATAACGCTTATATTAATGTAACGAATACGAAGGACGAGAAATAATTCCAGGTATAATTGATAAAAGGGGCGACCGGCACATTACAATGCCGATCGCCCCTTTTGGCGATATCGCGTTCATGTATACGGGAAGCAGCGTTCTCAGCTCAGTGAATAGTTCAGCAGCCGTCCCAGCTCTGACTTCTCTTCACCGGTCAGATCCCGCCAGCTGCCGGTTTTCTGGCTGCCCAATTCAATATTCATAATGCGGATGCGCTGCAGCTTTCTGACTTCATAGCCGAAAGCACTGCACATGCGCCGGATCTGGCGGTTCTTGCCTTCAGTCAGAATAATCCGGAAGGTCCGCTCCGTCATTCTTGTCACCGTGCAGGGCAGTGTCATCTCACCCAGAATGCGTACACCGCTCGACATGCCCTTGAGGAATGACTCTGTAATCGGCCGATCCACGGTAACAACATATTCCTTCTCATGCTTGCCTTCCGAACGTAAAATCTTGTTAACAATATCACCGTCGCTGGTCAGCAGAATTAATCCTTCGGAGTCCTTATCCAGCCGTCCGATGGGAAAGATTCGCTCTGAATGACCGACAAAATCAACAATATTACCTTTGATATGCTGCTCGGTCGTACTCGTAATGCCCGTTGGCTTATTCAAGGCAATATATACATGCTTCTCCTTCTTGTCCAGAAGCCGTCGTCCGGAGATACGAACGTCATCGCCTTCCTCCGCCTGGCTGCCCAAGACTGCCTTTACTCCGTTAATCGTGACCTGTCCGCTCTCGACCAGCTTGTCTGCCTCCCGGCGGGAGCAGTATCCGGTCTCGCTAATAAATTTGTTTATTCTCAAGGTTGTATCCTCTCCATTTTAGCTGGTTTCTTCTTCGGTTCCTTCGGGAACAGCCGGAAGCCGAATGGTCACAGTAGTACCGATTCCTTCCTGGCTGTTAATGTCCAGCGTACCCTGATGCGATTGAATAATGCGCTGACTGACCATTAAACCCAGCCCCGTGCCTGTTTCCTTGTTCGTAATAAATGGCTCGCCAATATGCGGAAGCAGCTTCTCCGGAATGCCGATACCGTGATCAGAAATGGTCACAGCCACTTGATTCTGTGCATGCTTGGCAATTTCAATTTCCACGGTTCCGCCGTCCGGCATCGCCTCTACTGCATTTTTCAATACATTGATAAATACCTGCTTCAGCTGATTCTCTTCACAATATACGAGCATTTCCTGGTCCATTTTCTTCAGCGTAAACATAACCCCATAGAGATGGGCTTGGGTTTCCAGAAGCGACAGCACATCTTTAATTATATAACGGAGCGCCTTTTTTTGATAATGGACGGCTTGAGGCTTGGCCAAAATGAGAAATTCACTCACGATCAGGTTGATCCGCTCCAGCTCCGACAGCATTAGATCAATATGCTTGGGATCATGCTTCTTGGTTTGCTGCTGCAGCTGCAAGAAGCCCTTCAGCGTCGTCAACGGATTGCGAATCTCATGCGCCACGCCGGCAGCAAGCTGTCCGACGGTCGTCAGCTTCTCCGATTGCCGTAATAGCTCTTCCATCCGGTTCCGCTCTGTGACATCCCTCGACACACTAACCAGTGCCGTGATTTGCCCCGCTTCATCCCGGATTGGAGAGGTGCTGACGCTGACCTCAATCTGACTGCCATCCTTGCGCCTGCGGACCGTTTCAATCGGTGCCAGCGCTTCTCCATTTAGCAGGCGCCGCTGATGCTCCTCCTCTTCCTCTCGCAGTTGCTCAGGCACCATGGGCAGCCGCCGGCCGACTGCCTCCTCCGCCTCCCAGCCGTAAAGCTGCTCAAAGGCTTTGTTTACACTGAGAATGCGGCCTGCCTGATCTGTCGTGTGAATCGCATCTGCAGTCTGGTTAATGACCGACTCCAGATATTCCTTAACCGATTGGTTCTCATCAATCATTTGCTCCAGCTGGC
Organism: Paenibacillus algicola; assembly: GCF_005577435.1. NCBI lineage: Bacteria > Bacillati > Bacillota > Bacilli > Caryophanales > Paenibacillaceae > Paenibacillus > Paenibacillus algicola. Next base: position 96,439 of record NZ_CP040396.1, on the reverse strand, counting down.
GGGTATAGTGGCCCAGATTACGGGTCATGGTATTAATCCGTCCCGAAAGTCTGCCGAGCTCGTCCCGGCTTGCCACTTCTAGCCGCCGTTCAAAGTTGCCATCAGCCACCTCATTCACCGTCGCCAGAATCGCTTTGATCGGCTTCGTGAAATATGCGGCCACGATATAGCTGCCAATGACGACAATCTCCAGGAGCACGAGCGAGATCGCCACCAGGCTGATCATCTGCTCGCGAATGACGGACGAAATGACTTCATAATCCATGACCACACTAATAACATAGGATGGTGCGTCCTGGATTTGAATGGGGATAAAGCTTTTCATCACCTTTTTGCCCTCGATCGTACTGACAAATACGACACTATTGCCTGAGCTCTGCGCCTTCCTGACCGCAGCGCGATCCGACGCCAGCGCCCCGTATTGATAGCTGCCAAATTTGATGGGGCGACTATCCAGCTTGAAATGAACGGAGTCTGTACCATCCTCCTCCATTGTCGAACCACCGAACGTCTGTGGGTTAATGCCGGTAATTTCTAAAATATGCTGGCTTGCTGCGATGGTGCGGTCCACAACCCGGTCCGGGCTGGAAATGTTGGAGAAGTCCTTGATATCCACACCCCGAAAATAAGGATTTATAATATAGTTGCGCTTGCCATCATAGTAATTGCCCCATTTGGCTGTTGTCTCGGGACTGGAGGAGGAGAACTCAAAAGGTCCCGACCAGAAATGATTGGCAGTCTGCCCCTGATCCACCGTCCGCACCTGCGTGTACTGAAACAGCTCCTGCAGTGCTGTATGCCAGTAACCCCAGTTTTTTGTAGATAAGCCCAGCTCTTTCGGATCTGAGGAGCGCTCTACGACAATATCATCCTCCGTCTTGACAAGCAGAGATAAATGATGAACGCCCACCTCTTCAGCCACACGGACCAAATCGCCATTCGAAATGTTCTGGATGTCCGGATCCAGCCGTTCCGCTGCTAGTATGGAGGCCTTCCGAAGCAGATCACTGTATACACCCTCAACGTATTTCGTGCTGTACTCCGTCTGCTCTACCGTAATGGCAATCTGAGTCGCGGCAATGACCATTTTGGCCTCGCTGTCTTTACGCAGATTCTCCTGTGTTGTATAGAAGCTCAAGGTAATATTCAGAAGCAGAATGAACAGAACTGATACGGTGATGATGGAGGAAAGCTTTGTTTTTATAGACAAAAGAGATGACACCTACTCTCTCGGAGAAACTCAGGTCTCAGGTACAAATTTCCACAGCCTGTCACTTTTATGATAACTTCTGACTTACGGTTTGGAAAGGAATTTCAGCTCATGCTGCTGCTGCTGCTCATTCATTTCGTGGTTTAGACATATATTGCACTTCTTACAGCCATTCTCTAGAATAAAAAGAGTTCATCTGCAGAATTTTCGCTTGCCAAGCTTGTCCACAGATTGCTAACAATCACACAAGCTTTCTGTGGAAAATGTGTATAAGTCTGTGCATAAGCCGAAACTTATCCACAAATATGTCCACACCATGTTAACAACCGAATGAATGTTCGTAGAACAAGCTGTTATTTTAAAGATGAAGGAGGACTATCCACCTTGTTATTGTCTAATGACCCTTCCTCTACTGTGGATCAAGACGAGCATGAGCACTGGATGCGCGAAGCGATCTTGGAAGCCCAGAAAGCCGAGGCTTTGGGAGAAGTTCCAATCGGTGCGGTGATCGTCCGGCACGGGGAAATCATCGGACGCGGCTACAATCTCCGCGAATCGACCTTTGATGGTACAGCGCACGCAGAGATTATCGCCATCCGCGAAGCGAGCCGCCAGCTGCAGGCCTGGAGACTGTTGGATTGTCGTCTCTATGTGACTCTGGAGCCTTGTCCCATGTGTGCCGGAGCCATTGTACAATCGCGCGTACCCATGGTGATCTACGGTACGACCGATCCAAAAGCCGGATGTGCCGGGACGCTCATGAATCTCCTTCAAGAGCCACGCTTCAATCATCGCACGGAGGTGATCCACGGGGTTCTCCAGCCGGAATGTGCGTCCCTGCTCACACAGTTTTTTCGCAAGCTGCGCGGCCGGAAGGATGCTCCCCCGCTTCCTTAAGTGCTGTGCTGCCGCGCAGATACCTCACTTCTCTCGTAGAGAAAGACCAGGCCATAGCGGCCTGGTCTTTCTTGTCGGTACATCTATACATTTATGATTTCGTATTGAAGATAAAGATTACCAGCCCATTTGCTCCAGCTCATCCAGTGTGACTACATTATCACCTTCTGGAATGCCCACAACAAAGGTCTGTGGCTCGTTGATCTTGCTGTACTGTGTGCTGCCCTTCACAGCAATCTTCATGGACTCATCCGTTTCCGGCTCCGTGATCTCAACATTCATCGCCATGTCTTGATACACCGGGAAGTCATCCTTATTCACTGCTGTGTTGATGTTGAAATTATTGATCTTCAGATATTGCTGCATCTCTGTCATAGCTTCCTCGAACTCGCCTTGATCGACGTTGTTCAATTCTTCTTTAGCGATATCAATATCTTCTTGCGTCAGGCCCAGCAATGTGCGGTACTCTTCCTTAGCGGCAATGTCTAGAATCTTCGGAGCAGCCTGGTTCACCAGGGTATCAATGGCTTCCTTGATATTGTCATTGGTGACGAAGAATTGTACCACTTGCTTCGCTTCTACACCTTCTGGCAGATTGGCATCCTTCACGGCTACTTCCTTGAAATACTTCTCTTGGTCATATTCGCTAAGCAGCGCGTTCATCACTTCTGTTGCGAATTTCTGATTCTTCTCGGTATCCAGCATCGCAGGATCAAACTCTTCACCCGCTTCTTCCGCCAGCTCCTTCAAGTCAATCGCCAGGTACTTCCCAACCAGATCCTCCGGAAGAGGCATTGTTGGAATGTTCGGAACCTTGACATACAGCATATCTGTGGTCATGACCATATCAACATTGAAGGTCATCGCCAAGTCACCCTTAAGATTAATGCCCATACGCATTTCCGTTTGCTGCGGTTCTGCCTGATATACTCCGCTCAACGTGAGCTCGGCATTCTTCAGCATCGTCATCGCTTGCGTCATCGTCGGGTCATCCTCAACCATGCCTACGTTCATCTGCAGATCTTCAATGATGAAGCTGCTCTTCATTTCATAAGATTCCATGCTCATCGCTTGCTGTGCTGCCTTAGTCATCGCCGCCTTCGGCTCTTCGTTCTTTGCACAGCCGGCGAGTACCACTGTCATCACCATCAGCACGGCCAGCATAAGTGACATAAACTTTCTGTTCATTCGTTTCGCTCCCCTCGGTTCTTCCAAACCAAAAATTACCTCGAAAAAATAACCGACCCTTTCATCATAAACCATTTACACGAAATGAGAAACACTTTATTACATTTTTGTAAATGATGCTGCCCATTCCGTGACATGACCAATCCCCGTGCTATACCGATGTGCATGATCCTATCTCATTAGCACTGCATTCTAACACTGGTTGAATCCCAAGGCTTCCGATATCTTTGTTCGAGTCTTACTTCATGCTCCTCTTCTACGGAGAAGGCTGGAGGAAGTTTCGTCTTTATGAATATTTTACATCCCTATTGTTATAGACGTTTTAACCTTTCAAAAAGTTTTATGTACATTCATTTTCATTTCACAAATAGCGTTTTCCATGAAAAAAGCCTCCGCCTGTGCGGAAGCTTCCATTCACGGTTTAATGAAGCGTGCTAGCCTTCCGGGTTAAAATGACCCGATTGCTTCGCAATTTTTGCACGATGTGAGCCTGTATTCGGCTCTTGATTGCCGCCATGGTCATTATCCTTACGCTGTCTGCGAGGCTCTTGCGCCTCTGGCACAGGAATCGCTTTTGGCTTGCTCATGGAAAGGCCTCCTTTTCAAAGCGTTTAGTACGCTTCTGAGATGACTGCATCTGTATACAGATTGCAGCAGCACAGCCGATTACGGATGCGTGATCTGCTGCAGTGCTTGAGCGCATTCATGGATGTGCCGGGTATAATCGCCTGCCATGCCTTGCACATTCTCATTTCGCTCATCCACCACCACACCTGCGCGCTCCACGTCTACCAGCTTGACCTGAACCTCCCGTGAATCCACATAACGGCACTCAAAATCAAATGAATAATCCTGCCTGCCCGCCGCTTCAATGTGAATACGCAGTCCCTGCGGATTCGCCAGATCGGCCGCTACCTGTGCCCGGTCGCCTGGCTTCAGAATGGTTGGCAGACGCTCCTGCCATGCACCAACCAGCACCTCTTGTCCTACATTCAGCTCTGAGTTCATGTTTGCTACACCCCCCTGATCCTTAAGGTGCGGCGACGAACCCTTTTTTATGACATGTAATATATACAAAAAAACGCAACTTGCCCTAACCAGCAGCCGATGCGTTAGCTGAAGACACGCCATTCACGATATGACTTCTATCATACGAATCGCTGATGTCGTAAAATAAAGGAATAGCGTTCACTGTTTAAAACAGCTATTTCAATGACCTGTTGTGTTGATAACGTATTGGTATGAGGCATATCTGTTTAGTTAGTACTCATATGGAGATGATAAATTGAGAGTAGGATATTCTATTTTAAAAGAAATTCACAACAATGAATTTACCCCAGAGGCTAAGGATTATGGACTTGAGGACCATGAATTTATCAGGATGGTTAAACTTTTAGAGAAGAAAGGCTATCTAGAGAACATTTTAATTGTTGGAGATTTTTTCTCGTTAAAACAAACAAAGCTCACAATCAAAGGTATTCATTTCTTAGCAGAACACTCTGATTTAGACATCCATTACCCTACAAGTAGATCTGAACGAATTGCTTGGATTCAAGAAGACAAGAGAATGTACTCTAACGGTGCAGAGTGATACCGTAAGTACCGATGTTCGTCAGGATACAAGGGAACTCATAACGAAAAGGTTTACTTGTGTTAATACATGGCTAACGGTCACAAACACAAAAAAACGCACCCGACCGCTGTTAACAGTCAATTGCGTTTCCGTCATAATTGCCGCAAATCCCTGCGACAAAGATTTAAGTATGTATGGCGGAGAGGATGGGATTCGAACCCATGTGGAGTTGCCCCCTAACGGTTTTCAAGACCGCCCCGTTATGACCGCTTCGGTACCTCTCCAAAAAGATACAACAATTAATCACGTGCATTAATTATTGTATCACACACAGATCCTTTAAATCAACTTAATTCTACTTTCCTTCGCCGCCGATCACGCTCCGGTTGCCCATATAAGGTCTTAATGCCTCAGGAATCACGATGGTGCCATCCTCCTGCTGATAATTCTCCAGAATGGCTGCGACCGTTCTGCCAACGGCCAGTCCGGAACCGTTCAGCGTGTGCACAAACTCTGGCTTTGCCTTCGCTTCCGGACGGAACCGGATGTTGGCACGGCGAGCCTGGAAATCACCGATGTTGGAGCAGGACGAAATCTCGCGGTACATGCCGCTTTCCGGCAGCCACACTTCCAGGTCATAGGTTTTCATCGATCCAAAGCCCATATCGCCTGTACACAGAGCCATTACGCGATAGGGAAGCTCCAGCAGCTGCAGCACGCGCTCGGCATCCTGCGTCATGCTCTCCAGCTCTGCAAAGGATTGATCCGGATGAACCACCTTTACCATCTCGACTTTATTGAACTGATGCTGACGGATCAGACCCCGGGTATCCCGGCCGGCTGCACCCGCTTCCGAGCGAAAGCAGGAGCTGTAAGCGACATATTTCTTTGGAAGCTCCTCGGAGCTAAGAATTTCTTCACGGTGATAATTCGTGACCGGCACCTCTGCCGTAGGGATCAGATAATAATCCGTATCGCTGATCTTAAACAAGTCCTCTTCAAATTTAGGAAGCTGACCGGTACCGTAGAGGCTGTCCCGATTCACGATATACGGAGGTAGCATTTCCTCATAGCCATGATCACTGTGCAGATCCATCATCAGGTTAATAAGAGCACGCTCCAGCCTGGCTCCCAGTCCCTTATAGAACGTAAAGCGAGAGCCCGTAACCTTCGCTCCAGCTTCAAAATCCAGGATCCCCAGCTCCTGCGCCAAGTCCCAGTGCGCCTTCGGTGTAAACTCAAAGCTTCTCGGCTCAGACCAGCGGCGCAGCTCTACATTCTCCTCTTCAGAAGATCCGACAGGCACACTTTCATGCGGTATATTGGGAATAGCGAGCGTGAGCTCGGCAATGTCAGCTTCAACGAGCCGGACCTCTTCATCCAGGCTCTTGATCCGGTCCGACACCTCTCGCATTTCCAGAATGAGATCATCGGCATTCTCCCGGTTCTTCTTCAGCCTGGCAACCTCGGCGGACACCGTGTTGCGTCGGTTCTTCAGCGTTTCGCTCTCCTGCAGCAGCTCCCTGCGGCGTGTGTCCAGCTTGGGGAAATCAGCGATCAAATCCAGGGATTTGCCGCGGTTCTTCAAAGCTTCCTCCACACGTCCGAACTCGCTGCGCAATATCTTCACGTCTAACACAGTAACCCTCCTAAGTAAAAAAACATCGTATCCACGTCATTCTACTTATTTTATTGAATATTTGCCAAAAAAACAACAATCCTGGCCCTTAAAAAGAGCCAAGATTGTAATTTTAGCCTATTTATAGCTTTACCGCAGCCTGAGCGTCCTTTACCATGTCGGCAAAGTACTGATGCAGTGCGTAATCCTCAGTCAGCTCCGGGTGGTAGGAGGCCGCGAGCAAATGGCCCTGACGAGCTGTAACGATCTCATCCTTATATGTGGACAGCACCTCTACGCCCTCGCCGGTTTCCAGAATCAGCGGCGCTCGAATGAACACTGCCCGCACCGGCTTCTCCATCCCCTTCACCGGCAGATCGGTTTCAAAGCTCTCCCGCTGCCGTCCAAAAGCATTCCGTGCCACCTGAATGTCCATCAGCGCGAGATGTGGCTCCTCGCCGCCTGCGATGTCCTTCGCCAGCACGATCAAGCCGGCACAGGTTCCAAATATCGGCTTGCCTTGTGCTGAGAAATTACGAATGGGGTCGATGAAGCTGTATTTTCTCATCAGCTTGCCAATCGTTGTACTCTCGCCACCCGGAATTATCAGTCCGTCGAGCTCCTCAAGCTGCTCCACCTTCTTGACGGGAACGCCCTCTGCCCCCGTCTGATTAATGCTCCGAATGTGCTCAGCTACAGCGCCCTGCAGCGCCAATACTCCGATCTTCATGAAGCTTTCCTTCTCTCTTACCAGCCGCGATCCGACATCCGCTCGGCCGCAGTCAGCTTGGAAATTTCGATGCCTTTCATCGGGGTGCCCAGGTTCTTCGACACTTCCGCAATCAGCTTGTAATCTTCAAAATGGGTCGTTGCCTCTACAATAGCGCGCGCAAACTTCTCCGGATTGTCAGATTTGAAAATACCGGAGCCGACGAATACGCCGTCAGCACCCAGGTGCATCATCAACGCTGCGTCAGATGGGGTAGCGATACCGCCGGCTGCAAAGTTTACTACCGGAAGCTTGCCGGTTTCCTGAATCCCTTTCAGCAGCTCATACGAAACACCCAGGTTCTTGGCTTCAGCATACAGCTCGTCCTTGGAAAGGTTCTGGACCTTCCGAATCTGGCTGTTGATCAGACGCATATGGCGAACCGCTTCGACAATGTTGCCGGTTCCCGGCTCACCCTTCGTGCGAAGCATGGAAGCTCCTTCACCAATACGGCGCAGCGCTTCTCCCAGATCCTTGGCTCCGCAGACAAAAGGAACCGTGAACTGCCATTTATCAATATGGAACACTTCATCAGCTGGCGTAAGCACTTCACTCTCGTCCAGGTAGTCTACACCCAGAGACTCCAGTACCTTAGCTTCTACATAGTGTCCAATACGAGCCTTCGCCATAACAGGAATGGAAACCACCTTCATGACTTCCTCAATAATGGTCGGATCTGCCATACGGGCAACGCCGCCGGCTGCACGAATATCGGAAGGCACGCGCTCCAGCGCCATGACTGCAGTAGCTCCGGCCGCTTCAGCGACTTTAGCCTGTTCTGCGTTCATGACGTCCATAATGACGCCGCCTTTTTGCATTTCTGCCATGCCTCTTTTTACTCTGGATGTTCCCGTTTCCATGTTAATTAGCCTCCCGATCAATATCAAAATATGTTAATCCGTCATCAATTACGGTATGATTCTAACTTCAAATTTTACTCTACACCCGGGAAATATACAACCCATTTACTCGGGATTTCAATGATTTAGAACAGATTCTTGATGGATTGAAACAAATCTGCAAAAAATTGCTGAATTGCTCGCAAAAACAGCTTGAACCAGCCGGCCTTTTCCGCTTCCTCTGCTGCAATGAGATCGACAGTGGCCTTTTGGATATTCTTTACGCCATCAATGTGATAGCTATACGTCACTGTCCCTACCTTGGTGCCCTTCTGGACCGGAGCGGTCAGCGTCGGGTTATCCAGCTTCGCTTCCACGGTGTAGCTCTTGCCCTCCGAATTCTTTGGCACCATGAAGGATACCGACTTGTCGATGGCAAGCGGAAGAGACTGCTCCTTGCCCTTGCTCACCGGAATGGTTTCGAAGCCTTCAATGGTTGAGCCTGCATCAATGACCTGCTTCACCTCGAAGTTGTTAAAGCCGTAATCCAGCACCTTCCGGGTTTCTGTAAAACGGGACGCCTTCGTTTCTGCACCCATTACGACACTAATGAGACGCAATCCATCACGCTCGGCCGTCCCGGCGAACGTATTCAAAGCCTCTTCCGTAAAGCCGGTCTTCATACCGTCCAGACCCTCATACGCGAAGGCGCGGAAGTTCGGCACGTCCTTATTGGCTTCCAGCATCCAGTTCAGGTTCACGATTGGCGCCTGATCACGCTCGCGGAATTGATACGTTTGAATCGTTGTATACTTTGAGAAGTCCGGATGCTCCTGGACGATGTACTTTACGAGCTTGGCTGTATCCATAGCGGACAGCACCGTTTCCCGAGGATCTGCAGGACGGTATTTCTCGGGCATATCCTTGATGCTCAGACCCGTCGCATTGGCAAAATAAGCGGTTTCCATCCCCATTTTTTGCGCATAGTCGTTCATCATCTTTACAAACTCTTCTTCAGAGCCAGCAATATACTCCGCCAGCGCGACCGTCGCGTCATTCGCCGAGCCTACGGCCATCGCAATATAAAGCTCCTCTACAGTATGCTGGTCCCCTTGGGCCAAAAATATCCGGGAGCCTTGATTTAAAGACGCATTCTCCTGCACCGTAACCATCGTGTCCCACGTCAGATTGCCCTGCTTGATCTCATGCTGGACGATATACTCCGTCATCATCTTGGTCATGCTTGCCGGAGGGAGCGCATTATCGGAATTAAGAGACATCAACACTTGTCCCGTAGTTGGCTCCATGAGCACGGCTGATCTGACCTGCAGGCCCAGTGAATCTACACCCGCCACTTTATCAAGCTTCTCGGGTTTTGCTGTTTCTGCCGGACTAGCCGTCGTTTCTGTCGTTGTAGCCGCCGGTGCAGGTTCAGCTAGTGCAGCCGCGGCCGGTATAGCCGAGAAGCATAATATATTCAGTAACATGACCGATGCCAGCGTTCTCTGAATGATCGGACGTTTGGTTACAGGCTTTACGTTGTGTTTCATCTTATAGGAGATTTGCTCTTTCATTTTGGACTCTTTCAAGGTAATACTCCTCTCTCGCACTCTTTTTGCTTGTTCTATTCTATCAGAAAAAAGACAAGCCGGATACCTTTCAACCGGCTTGTCTCTGTAAGCATGATTAGAGTCGAGAATGTGCCCCGAATCTTCCCCTTACAGGGAGTAGTTTGGTGCTTCCTTCGTAATTTGGATATCATGTGGATGGCTCTCGCGCAGGCCTGCCCCTGTAATCCGGATAAACTGGGTGTCGTTGCGGAGCTCTTCCAGGTTACCTGTCCCGCAATAGCCCATACCGGAGCGAAGTCCGCCAATCAGCTGATGAATAGTATCCGCCAAAGGACCTTTGTAAGCAACACGGCCCTCGATGCCTTCGGGAACCAGCTTCTTGTCATCGTCCTGGAAGTAACGGTCTTTACTGCCTTGCTTCATGGCCGCCATGGAGCCCATACCGCGGTATGCTTTGAAACGTCGTCCCTGATAAATCTCGGATTCGCCCGGGCTCTCTTCCGTTCCGGCAAACATGCTGCCCAGCATGACTGCGCTGGCACCTGCCGCAAGAGCTTTCGTAATTTCTCCGGAGTATTTAATGCCGCCGTCTGCAATAATCGGAACATTATATTCTTTAGCGACGCTGGCGCAATCGTACACCGCAGTAACCTGTGGTACGCCGATCCCGGCGATCACGCGAGTTGTACAGATCGAGCCTGGGCCGATACCGACCTTGACTACAGATGCACCGGCTTCGATCAGATCACGGGTAGCTTCTCCTGTAGCCACGTTGCCCGCGATGATGGTGAGGTCCGGGTAAAGCTTGCGCAGCTTGCTGACCGCTTCAATAATGTTAATATGATGTCCATGGGCAGAGTCTACAGTAATAACGTCTACACCCGCTTTGACAAGCGCCTCTGCACGATCAAAGGTATCCTTTGAGATCCCAATCGCTGCGCCGACCAGAAGGCGTCCTTGCTTGTCCTTGGCTGCGTTAGGGAATTGAATCGCTTTCTCAATATCTTTAATGGTAATAAGACCCTTTAGGACATTATTCTCATCCACCAATGGCAGCTTCTCAATTTTATGCTTCTGCAGGATGGTTTCTGCATCTGTCAGCGTCGTGCCCACTGGAGCAGTAACGAGGTTCTCGCTAGTCATGACTTCGCTGATTGGAGTAGAATAGTCATGAACAAAACGAAGATCCCGATTTGTCAAAATCCCGATCAGCTTATGCTGCTCGTCCACAATTGGAACACCGGAAATCCGGAATTTAGACATTACCTTCTCCGCGTCAGACACCAAATGATCTGCCTGTAAGGAGAATGGATTAGTAATAACGCCGCTTTCCGAACGTTTCACACGGTCAACCTCTTCTGCCTGCTGCTCTACACTCATATTTTTATGAATAATGCCGATTCCGCCTTCTCTGGCAATAGCAATGGCCAAAGGTGCTTCCGTGACCGTATCCATCCCCGCACTGATCAGAGGGATATTCAGCTTTACGGACTCACTCAATTTTGTGGAAACATCCACTTCCTTCGGCAGAACTGCCGATTTTCTAGGAACCAACAGTACATCGTCAAATGTGAAGCCCTCTTTACTAAATTTATCTTCCCACACTCGGGTTATTCCTCCTTTTGTCGTCTTCCTGCGGACTACATACAAGCTGTCTGAGCGGCGCGGGACGGCGTTTACATATGATTTTCAGAAATATATTATTGCAATCTTAGCAAAGGGCATATGGGCTGTCAAGGCGCAAGCTTACCTTTTTACGCGGCCTCGTTTAACGTGCTCTTAAATCCTTAACCCGTGTATATCTGTCCTTATAGGGTGGACAAGAACCTCTAAAATTTTATGCTATATAAATAAATAGAGTCACAATGGGTATCCATTGTGACTCTATAGGTTGTTCGCTTGGCGGCGTCCTACTCTCCCGGGACCCTGCGGTCCAAGTACCATCGGCGCTGGAAGGCTTAACGTTCGTGTTCGGGATGGGTACGCGTGGAACCCTTCCGCCATCACCACCAAACATGATTTTTCGGAGCACAGCTCTTCAAAATCGCTGCGAGAAAATATCAAACCTTGATATTCACCCTCAGTGTGCTCAGATGTTTGATCACCTGAAAACTAGATACGAAACGAATGTGCGTTGTTAGTTTGATCATTAGCGTAATGCTTCCGAAGCTAGCTTTACTCCGCAAAGCTCTGCGGATGCTTTCGTAGCTAGCTTTACTTCGTAAAGCTTATAGGATAAGCCCTCGACCGATTAGTATTGGTCAGCTCCATGCATTGCTGCACTTCCACCTCCAACCTATCTACCTCGTGGTCTTCAAGGGGTCTTACATACTGGGAAATCTCATCTTGAGGGGGGCTTCACGCTTAGATGCTTTCAGCGCTTATCCCTTCCGTACGTAGCTACCCAGCCATGCTCCTGGCGGAACAACTGGTGCACCAGCGGTACGTCCATCCCGGTCCTCTCGTACTAAGGACAGCTCCTCTCAAATTTCCTACGCCCACGACAGATAGGGACCGAACTGTCTCACGACGTTCTGAACCCAGCTCGCGTACCGCTTTAATGGGCGAACAGCCCAACCCTTGGGACCTACTTCAGCCCCAGGATGCGATGAGCCGACATCGAGGTGCCAAACCTCCCCGTCGATGTGGACTCTTGGGGGAGATAAGCCTGTTATCCCCAGGGTAGCTTTTATCCGTTGAGCGATGGCCCTTCCATGCGGTACCACCGGATCACTAAGCCCGACTTTCGTCCCTGCTCGACGTGTAGGTCTCGCAGTCAAGCTCCCTTATGCCTTTGCACTCTTCGAATGATTTCCAACCATTCTGAGGGAACCTTGGGGCGCCTCCGTTACTCTTTAGGAGGCGACCGCCCCAGTCAAACTGCCCGCCTGACACTGTCCTCGCACCGGATCACGGTACCAAGTTAGAACCTAGATACGATCAGGGTGGTATCCCAACGGCGCCTCCACAGAAGCTGGCGCTCCTGCTTCAACGGCTCCCACCTATCCTGTACAGATCGTACCCAAATCCAATATCAAGCTGCAGTAAAGCTCCATGGGGTCTTTCCGTCTTGTCGCGGGTAACCTGCATCTTCACAGGTATTAAAATTTCACCGGATCTCTCGTTGAGACAGCGCCCAAGTCGTTACGCCATTCGTGCGGGTCAGAATTTACCTGACAAGGAATTTCGCTACCTTAGGACCGTTATAGTTACGGCCGCCGTTTACTGGGGCTTCGGTTCACAGCTTCGGATTGCTCCTAACCGCTCCCCTTAACCTTCCAGCACCGGGCAGGCGTCAGCCCGTATACTTCGCCTTACGGCTTCGCACAGACCTGTGTTTTTGCTAAACAGTCGCTTGGGCCTTTTCACTGCGGCCCCCTCGTGCTATTCACACTACCGGGGCACCCCTTCTCCCGAAGTTACGGGGTCATTTTGCCGAGTTCCTTAACGAGAGTTCTTCCGCGCGCCTTAGAATTCTCTTCTCGCCTACCTGTGTCGGTTTGCGGTACGGGCACCTTCACCTGACTAGAGGCTTTTCTTGGCAGTGTGAGATCATGACCTTCGCTACTGTAATTTTCGCTCCCCATCACAGCCCAGCCTTATACAGTGTGCGGATTTGCCTACACACCAGCCTCACTGCTTAGACGGACATCCATCAGTCCGCGTCACTACCCTCCTGCGTCACCCCATCGTTCATAACGGTTTACGGTGGTACAGGAATTTCAACCTGTTGTCCTTCGACTACGCCTTTCGGCCTCGCCTTAGGTCCCGACTTACCCTGAGCGGACGAGCCTTCCTCAGGAAACCTTGGGCTTTCGGCGGATCAGATTCTCACTGATCTTTTCGTTACTCATACCGGCATTCTCACTTGTATGCTGTCCAGCGCTCCTTCCGGTACACCTTCAACCTGCATACAACGCTCCCCTACCCCTGATGCAATGCATCAAGCCATAGCTTCGGTGGTGTGTTTAGCCCCGTTACATTTTCGGCGCAGAGTCACTCGACCAGTGAGCTATTACGCACTCTTTAAATGGTGGCTGCTTCTAAGCCAACATCCTGGTTGTCTGTGCAACTCCACATCCTTTCCCACTTAACACACACTTGGGGACCTTAGCTGATGGTCTGGGCTGTTTCCCTTTTGACAATGGATCTTAGCACTCACTGTCTGACTCCCGGATAATCAGTCTATGGCATTCGGAGTTTGACTGAGCTTGGTAACCCTTGCGGGCCCCGCACCCAATCAGTGCTCTACCTCCACGACTGTCAATTTCCGA
>NZ_CP040396.1:15000-80000 GCF_005577435.1 Paenibacillus algicola | reverse complement strand
TCGGCTACGCATCGTCGCCTTGGTAGGCCGTTACCCCACCAACTAGCTAATGCGCCGCAGGCCCATCCTCAAGTGACAGATTGCTCCGCCTTTCCAGATCTCACTATGCAGCGAAATCAATTATCCGGTATTAGCTACCGTTTCCGGTAGTTATCCCAGTCTTGAGGGCAGGTTGCCTACGTGTTACTCACCCGTCCGCCGCTAACTTTCAGAGGAGCAAGCTCCTCATCAAGTCCGCTCGACTTGCATGTATTAGGCACGCCGCCAGCGTTCGTCCTGAGCCAGGATCAAACTCTCCATGAAAGTTGAGTTCAATTGCTCATTTCAAAACTGACGATATTACATAATCTCATTGTTGATCTCACCGTAAGGCAAGATCGGTTTAACTCACTCGTTGTTCAGTTTTCAAAGATCAATTCTGTTTCTGTCGCTTCGACAACCTCTCGTCTCAGCAACTTTTATAGTATATCACGTTGGTTCCAACTTAGCAAGCACTTTTTTTCGAAAGTTTGTTTCAAGCATTTCGCTTGCCGTGTCTCTTCACCGTGACATCCAACCACCGTTTCGCGGCCGGAAATAAAATATACCATAGCACTGAAGCACAATGCAACCCCTTTGCGGATTTTTTTGATTGGTATATATATACAGACTCATTGTTTATCTTCTCACCCCTCCCTTCGGCCACAAGGTATAGCTAAAGCTGATCATAAAATCAATGCCAAGCACAGCACTCCACACCTGCACCATCCTAATCAATACTTCCGTGTTTGCAGGTTCTCCGACATACCAGACCATCCCCGCAAGGATGACACAGCCAATACACCAGGACAGCAGATGGCGAAGCCAGCCTTCACGTTCCAATCGTGCATGCTCCCTTCCAGTGCGTGCTCTAGGTAACGGTTTGGATCCACCGGCAAAGCGGTAAGCAAATCGTTGATCCGACCAAGAGATCATACTCCGGCCAAAAGCAATCGTTACCCCGATATATACAGCGGCGAGTCCGTGTACCCACTTTGCTTCGGCTCCATTTTTCAAATCCAGAACAGTAACCGTGATCAGCAGGAGATCCACTACAGGAGTAGCGGCGAGCAGCAACGCACCAAGCTTCTTCCTTCCAAAAAGATATCTCGCACTCAATCCGGCCACCACGAGCACCCAAAATCCAATCTCACATCCTACAATGAGGGCGGCAATCACAGCTTTGCACTCCTTTTTTAGTACAGTCGTCTTAAAAAGAAGTTAACACACTTGTGCGAAATAAACAAGCAACATGTTATACTTTATCCATGCCAAAAATCGTAGATCACAACGCGCAAAAAGAAAAAGTAGCCCACGCGGCGTGGAGGGTTATCCATCAGCATGGGCTGGAGTATGCATCTGTCCGCAACATCGCAGAAGAGGCGGGGCTGTCATCAGGCTCGCTGCGGCATTATTTTGCTACACAATCGGAGCTGTTCGCTTTTGCCATGAAGCTTGTCACGCAGCGGGTCAACGAGCGAATCAGCAGGATATCGTTTACGGGAGATGTTTTGAAGGATGCTCCTTTATTGGTAGATGAGATTTTGCCGCTGGAGGAAGAAACTCGTCAGGAAATGGAGGTATGGTTTGCGTTTGTCGTCAAATCCTTCTCGGATCCCACACTCGGCTCACTTCGAAGTCAAGTGGACGAGGATATGCGCCGTTTGTTCTCCACCATCGTCCATGCTCTTGTTCAGCAGGAGCTTGCGCCCTTGCAGCTGGATCAGGAACTGGAGACAGAGCGCTTTTACGGACTGATTGACGGACTTGCCATGCATGCTGTCATGAGACCCGAGAAGCTGACTCCAGATCTCATGCGATCTGTGGTAAAGCGTCACCTGTATTCTATATGCAAGCCTGAGATTGCAGCCGCATGCCTGTCAGGCCGTGATCCCAAGCAGCCGTAGTCTGCATCCCATGCATGTAAAAAAGGACCCTCTCACGTTGCCATAACGCGGAAGGGTCCTTTTAGATATGTTCATTGCTCCAGCCAGATGGCCGGAGGCTCTATGCAGCATGTATCTCGCTTAGTCCAGCGCCCGGTGACGCATATGCGGGAAGAGCAGCACATCGCGGATCGACGGGGCGTTGGTCAGCAGCATAATCAAGCGGTCAATCCCGATGCCGAGTCCTCCTGTTGGCGGCATGCCGTACTCCAGCGCACGCAGGAAATCCTCGTCCATCTCATGGGCTTCATCATTACCCTGCTCGCGTTCCTTCAGCTGGGACTCAAAGCGCTGGCGCTGATCGATTGGATCGTTGAGCTCCGAGAAGGCATTGGCATGCTCACGCGCGACAATGAACAGCTCGAAACGGTCGGTAAAGCGCGGATCCTGATCGTTTTTCTTGGCCAGCGGCGAAATTTCAACCGGATGTCCGGTTACAAACGTCGGCTGAATGAGCGTCTCTTCTACAAACTGCTCAAAGAACGCGTTCAGAATATGACCGAAGGTCATATGCTTCTCGACAGGCACCTTATGCTCCTTGGCCAAGGCATGAGCTTCCTCATTGGTCATCTGCACGCCGAAGTCGACTCCAGTCACTTCCTTAACGGCATCGACCATGGAAACGCGGCGCCATTCCGGCTTGAGGTCAACCTGTTGGCCTTGATATTCCACAACCTGGGTTCCCAGCACTTCCTGCGCAATGTGCGCGATCAGATTTTCTGTCAGTGCCATAATATCCTTGTAATCCGCATAAGCTTCATACAGCTCAATCATTGTAAATTCCGGGTTATGGCGTGTTGAAATGCCCTCATTGCGGTATACCCGGCCAATTTCGTACACTTTTTCGAGGCCGCCGACAATAAGACGCTTCAAATGAAGCTCGATCGCGATTCGCATGTACAGCTCCATATCCAGCGCATTATGATGCGTAATAAATGGACGTGCTGCGGCACCGCCGGCAATCGTATGCAGGGTTGGTGTCTCCACTTCCAGATATCCGTGCGAATCCAGGTAGCGGCGCATGGACTGGATAATACGGGAACGCGTAATGAAGGTCTTTTGAACCTCCGGGTTAATGATCAGATCCACGTAACGCTGACGGTAGCGCAGCTCTACATCCTTCAAGCCATGGAATTTCTCCGGCAGCGGATAGAGCGATTTCGACAGTACCTCCAGATTGTGTACCTTTACCGTGGTTTCACCGGTTTTTGTCTTAAACAGCGTCCCGCTGATCCCGATAATGTCACCCAAATCCAAAATACTGAATGCTTCATACTTATCCGCTGGAACGGTATCCTGGCGCACATAAATCTGGATACGGCCGCTCAAGTCCTGAATATGCGCAAAGGAAGCCTTGCCCATACCCCGTTTTGCCATAATCCGGCCAGCCAGGTTCACCTCAACCTGCTTCTCCTCAAGCTCCTCCTTGCTGAGATCATCGTAAGCCTCCATCAGCTCTCCCGCCTGGTGAGTTCTTTCGTATTTTCCCCCAAACGGGTCTATGCCGAGCTTGCGCAGCTCGTCCAGCTTCGCACGCCGGATCTGCAGCAGCTCACTGAGCTCCTGCTCTTGTCCCTGCTCTTGTTGATGATTTTCTTCCGTCATCGTAACGCTCATCTCCTTCATTCTCGCTTCCCGGTGGAATGCCGGCAGCCTGTCCGCCTCATTGGGCTGATGGTGCTATCATAGCGAAAAAAGCTCCCCGAAAGGAAGCTTTCCGCGCATGCTGATCTAACTTACTTCTTAATGTCTACAATTTTATATTTAATGACGCCGGCTGGTACGTTGACATCAACCACCGAGCCTTTTGCTTTGCCGATAATCGCCTTGCCTACCGGGCTTTCGTTGGAAATCTTGTTGTTCAATGGGTCGGATTCTGCAGTGCCGACGATGGTGTATTCCATCGTATCCCCAAACTCCATATCCTCCACAATGACCGTGTTGCCCACGCCAACCGCGTCTGTGCTAATATCCTCGTTATTGATGATGCGGGCATTACGGAGCATTTTTTCCAAAGTGATAATACGGCCTTCTATAAAAGCTTGTTCATTCTTGGCATCTTCATACTCGGAATTTTCACTGATGTCGCCATAACCGATGGCAACCTTGATCCGCTCTGCAACTTCGCGCCGTTTAACGGATTTCAGATTCTCGAGCTCATCTTCCAGCTTTTTCAGACCATCCTGTGTAAGAATGACTTCCTTATCGCTCATCTCAACCGATTCTCCTGTCATGTAAAAAGTTTAAATCATGCCCTACTATATGCAAATCTCCGAGGATCAGAACCCCCTGATGTCTGTCGGATGCTCCGGCAAATTATACTGAGAAATTATATGGGAACCATTTCAAAAAGTCAATGTGCACACCGGCAGGTTTTGAAAACGCTACCCAGCGGGTATCGTCTGGGGATAGATGCTCTCCCCTGCGGCGCATTCCTCCAGCTGGTCCACATACGTGTTTAGCAGCTCAACCATCTGATCCCGTCGGGTTCCTTCCATAATCCTATCCTTGATCCGGGCGGAGCCCTTCAAGCCCTTCAGGTACCAGGACAGATGCTTCCGCATTTCCCGTACTGCTGCTTCTTCACCCCGGAGCGCAATCAAGCGATCCATGTGCAGGGTAGCAATCTTGATCTTCTCTTGCGGCGACGGGTCATCCAGCAGCTCTCCGTGGTGAAGGTATTGGATCGTGCGGTACAGCATCCAGGGATTACCCAAAGCGCCCCGACCAATCATAACGCCGTCACAGCCGGTTTCATCCAGCATGCGCCGGGCATCCTCCGGGGTCACTACATCCCCGTTGCCAATCACCGGGATCGAGACGGATTCCTTCACCTGCTTAATGATGCTCCAGTCCGCCCGGCCTGTATACTGCTGCTCACGGGTGCGTCCATGAACACTGACCGCCTGTCCGCCGGCACGCTCCACAGCCTGTGCATTTTCGACCGCAAAAATATGCTCGCTGTCCCAGCCAGTCCGCATCTTAACCGTTACCGGCTTATCGACAGCGTCTACCACTGCAGCTACCATTTCATAGATTTTGTTGGAGTCCAGGAGCCAGCGGGCGCCGGCGTCCATTTTGGTGACCTTAGGTGCCGGACAGCCCATGTTAATGTCGATGATATCCGCATTAGTCTCTTTGTCCACGACCTTCGCCGCCTCCACCAGAGACGGACGGTCACCGCCAACAATCTGCAGGCTCAGCGGCTTCTCCCGCTCATCCACAAACAGCATCTCCTGGGTGCGCTTGTTGCCATGAACGATCGCTTTCCCGCTCACCATTTCGGCACAGACGAGGCCCGTGCCAAACTCCTTCGCAATCAAGCGGAAGGCGGGGTTGCATACACCGGCCATTGGCGCCAGCACAACCTGATTCTTCATCTCAATCTTTCCGATCTTCAGCATGTGAAGTTAAATTCACCCCTTTCCTCCAATGATGGTTCTATGATCAACCACGCAGGGTCAGTTCGTCTAAAGAAATACCCAGAGCATCTGCAATTCGGGAAAGCAGAGCTTCGTCAGCCCGCCGATTTCCCCGCTCCACAGCTCCGAGCACGGCAAGTGAAACCTCAATTTGCGCAGCCAGCTGCTGCTGGGTCAGGCCCTTTAACTTTCGGAAAGCGCGGATCCGCTGTGCAAGCTGCATGTTTTCCAAAGCTGTATTCCTTCCTTTCCTTCCAAGCTCTCAAGCGCTGTCTTGACTGTCATATGCAGGCCGGAAGGCTCATCCTCGGGAACGATGTCACGCAGCGGCATCAGCACGAAGGCTCTCTCCAGCATCCGCGGATGCGGAAGAATCAGCTCCCGGGTGTTCATGTTCTGTCCCGTCATCCACAGCAAATCCAGATCCACCGTGCGCGGGCCCCAATGGACCAGCCGTTTGCGGCCAAGACGGCTCTCAATACGCTGCATGACAGCCAGCAGCTCAAGCGGAGACAGCGAGGTGGAGATGGCGGCGGCCATGTTCAAGAACATCGGCTGATCCACATATCCTACCGGTTCGGTCTCGTACAGACTGGAGCAGCGGAGGACCTGAATGCTGGGGTGCTTGTCCAGCTGCCTTAGCGCCTCCAGCATCGTTCGTTCCCGATCTCCCAAATTAGCCCCTAAAGCAATATAAGCCTCTGAGCATTCAGAGGTAGTGTGTGCATTCATCATGGCGTCTCACTTTCTGGTTCGGTGCAGCTCTACGGTAACACCCTCAAAATGAATATCAAAAGGCGGATGCGGCTTGGTTACTTTAACGGTTAATGCAACGATACTAGTATAAGTGCGGAGCACTTCGGTTGCAATATACTCCGCTAAAGCCTCGATCAGCTTGAATTGCTTGTTTTTCATCACACCGAGAAGCAGCTCGTGGACCTCCGCATAATTGACCGTGAGGGTCAAGTCATCGCGCAGCCCGGCCTCTTTTAAATCCAGCTCCAGCTCCAGGTCCACATAATAGCGCTGTCCCAGCTTTCGTTCCTCTTCAAATACGCCGACATAGGCGTAATATTCCATTTTGCGCAGGCTCATCTTATCCATGGATCCATACCGCCTTCCTGAACGTTGATCGTTACTAAATACTTCCTGCAGGCAGCCTGCGGGTCAACCAGGGTGAAGCGTAAAGCATGGCATCACTCATCGCCACCGTTCGTTTCATCTGCGCCACATCATGCACCCGAACCAGCTGACAGCCCTGCGCGATCCCGAACGCAACCGTAGCTGCGGTTCCCTCGACGACATCCTCCACCGGCAGGTTCAGCGCGGTGCGGATAAATCGCTTGCGCGAGGTAGCCAGCAGCACGGGATACCCCAAGTGAACGAGCTCATCCAGCGCACTCATGACCTGCAGGTTCTGGCTGTGATTTTTGGCGAATCCGATACCGGGATCCAGTAGAATCCGGGCGGGATTGACGCCGGCCTGGAGTGCAATATCTACGCTTTCCAGCAGATCCTTCTTCATATCTTCTATGAGATCTGTATAGTTCTCATCCTGACGGTTATGCATCAGAATGATCGGGCAGTCCAGTGCTGCGGCTGTGGCTGCCATTTGGGGATCCTTTTTACAGCCCCAGACATCATTAATGATGTGCGCCCCGGCCTGTATCGCCTGCCGCGCTACCTCCGCCTTGTACGTGTCGATGGACAGCGGGATATGCGGCGCTGCTTTATGAATCGCCTCAATCACCGGAATGACCCGGCTCAGCTCTTCCTCAGCACGGACGGGCTGATGTCCCGGACGCGTGGACTCTCCCCCGATATCAATCAGATCTGCACCCTCCTCCACCAGCCTCAGTGCATGCTCCACAGCACGCCCCGAATCCAGATACCTGCCCCCATCGGAAAAAGAGTCCGGCGTAACATTCAGAATGCCCATGATCAGTGTAGCACTGCCCAGCTTCAGCTCGGTCTGACCGCACTTGTATGTCTGCTCGTACACGGTGATTCTCATCCTCGAAGTCCCCTGCCTTCCTGTCTGTTCCCGGTCCATTGCCGGTAGGCCTGTAAAAGCTGCCCCGTAATCGGACCCATGACACCAGACCCTACCAATGCGGTTTTCTGTCCCTGGGCGAGCAGAGAAGTGATCGGCATCAGCTCCTGAACAGAGCCTGTCGTAAACACCTCATCCGCTTCCAGCAGGTCCTCCCAGCCATAACGGCCTTCATGGACGGGAATGGAAAGCTGCTGCGCCAGCTCCAGCACCGCCGCCCGGGTAATACCGGGCAAGATCCCGGTGCCGATGTCCGGCGTATACAGGTGGCCCTCCCGGATAAAAAACAGATTGC
Organism: Paenibacillus algicola; assembly: GCF_005577435.1. Taxonomy (NCBI): domain Bacteria; kingdom Bacillati; phylum Bacillota; class Bacilli; order Caryophanales; family Paenibacillaceae; genus Paenibacillus; species Paenibacillus algicola. The sequence continues at coordinate 72,266 of NZ_CP040396.1, read as the reverse complement.
TTACAATGCCCTCCGCCAGCTCCTGGTTTACGGTCAGCATGCAGCCCTCGGCTTGGAGCGCAACGGCCTCCGGGTAACTTTGCAGTTCTTTTTTGGCCATAATGCTGTTCATGTAGTGCAGCGACTTCAGCCTGACCGGCGTCTCCGGCGTATTGCGGGGTGTATGCAGCAGCTGTAGCCCTCTCCCCTTCTGATACGCTTCGTCAGGCATTACGGGGAGCGGCTTCACGAGAAGCAGCTCCTGCGGAGCTTCATACATACCAGATGGCAAGCCGAGACCGCCCTCTCCGGCCGTTACCGTATACCGCACATAAGCATCCTTCAAGTCGTTAGCGGCAAGCAGAGCCTGCAGCCAGTCCCGGAAGGTGCTGTCATCCTGGGTATACGGAATGCCCAGCACGCTGCAGCTCTCTTCCAATCGCTTTAAATGCCGGTCCAGCAAAAAAGGCACCCCGTCGTAAGTACGAAAGGTCTCAAACAGCCCCATCCCGTAGAGCAGCCCATGATCGAGCACCGAGATGGAGGCCTGAGATGCCGGAATCACTTGTCTGTTGAGGCCAACCAGCCTCATGCCTGAGCGCCGGCCTTGTTCTGCAGAAAGCTGCGCAGCATTTGATGGCCATGGTCCGTAATAATGGATTCCGGATGAAACTGAACGCCTTCGATCGGATATTCCTTGTGCCGCAGCCCCATAATTTCGCCCTCTTCGGTCCAGGCTGTAACCTCCAGACAGTCAGGCAGACTTTCCTTCTCCACCAGCAGCGAGTGATATCTCGTCGCAGTAAAAGGATTGCTCAGACCCTGGAAAACCGAGGTGCCATGATGATGAATAGGCGAGGTCTTGCCATGCATCAAGCGCTCCGCCCGAATCACGTTGCCGCCAAATGCTTGTCCGATCGCCTGATGACCGAGACAGACGCCGAAAATAGGGATGCTGCCCTTAAAATGCTGAATCACGTCCAGGCTAATGCCGGCCTCATTCGGCGTGCACGGCCCCGGCGAGATCAGAATATGATCCGGTGCGAGCTTTTCAATACCGGCAAGATCAATTTCATCATTGCGGTACACCTGAACCTCTTCGCCAATCTCTCCCAAATATTGCACCAGGTTATAGGTAAAAGAATCGTAATTATCAATGACCAGAATCATGATTATCTCCCCTTATCTTAAAGCTGCGGCTGCAGCCTCTTCTTCACTGCACATGACGGCAGCGATCAAGGCCTTCGCCTTATTATGGCATTCGCGGTATTCCCGGTAAGGCTCGGAGTCAATGACAATGCCGGCTCCCGCCTGAATATATCCGATTCCGTCCTTGACCGCTAAGGTACGTATAATGATATTTAACTCCATGTCTCCATTATAATCGATCCAGCCCATCGACCCTGTGTAGGGACCTCTTGTGACCGGCTCCAGCTCCTCGATAATTTCCATGGTGCGGATCTTGGGGGCCCCGGTGATCGTTCCGCCGGGAAAGGCAGCAGCGATCACGTCATAAGCATGCTTCCCCTCGGCCAGCTGTCCCTCCACTTGAGAAACCAGATGCATCACGTGCGAATAACGCTCGATCGTCATCAGCTCCGGCACCTTCACCGAGCCATAGGCTGCAATACGTCCAATATCATTGCGCTCCAGATCGACCAGCATGATATGCTCCGCCCGTTCCTTCTCCGTCTGCAGCAGCTCGGCCTCCATCGCGGCATCCTCTTGTGGAGTGGCACCCCTCCGGCGGGTACCGGCAATCGGGCGCGCGGTTACCTTTCCGCCATCCAGCTTGATCAAGAGCTCCGGCGAAGCGCTCGACAGCGCAAACCCCGGCGAATTCAAATAGCCCATGTAAGGTGAAGGATTGAGCACGCGCAGCCACTCATACACTTGAGAAGGATGAGACCTAAGCTTCACGTGACGCCGAAGCGAGAGGTTCACCTGAAATACATCTCCATTGCGGATATATTCCTGAATATCTTCAACTGCCTGCTGAAAGGCCTCCTTGGAAAAAGGGCTCTCCAGCGCATCCCAGCCCGCCACCTCTGGCACCAGCAGTGACGCTGCTTTTTGACGTCTTGCGGCAGTGAGGGCTTGCTCTGCAGAGCGCTCTTGAGTATCTCCCGTTATCCACTGCTCCCAGGCCTTAAGCATGCTTTGCGCTTTAGCCTCAGCTTGCTCATATAGAAGCTGCAGCTTCATCTTATCCTCCGCAGTTAACGGGAATCCCGCGGGGTGTTCTGCTGGCTGCAGACTGTCCCCGTTTAAGCTGTCCTTGCTTCCCTCATCCGGCTTCCATGGGATATGAACAGCGCAGTACAGCGCATGCTCCTGATGATCATAGATCCACTGCGACTCCATCCGCATCCACAAATAATCGGGGAAGCCGGCGTCATCGCTGGCAATAACCGGAAGCTGCTCCAGTGAGCGGATGACATCATAGCCGAGGAAGCCGGCACAACCGCCCCGGAAATCCGGCCAACCGGGAGTGCGTGGTGCCCGGTACGGACGCATCCACTGCTCCAGCAGCGGCAGCGGATCGCCGTGAAGCGGCTTCGACTCTCCAGTGCGCAGATCCAGCACCTTCGCTTCCGTGCCTTTACCGGTAAGCACTGACACCGGATCTGTCCCTACATAGGTGTATCTTCCGCTCTTTCCGCTCTCCAGCACGAACGAATAGGGAGAGGAGGCCTGCCAGGCCGGGGTCCATGTTTCTGGCAGCTCGGGATAGACCTTGTTCCCTCCTGCTAAATAAGGCAGCATGGTCCAGCCTTCCTCCACCCAATTTAACCATTCGGCCAGCTTTGTTGTTCGTTCCATGCCTTTCCTCCCTATCCGTGAAAAATGCTGTCTGTTGCCTGTCAGTATACTTCATCCCGTCCAGCTTGAAAACCCCGCAGTAAGCAGCTTACGCCTTGTTCTCTATACAATGTCCATTCCGGCGCTGCCCCATCCGAACCCCCGGGAAAGAAACAAAGCCTTCAATGCGTCCTGCATTGAAGGCTGTTTCTCTATAAATTTAAGTGCAATTAGGATTCAAAGTTATACAGCGGTGTGCTCAGGTAACGCTCACCGTTACTCGGAATAATAACAACGACGCGCTTGCCTTCGCCAAGCTGCTTGGCAACCTTCAGTGCAGCGTGTACCGCAGCCCCGGAGGAAATGCCGGCCAGTACGCCTTCTTCTTTGGCAACACGGCGTGCCGTCTCGAAAGCATCATCGTTCTCGACATGGATAATCTCATCGTAAATGTCACGGTTCAAAATCTCCGGAATGAAGTTCGCACCGATACCTTGAATCTTATGCGGACCCGGCTGGCCTCCCGCCAGAATTGGGGATGCTGCTGGCTCTACTGCGTAAATCTTCACATCCGGGAACGCGTTCTTCAGCACTTCACCAGCGCCCGAGATCGTTCCGCCCGTGCCGATGCCGGCTACGAATGCATCCAGACTGCCGCCCACGGATTGAATCGCCTCCACAATTTCCGGCCCTGTCGTTTCACGGTGAATCTTCACGTTCGCCTGATTGCGGAACTGCTCTGCCATGAAGTAGGAAGGATTGCTGCGAACCAGCTCCTCGGCCTTCTTCACCGCGCCGTTCATGCCTTCAGATCCAGGTGTCAGCACCAGCTCTGCGCCGTAAGCACGCAGCAGGTTACGACGCTCCAGGCTCATCGTTTCCGGCATTACAATAACCGCTCTGTAGCCCTTGGCTGCCGCAACCATCGCAATGCCGATCCCTGTGTTGCCGCTCGTTGCCTCAACAATGGTGTCGCCCGCCTTCAGCTTGCCTTCCTTCTCGGCTTCTTCCACGATGCTGACCGCGATCCGGTCCTTGACGCTGGAGCCGGGATTCTGGTATTCCAGCTTCAGATAAATCTCTGCGCTGCCTTCCTCCACCAGACGGTTCAAGCGAACCAGCGGTGTTCCTCCGATCAATTCCGTTACGTTATTAACGACTTTAGCCATGGTAACTGCCTCCCTGTATGATATATTCCACTGCATTCGTATCTTTATTTATTGCATGAATAATTTCATTAATATCCGAGTAAAACGCTAGGTTTTGTAACTCCATATTATCAACGATTCTGTCCTGTGTCAACAACCTAAAATCACAGGAAGTCTCCATACGAAACAGGCCTTGGCAGCCGGAGAAATAAGCTGCAAAGGCCTGTTTTACGGTTGCCGGAATGGCGCGGGCGACGCCCCTGCCAGCATCCGGGCTTCATATTTGCTGCGGAGCCGCTGCTCCAGCTGACTTAAGGATTCGGAACGCTCCAGAGCCAGCTGTCTGCGGACGGTCTCACGAGTGAGCTTCGGATCTGGCGCTGCCGGCACGAGAATTCTTTTGACATATACAATACCAAAGCCGTCCTCCAGCGCAATCGGTCCTGCGATATCGCCGCTGCTCAGCTCCAGCACGGTCTCCATCAGCTCTTGCGGCTGAAAAGGATCATCCTCTTCAATCAGTCCCAGCCGGCCGCCGTCTTCTCTCGTGTATTCGTCGATCGAGTGCTCGGCAGCAAGAGCTGCAAAATCCTCACCGTCCTCCAGACGGTCCAGCAGCTCATTCGCCAGTGGCTCCTCCTCCACCTTGATCAGCGACAAATCCAGCTGCTTCTTGGGCACGAATTGATCCGGATGGTCCTCTAGATATTGATCAATTTCGCTAGAGCTGACCTTGACGTCTGCCGTTGCAATTTTCTCCAGCAGCAGCCGGTATTCGGTCTCTTCCTTCAGCACCTCTTCGGACAAGCCCAGCTGTGCCATAGCCTCCAGGAAACGTTCCCGGGAGCCGTAGGACTGAGCCATCCGATCCAGCTCCTGTTCAATCTCCTCCGGAGCTACCGTGATATTGGCCTGCTCCGCTTCCAGCGCAGCGACCTGGCGGTTCATCATCGTCAGCAGCACTTCGCTGCCGTATCTCCGCTTCAGCTCACGGCTCCACGCTTCTTCCGTGATTGCCTGCTCCTGCACCATGGCTACGGCCGATGAGCCGCTGCCTTCCTCTCTGGACAAGCCCTCCCGCGACAGAGCCCCCGAGAACACCATCCAGCTCCCCATAAAAAGCAAACCTGCTGACAGAACCATTACAGCTGCCCACAGTGCCTTTTCCTGTTTCGTCATCGGCTGCTCATCCCATATCTTTAAGATTTCGCCCGTTGTAAAACGGCTATCAATTCTTCCTCATCAAATGTATAGGCCTCATTACAGAAGTGACAGGTCACCTCGGCCTTCCGGTCCTCATCAATCATCGCCTGCAGCTCGCCCTCACCCATGCTGATCAGCGCGCGCTCCACCCGTTCACGGGAGCAGTCGCAGGTAAAGCTTACCTTCGTCTCCTCCAGAATCGTAATGTCGGGCAGCAGCCGCTTCAGAATGTCTTCCAGCTCAAGCCCTTCCTCCAGCAATGTCGTGATCGGTGGAATGTCCTGAATAGCTTTTTCAATAGTCCCGATTTCCTCATCCGTAATGCCGGGCAGCAGCTGAATAATAAAGCCGCCGGCATTGGCTACCGTATAGTCCGGGGATACCAGCACGCCCAGACTGACTGCAGAATTGGTCTGCTCGGATACGGCGAAGTAATATGTGAAATCCTCCGCCAGCTCACCGGACACGATCGGTATACTGCCACGGTAGGGCTCTTTAAGGCCGAGATCCTTGATCACGTGGATATATCCACTCGTGCCTACTGCAGCAGCGACATTCATTTTGCCGGGACGGATGTTCGTCATCTCCACATGCGGGTTATTCACATAACCGCGCACCTCGCCTCGGGCATTGGCTTCAGCCGCAATCAGACCAATCGGTCCATCGCCCCTCACCTGAATGCTGAGCCGCTCTTCCCCTTTCATCATAGCGCCCATCATGGCAGCGGCGGACGCCGTTCTTCCTAATGCGGCTGTTACGACGGGAAAAGTATCATGTCTGCGTCGCAGCTCCTCAACCAGATCGGTCGTCCGTACGGCAAATGCCCGGACCTTACCGTTCATGGCCGTTCCGCGGAGAATGCGGTCTATGCTGTTATCCATCTTCAGCCTCCTTTTGAGTCGTTAGCTCATGCTCTTCTTTATATATAACTCCTTGAAGTCCCTGTTCGTTGCGTTCCCTGCAGCACTTATTCGTTTCGTTCGTAAATAATCCGCAGCCCATCGAGGGTCAGGAGCGGATCAATATCGTCAATACAATGGGTTTCTCCCGAGATCAGCTCTGCCAGTCCGCCGGTTGCGATAACCTTAACATTGTCCGTTCCCAGCTCGGCTTTTATGCGCCTTACCAGACCCTCGACCTGTCCCGCATAGCCAAAAATCATCCCGGATTGCATAGCATGCACGGTGTTGCGGCCAATCGCCTTCTTGGGCTTCTCCAGCTCAATGCGGGGCAGCTTTGACGCCCGCTGCACGAGCGCTTCCGCCGCAATGCCGACCCCCGGAACAATGGCCCCACCCAGATAGCTGCCGCTGGCGTCAATACAATCGAACGTCGTAGCTGTTCCGAAGTCAACGACGATCAGCGGCCCGCCGCCATATTTTTCAACGGCGGCCACAGCATTGACAATACGGTCCGCTCCGACCTCGCGCGGATTGTCATTGCGCAAATTCAGCCCTGTCTTGATGCCGGGGCCGACGATCAGGGGATCCTGACTCATATATTTACGGCACATCTCTTCCACCACCGGAATTAACGGCGGCACTACGGACGAGACAATAACCCCTTCTATGTCGTTTACCGAGATTTGGGACATCTGAAACAGATTATGAATCAGCACACCATACTCATCTACTGTAGATTGACGGGAGGTACTGATTCGAAAATGATGCAGCAGCTCTTTGTGCTCATAAATGCCGAGCACAATATTCGTATTTCCGATATCGACGACGAGAATCATGCGGTACCCCCTTTTTTGCCATTGAGATCCAGACTGATGTCCAGGCTCTGAAAAGAGTAGGTTAACCGGCCGACAGAAATAACATCCACTCCGCTTGATGCGATCTGCCGCACTGTCTCCAGCGTGACATTGCCGGAAGCCTCGGTCATCACGTGCGGGGAATGTCCCTTAATGAGGCTCACGGCCTCCTTCATCTGCGAATCATCCATATTATCAAGCATGATAATATCGGCCCCCGCCGCAAGAGCCTCCTGCACCTGCGCGATGGACTCCGTCTCCACCTCAATCTTCATCGTGTGCGGAATGACGCTGCGGGATCTGGATACCGCATCCCCAATGCTGCCTGCGCCCTTAATATGATTGTCCTTGATCATGACGGCATCATACAAGCCAAAGCGGTGATTACCCCCGCCGCCGATCCGTACGGCATACTTCTCAAGCATCCGGTGACCCGGTGTCGTCTTGCGTGTATCGACGAGACGGGTTGGCAGGCCCTGCAGGGCATTCACGAATGCACGTGTCTTTGTAGCAATGCCCGAGAGACGCTGCAGTAAATTCAGAGCGAGCCGTTCACCGGTCAGAATATGGTGCGTACTGCCCTCAACGATCGCCAGAATATCGCCCTTCTTGACTTCCTGTCCATCCTCAACATGCGCGTGAAACACAAGGTCTTTATCTACAATCTCGAACACCAGCTTTGCGGCAGGCATTCCGGCCACCACACCGTCTTCCTTGGCATGGATGACTCCCTTAGACTCGTGGCCCGGCGGAATTGTAGACAAGGTGGTAATATCGCCGGAGCCGACGTCCTCGCGCAGCCAAGAGCGTATATCTGCAGCCAGATTTTCATTATATCCGTTAAACATCATCACTGATTTCCTCCGTCATTCCTTGATCGCGGCCCTGTACAATGTGCTTGCGCCACTTCATATCATCTCGCTCCGGGAAATCCTCCCGATAATGAGCTCCGCGGCTTTCCTCGCGGTAAAGAGCTCCCTGGATGACGAGCAGGGAGCTGGTGAGCAGGTTCGCAAACTCATACTCCTCCCGCCGGGTCAGCACCGAGTGCAGCAGCGGCAGCTGACGCTTCAGCTCCTCCATCGCGCGAAGCAGCGTTTCCTGGGTCCGTCGAAGTCCGGCGTAGCGCACCATGACCTTTTGCAGCTTGAGGCGCCGCTCGACAATAGGCTGGGAAGCCAGCTCTCTGCGCTCCCAGCTGAAGGCCTCCGGCTGAAGGCCTTCCTCCAGTGGAGACAGCCTGCGGATGGCTTCTGCAATCCGTCGTCCGTACACCAGCGCTTCCGACAAGGAATTGCTGGCGAGCCGGTTGGCTCCGTGCACACCGGTGGAGGATACCTCACCGCATGCAAACAGGCGTGAAAGACTGCTTTCGCCGTGCAGATCGGTTTTGACACCGCCCATCATATAATGCGCAGCAGGAGAAACCGGAATCCAGTCACTAGTCAGATCCAGGCCGTACCGCATGCAGGTTTCATATATAGTGGGGAAACGATGCTTGATCATTTCCGCAGATTCATGCGTAATGTCCAGATAGACGAATGTGGATCGGGTTTCCTCCATTTCGCTGACGATCGCCCGAGCGACAATATCGCGGGGAGCGAGCTCCAGCAGCTCATGATACCGGTGCATGAAGCGCTCGCCTTTAATGTTGCGCAAGAAGGCTCCTTCACCCCGCACCGCTTCCGAGATTAAAAAGCGCGGTGCACCGGGATAGCTTAACGCCGTCGGATGAAACTGAATAAACTCCATGTCGCGGACCGTAGCCCCTGCTCGGTAAGCCATAGCCACCCCATCGGAGGTCGCCACCTCCGGATTCGTCGTATATCGATACAGCTGACCGGAACCGCCTGAGCACAGCACGGTGGCTTCGCCGCGTACAAAGGTGCGGCTTCCATCCGGCATCTGCACCAGCGCTCCGAGACAGGCTCCGCTCCGGGTGACAAGATCAATCGCAAAATGATCGTCCCATACCTCTACCCGAGGATGGCTTTGAACCTTGTCGGAGAGTGCTCGCACAATCTCATGTCCTGTTGCATCTCCATTGGCATGAAGAATTCGCCGGTGACTGTGAGCCCCTTCCCGGGTGAGTGCCAGTACGCCGTTCTCCTCATCAAACAGGGTACCCAGACGGATAAGCTCCTTTACGCCTTCGGGTCCCTCATGAACGAGCACGTCAACGGCTGCCGAGGAACAGAGCCCTGCCCCTGCAAGCAGCGTGTCCTGCCGGTGATAGATCGGGGAATCATCCTCTGCCGTCACGGCAGCAATGCCGCCCTGGGCATACCGGGTATTGCTCTCCATTAGCGTCTTCTTCGTAATGAGCAGTACCTGGCGGTCCTTCGCAAGCTCAATAGCCGTATACAGACCTGCTATCCCTGAACCGATGACAATACAATCGGTGGTCACCACCGGAAGATTGCTCCAGTCTACATCAACGAGAAACGGAGGAATAACGGGAGCCTTTGAGGGGTCGATGACAGCACCGTTCATCCTATTTCACCTGCAGCATGCGTTCGAGCGATGCCCGTGCCTTATCGGCTACGGCCGGCGGAACGTAAATTTGCGGCTTCATCGTTTCCAGGCATTTCACCAGCTTCTTCAAATTATTGACCTTCATATTCGGACATACGAGAAACTTGGTAGCAAAATGAAATGCTTTATCCGGACTATCTACCCGAAGCTGATAGCCAGTTCCATCCTCGGTACCCACGATAAATTCCTTCGCCGGAGAATTCTTGCAATATTCCAAAATAGCCGTCGTGCTGCCTACGAAATCACCCAGCTCCACAACCTCTGGCCGGCATTCCGGATGAACGACAAACTCCGCCCCTGGATACTTGGCCTTCATCTCCATGACATCTTTGACGGTCAGCATATCATGCGTGTTGCAGTATCCTTCCCAAATAATCATCTTCTTGTCCGTATGCTGCTGTACATAATGACCGAGGTTCTTATCCGGTACCCAGATGATTTCATCAGAATCTACAGACTGAATGACTTTTACCGCATTGGAGGACGTGCAGCAGATGTCGGTTTCTGCTTTAATCTCCGCCGAGGAGTTAATGTAAGTCACGACCTTGGCGTTAGGGTGCTGTGCCTTCAGCTTGCGCAGTCCATCCACATTCACCATGTCAGCCATCGGACAGCCTGCGCGCTCATCCGGGATGAGCACGGTTTTGTTCGGGGCTAGAATTTTTGCGCTTTCACCCATAAAATGCACACCGCAAAATACGATGGTGTCTGCGTCGGTTTGTGCGGCTTTCTGTGCTAATAGGAAGGAATCTCCCCGAAAATCTGCGACTTCCTGTATTTCATCGCGCTGATAATAATGCGCCAGAATAATAGCGTTGCGTTCTTTCTTCAATTGGATTAAGCGTTCGCGTAACTCCCGGTTCTGTTCGGCTTTACGCTCCAGTGCTAAAGCTTCCACTTCTGACCCTCTCCCTTTATGTATTACGGCCAGATTGTCAGGCCGCAGCAATTTGAGTACAGATGCCCATCTACCTTGTGAAAAGAAACACCTGCTAGTTAACACCTAATGTACACAACGTTCTCCCGGCTGTCAACGTGATAAGATGCACAAAAAAAACCGGAAAACAAGGGATGTTCTCCGGTTCTATCTGTATATAACGCTGCAGCGTCAGTTTTGGCGATATTACTACGTTAATCTGCCGCCTTGGTCTGACCCGCCTGGAGGCTTATCGTCAGGATTGCTGTTCTCCGGCTGATCATTGTCCATTGGATTGTTCGGAATTTCTCCCGTGTTGGAACGCTCTTCCTGGTCTTTGCCCTGAATGCGAACACGTACGTCTCCAATGCTGTCGATGACCGGTTCACCGCTCTCGGAGGAGCCGCCTTCACCGTCGTTGCCGGAATCCACAGAACCTGTCTCGATCAATTGCTTGATCTGATCCAGCTCCAGCGTTTCCTTCTCCAGCAAGGTGTTTGCAATCAGATGCACTTCCTTCGCATGCTCGGTCAGGAGCTGGCGGCATTTCTCATAGCAATCCTGAATGAAATGCTGCATTTCCTGATCGATCTCGTATGCGATCTGATCACTGTAGTTCTGCTCGTGTCCGATATCCCGGCCCAGGAACACCTGTCCCTGAGAAGTGCCGAACTGCATCGGTCCGAGCTTCTCGCTCATGCCGTACTCCACAATCATGCTGCGGACAATGCTCGTTGCCTGCTGGAAGTCACTGTATGCACCGGTACCGATTTCGCCGATAAACAGCTCCTCCGCTACGCGTCCGCCCAGCAAGCCGGTAACCCGGTCCAGAAGCTCCTGCTTCGTCACGAGCATGCGGTCTTCCTTCGGCAGCATAATCACATATCCGCCCGCGCGTCCGCGCGGAATGATCGTTACCTTATGAACCATATCGGCATGCTCCAGGAAGTAACCAACGATAGTATGGCCCGCTTCATGATAAGCAACAATCCGCTTCTCGCGGTCACTGATCACGCGGCTGCGCTTCTCTGTACCGACGATGACACGGTCAATCGCCTCGTCAACCTCTTGCATGGAGATGTCCTTCCGGTTGCGCCGTGCAGCGAGCAGGGCCGCCTCGTTCAGGAGGTTCTCCAGGTCCGCACCTGTAAAGCCTGTCGTCCGCTTCGCAATAACATCCATCTTCACGTCTTTCGTGAGCGGCTTGTTACGGGCGTGAACGTTCAGTACCGCTTCGCGACCCTTCACATCCGGACGGTCCACCGTGATCTGGCGGTCAAAACGTCCAGGACGCAGCAATGCAGGGTCCAGAATGTCCGGACGGTTGGTTGCAGCAACGATAATAATGCCTTCGTTCGCACCGAAGCCATCCATCTCAACCAGGAGCTGGTTCAGTGTCTGCTCGCGCTCATCGTGGCCGCCGCCCAAGCCGGCGCCGCGCTGACGACCGACAGCGTCAATCTCGTCAATAAAGATAATACATGGGGCATTCTTCTTCGCATTCTCAAACAAATCCCGGACACGGGATGCACCGACACCGACGAACATTTCGACGAAGTCAGAACCCGAGATGCTGAAGAACGGAACGCCGGCTTCACCGGCAACAGCACGAGCAAGAAGCGTCTTACCCGTACCCGGAGGGCCTACAAGCAGCACGCCCTTCGGAATGCGGGCTCCTACCGTGTTAAACTTGCGCGGATCCTTCAGGAAGTCGACAACCTCCACCAGTTCCTGCTTCTCTTCATCCGCACCGGCCACATCCTGGAATGTCACCTTCTTCTTCTCTTCGTTATACAGGCGGGCCTTGCTCTTGCCAAAGTTCATGACCTTGCCGCCGCCGCCCTGCGCCTGATTAAACAGGAAGAAGAACAATGCGAACATAATGATCAGCGGAATAAAGGAGGACAGCAGCGTCAGCCAGATGCTCGGTCCTTCCGTTTTCTTAATATTAAAGGCCACCTCATTAGCTTCGCTGGCGCTCACGAGCTCTTCCATCGCGGCATCCGTTGCCGGGATGTAGGTCGAGAAATCCTCAAATTCCTCTTCGCCTCTAGGCTCTCTATATGAGCCGGTTACCAAGTAAGCATAACCGTCAAATTGAGCCGTTATTTCCTCAATATTATCGGCCTTAATCTGTTGCCGCAGCTCATCATACCTAGGGGTATCGGCTACTTCGTTCCCATTGGTCACGAATTGTACGATGCCCACCACGACTAAAAATAGAATCAAATAAAAACCAGAATTCCGGATGAACCGACTCATCCCCTACCTCCTCTCAAAGACACATAAGATATTTTAACACAGCCTGTCTGGCTATCTCAACAAAGCAAAGGACCGACCGATATCTCCGGTCTTTGCGGTCAGCCATTTCAGCTGCTGTAAATCTCCGGTTTTAAAATCCCGATATAAGGGAGGTTGCGGTAATGCTCGGCGTAATCCAGACCATAGCCCACAATAAAGGCATCCGGAATCACAAAGCCGGTATAGTCCGCCGTCAGCTCCACGGTGCGTCCGGACGGCTTGTCAAAGAGCGTCACTACAGATACCGTCTTCGCCTTGCGGTCCTCCAGCAGCTTAATCAGATAGCTCAGGGTAAGCCCGCTGTCGATAATATCCTCCACGATGAGCACATCGCGGCCTTCCACCGACTGGTCGAGATCCTTGATGATCTTGACGACGCCTGAAGATTTCGTGGAAGCCCCATAGCTGGATACCGCCATGAAGTCCAGCTCAATCGGTACTGTGATGTTCTTAACCAGGTCCGCCATAAAAATAAACGCGCCCTTCAGCACGCAAATAACCAAGGGATCGCGGCCTTCATATTCAGAGCTCAGCTTCTGACCCAGCTCCTTAATCTTTGCCTGTAGTTCTTCTTCACTAATTAGTACTTCTTGAATGTCATTCTGCAACCTGAGACAACCTCCTACGTGTTTGTATCGTCTAGACGAAAAAGCCGGGCTGTCCCCTGCATTACGCCTCTCCCGCATCCGACAGCGTAAGGCGCAGAATACGGGTAGTATGCTGCCCGACAGCAGCGTGAACAGAACGTCGTACGCCCGGGATCCAGATCAAGGTGCCAAGCCCGTCACAAACAATGGGAATGGCCTGGCGGGCTGACGGAGGGATTTTCTCGTTGATGAGAATATCCTTTACCTTTTTGCTTCCGTTTAATCCCATCAGCTTCATCTTGTCACCGGGCTGCCTGGAACGGACAATCAGGGGGAAGTGCAGGTGATCGGCATCGAAAAAAGCTTCCGCATTCAGCATGCGGGGATGCGATTCCAGTCGTGCTTCGTCCCACAGCTCCAGCTTGAGCCTGCGTTGAATCTCCGGCAGCAGGAGCTCGAGCTCCTGGGGAGAATGCAGCTCATATATGTAGTTTAGACAGACGGGAGGACCGTTCATAAAGGATACTGTATCGTACTCGCGGATACAGCAAATGCCTTCCCCTAGATCCAGACTCCACGAATTAGAAATGTCCTGCGCAATGCGTCTTCGGATCAATTCAATCTTCGTAAAATCCGAAATTTCACGGTCAGGCGACAGGTAATTTAATATTAGTTTAATCAAACGCCGTTGTAAAGCGACATGTAGGGCCAGGAAAGAGGGCGCGCTCATGGCCGGTCCGTATGCCCCCTTCTGCACCAGGGCCGTATAGGCCTCCTGTGCAGCGCTCTCCATGTAATCATCCTCGCTTCCGATAATCTCCGCCGTCTGCACAAGGGAGGATGAAATCCGGGGATTGTACTCCTCCAGAAACGGAAGCACCTGCAGCCGCACTGCATTTCGTCGATACTTCGTCTGCTCATTGCTGTCATCCACCGCATAATCCACTCCGCTCTGACGGCATATCGCCACCAGATCGGCTTTGCTGCGGCGCAGAAAAGGCCGGATCAGCTGAATGCCATCCTGAAGCCGGATCAGCTTCATGCCGGAGAGCCCGGAGGGACCGCTTCCGCGCAGCAGCCGCATCAAGACGGTTTCTGCCTGGTCATCGCCATGGTGAGCCAATGCAATGGACCTCGCTCTGTATTTTCCCGCGATTTCAAATAAAAATTCATACCGCTTCGATCGCGCAGCGTCCTGCGCATTCCTGCCGCTCTCCCGGATGTAGGCCGGCACATCCACCACAGCCATTTCAAACGGGATCGCAAGCCGGGCACACAGAGCCTCAACAAGCTGTGCCTCCTGATCCGATTCCTGACGGAATCCGTGATGCACGTGGGCACAGACCAGCTTCAAGGGAGTGAGGACTGTGGAAATATGATGCAGCGTGAGCAGCAGGGCCATAGAGTCCGGTCCGCCGGAAACTGCAGCCACGACCGTATCTCCACGTGACCATAATCCATTCTCCGAGGCCAGCTGCTCTATCTCTTCACTTAGCTGCTGCAAATTTGTTACATCTTCCACCATTTCATACCCCTTTACCCATGCACCTGTGTCTTATGATGATATTAACCCGTTTCGGCCCATATGATCTCCTATGTGGCCAAAAACAAATATAATGCCGCTCCCATAAGCAGCAGGGAGAGGACAAAGGAACGCCGGAGCCACCGGGGCGTCCTCTTGATAGTGGGAAGAGGGCGGGCATAAACGCCCCGCTTCCACGCGTTCATCGCTTCCCGTGAGTTTGCGAATCCGCCTCTTAATGCCCGGCTTAGCCAGGCCGCATATGGCTTGATATGGGGACATTTTCGCACCACAGCCTCCAGATCATGAACCCCCCGGACCTGAGGGAGCTGCGCTGACGCTTCCCGAAGGCTCTTCTCATCGAGAAGATGTATACACATCACGGCAAACGAGAACAAATCATAGGCTTCATCGCCGGTTCTGGAGCCGGCATTCCAGTAGCCTCGGTCATACCACTCCGTAAACTGCTTCACGCTCTTGCCTTCTGCGCTGACCCCGCCGAAGTCGATCAGCTCCACACTTCCGTAGGGAGATACCAGCACATTCTCCGGCTTTAAATCACCGAACACATAGCCCAGCCGGTGCAGGGAAGAGAGCCGCTCCAGCAGCTTCAAGCCAATCAAGCCCAGCCACTCCCGGCCGCGCACGCGGATAAACTGCCGAAGCTGCACCCCCTCCACATATCGCATGACATAGAAGGCAGCCTCCAGACCCGCCTCCATGGCGTCATCAGCCTCGATGAAATACGGCTTCGTGAACTGCCGATTTAGCGCCTTAAGAACGTTAATCTCTGACTGCAGCTCCAATGTATCGTATCCCATCTTGAGGGCATACCGCTGCTCCTGCCCCCGGCGGCGCACCAGATACACGCTGCCGTTCGCGCCGGAGCCCAGCAGACGTTCTACCACATACTGACTATGATGCCACTTGCCTGTAATGACCGTGCCGGGCGCACAGCCTGTCTCAGACGACGTAGTCACCGAGCATCCCTTCCTCTTGGCCGGAAAGTTCCCGCCTCTCTTGATTATATTCCAGTGTACCATAACGGAATTCATCAATCACCCCTAGAAGCGCGGGTCCTGTCGGCGTGGCTCCCTTCATCTGCAGGCGGCCGAACAGGCTCCTGACGCCTTCGAGATTCCCGGTCCAGTCTACATCCTTGACCACATTTTCCCCGCTCCCCCGGCCCGGAAAGTGGAACACGGACAGCCTGCTGCGGCCAGAGCGCGCCTTCAAGCTCAGCATCAGGTCCCGGATCGCCTCCTCCACGGCCGCAAGCTTCGGCTTCATGCTTGCACTGGCGTCAATGAGCAGCGCAACCTGCAAGGAGGAGGTTTCGCTGAGCTCATCGACGACCTGCACCACCTCTGCTCTTTTGTCCGGGGGGAGAGTGCTAAGATCTCCGCTTCCAAGAATATGGCGAATCTCTTGGTTCACCGCCTGCTGAATCGTCTGCACCACGGTCTTGCGGGTCATCATCTGCATCGTTCTTGCCAGCTGCGGAGTGCCCACCACCTGGTGAAGCCCGCCTCCGGCCTTGGCAATCTCGCGGATTTCCAGCTCTCCCAGCTCGCCAATCATGCCGTAATCAAGCACCCCGATGACGTTCACGGTGATGCCCTCCTGCAGCGCATGGGCTGCAGCCATAACCGGACTCTCTCCAACATTAGAGCATCCGTCCGTAATTAGCAGGATTTGTTTCATCATTGCAATCTCCTCCCGTTCTGTTGCCAACCGGCTTTGCTCTCTAGTATTTCCGCATTTCAGAGAGTCCAAACCCGATATCCTCGAACTTGAAAGACTGCAAGAGATCCCTGTTTACAAGATTAGATATTGTGAGGACATCGGCTCAGCTTACCGTGCGCGGCCTTTCCATTCTGGAGAAGCCAGGCACATGTACGTTCGCCCATTCCGGATGGAAATGATCTACCCGCCCGACGACGACCGTCATATCATCATGAATATGATTTTGCTGATAGCGAATGACCTTTTCCAGTAACATATCCGCAATTTCCTGAGGATCGCTGCTATCTACCTCCTGAATGATACGCTTCATCCAGATTTCCTTATTCACTGCATAGCCTGGGGCATCATAAATACCGTCCGTCATCATAATGAGCACATCCCCTGCCTGCAGCTGCAGCGACACAAAATCGACCTCTATATCCTGAATGATGCCAATCGGCAGATTGCTTGCTGTCACCGGGATGACCTCTTTCCCCCGCTTGATAAAGCTTGGCGTGCTGCCGATCTTCATAAACGTCGTTTGAGCGGAATATTGGTCAATCAGCGCCATATCCACGGTGGCGTAAATTTCCTCCGGCGAGCGGAGCATTAAGATCGAATTGACCGATTTGATAGCGAGACGCTCATCCATGCCGGACTGCAGCAGCTGTTCCAAAATATTCAGTGCCGAGCTGCTCTCCAGCCGGGCCCGCTCCCCATTCCCCATACCATCACTTAACGCGACTGCAAATGTTCCGTTCCCCAGCTCCACTGTGCTGAAGCTGTCACCTGACAGCAGATCTCCACCCTTCGCGGCGGCGGCGACGCCGGTTGTGATCTCAAAGGTTTTGGCGGACTTGAACCGGACAGTGGCCAGTCCGTCCTTGGGATGAGTCAATACCTCTCCCACAACGGCAATATGCTCTCCAATGATATCTGACAGCATCGGGGCAATGATTTTGCGGCATTCATCGTATCCCTTGGTATAGGCATGAATAATCTCGATTTCTACATGACCGGAGTCGAGACTGATAATATCAATGCCCTGCACGGACAAGCCCAGCTGCAGCAGCGCCTCGCGGATCTGCTCCTCCTGAATGTGCATCGTCTGGCTCTCTCTTTTAATTTCCCGGGCGAGGTCCTCCATCACCTGGGACACCCCCGACAGCTGCTCCGCAACCAGATGCCGGCTGTCGAATATCTGGCGCTTCCACTGCATATCATTTTGATATAGATGATACTGCTGCTTCAGCACCTCCAGCACTTCCTCCCGCTTGGTACAAAATTTACCCAGCTCTGGCGGCAGCTCCTCGGCTCTAAGATCCGGCTTGTTCTCAATCGACGTCATGATGTCGGACATATATTTATAGGTTTGATAAAATTTAGCGTCCCAGCAGTGGCTCTGCTTAAAGCAGGCTGCACAGGTGCCCTGCGCCGCGGCGTCCATAAAATGATTCAGCTCCTCCGCCTGCTTGCCGGGCGGATGCATGCTTTGCGTCGCCTGCCCAAAGCTTTGGGACAGCTGGCGGAACACCTGGGAGAACTGGGTGACACGCTCGGCGGTCAAGTCCCTGACGCGCTTCGCATATTCATGCTGCGACCGGGTGTGGTCCTGCGTGCCCGGCACGTATTTGCCGATCATCTGGAAGAAGCTCTTGGGGGTGATCAGGAAAAGGCCAATCGCAGCACAAGTCTCCCAGGTGGAGAGCAGCACCTGCTCCGGTTTATTGAAATAAATCGATAGGATCGTGGCGCCGAGCAGCATGCCGAGGGAAACGCCGGCTTTTTTGCCCTCGCGCAGCATGCCGGCCAGCATCCCGGCGAAGGCTAGCAGGCTCATCTGGGCAAAGGCGGATATGTCCGCGAGACTCAGAATGAGGCCTGTAACGACGCCGACGGAAGCGCCGAGCGGCGCTCCTCCCACCAGGGCGAACAGCAGGATCAAGTACCGAGAGAGCACATGCTCGGCTGACAAGCCGTGCACAGCCCAGCCTACCGCTCCTGTCATGACCGAGGCGAGCAGGATGATCAAACACAAGATTTCTTCGTTTTTTAGCATATAATTTTTCTTGCGGAAGGTCAGGACCGGGATCGCCTGGATAAACACCAGAGTCAGGACAAAGCTCAGCACCGCGTCCAGCGTAAGCATCATCATGCTGTACCAGGTCATGGACGGGCCGACCAGCGTCGCGAACAGGTTCACCACAAAGGTAGAAACGAACACCATCATCGGGGCGTAGGAGAGCTCTGCCCGCTCGTAGGATTCCAGCCCGCGCAGGATCAGGTAGAAGATGATCATCTCCGCCGGTATGATCAGCATATTAGGATAAGGGGCGAACAGGCTGCCTGCCATCACGGCTGCGCCTACCGGCAGCAAATAATCCCGGCGAACAAATACGATGACGGCGAAGAAAGCCGCAGCAAACGGTGACAGCTCGTCCAGAATTGTGGCCCGGCCCAGCAGAAAGCCCATAAAGCTTAATAGAATCATCCATTTTTTTGCAGCCAGCATATCCAAAGGGCGCTTCAGTGCCGACAATGACCCCAGAGTAACGCCCAAACGGCTGTACAACGCCCCCGCGCCTCTTTTTACCGTCCCTGTCCCCGGAAACATAACCACATTTCTTTTATCCATTATCCTGGCACCCCATTCATCACGAATTTGTTTGTAGGTCCCATTATAAAAGCAAGGATTTAGAAAGTTTGTCAGAACACCGGGTATGTGTCCAAGAAATTTCCGACAAAAAAGCCGGGCGGTCTGTCAGCCAGACAACCTCCCCCCGGCTCTAGGGTCAGACCGCTTTCAGCGTTTCAAAAGAGGGCTTAGCGGGTAATGAATGCGCGGTTTTTTGCAGGACCCCTTGGGGAAGGCGGCATCAGATCCGGGAGGATCCCGTTGTAACCTGTCGGACGCTCGGACCAGCTGACAAAAAAACCGCAGAAGGAAATTTCCTTCTGCGGTTCTGATCTATATGGGATCGGACTACATACGTTTGGCACCGCGTCCGCCGCGTTTGCCCTCCGTATTCTTCTTAAGTGAAGAGATGCGTTCCTCACTGTCTTTCAGGAAGCGCGACATTTTATCCTCAAATGAAGGCTTGTTGACCGCAGGCTTAAACGGGCGTCCGCCGCGTTCACGGTTGAATCCTCCACCGCCGCCTCCAAATCGCTCTCCGCCGCCTCCGCCGCTGCGTTCCGGTCTAGGTCCGCGTGGTGGACGGCTTTCCGAAGAAGCCGGCTTATCGACAGTCTGCTTGATCGAGAGACCGATCTTGCCATCCTTGTCGACGTTGATCACCTTTACAGTTACGACATCACCGATCTTCAAATGATCGTTAACGTCCTTTACGTAATTATCGGCGATCTCCGAGATGTGAACGAGACCCGTGACACCTCCTGACAGATCCACAAATGCTCCAAAATGCGTAATACCTGTCACCTTGCCCTCTAACTTGGTGCCCACTTCAATTGCCATAGAATAAAATGATCCTCCCTTAGAAATATACAGTCACATTGTGAATCTCGCTACGGTGATTTGATTATACCCAATGACCGAAAAGAGGTCAACAGAGTGATGCCGCGGTTTCGCAGGCTTTACTACCTTATTCCTGCGGCTGGATGATCGGAACCTCATTCGGCGGATACAGCCCAAATTTCTTACGGGCCATCTGCCCAATGTACTCCGGATCCTGCAGACGCTCCACTTCCAGATTAAGCTCCTTCAGTGCAGCCTTTACGGCCCTCTCTTCGCCTTGCTTCTCAGCAAGCGTGCTGCTGGTGCTCTGGATCTGGCCATACTGGCTGTACAGCGTGATCCCTGCCCAAACCACAAACGAAAGCATCACCACGGCGTATAACCTCTTTCGCCGCTTGACCCCCGCATTCCTGGCTGTATCGGGGGAATCCTCTTTGCGCACTGCCTCTGCTTTACGTTCTACGTCGGCTCTGCGTCCTGTACCCGCTCTGGCCATGGCCTATCCCTCCTAAAACCAGCGTTTCCAGACTGCCTTGAACTTGTCCGCTGCCTTCTTCCCCCATGCCGGCATAGAGAGCCGGGAAATGATCGGGGAGCAAATCCACCTCAGGATGGCCCTGAGCGGCGTCAGCAGCTTCCAAACCACTTGAAGCACAACCATCATCAACCGCCAAATCAGCTTCAGGCTTCCTTTCAGCAAGGAAAACAGCAGCTTCAATGGCTTCCATAGCAAGACGTCCAGTAAAGTCGTCAAAATGGACAGCAATGACATTGCTGCCTGAACTAACATTACCACAAAACGCCTGGTTGTAACACTCCCGATTAAAAAATAGATCCATACCCCTGCAAAAAGACCAACAAAAACATAGAATCGAAGCTGCCCGTGATTGGCGGCGTACAGCATACGGAATACGAACAGCGCTGCGCCGATCCAGTACAGCAAATCGATCACATGCACCGACCATTTCGGGAAACGAAGCTCTCCTGCCAGCACCCGGTAGCTGTCATAGGCCATTCCCATTGCTGCTCCGGAAACCATCATCCAGAGCAGCGTCATCCACTGCTCATGGGGGTTCATTTAAACAGCTTGCCCAGCAAGCTCTTCGGTTTGGCCTGATTCCCGGGATTGAGATAGGCAAAGGAATGGATCAAGCCTTCAATGGAGAGGATGCCCTCCTCCAAACTCAGGTTCTTGATATGTAAATTCTGGCCGCGGATGCTTAAATGCCCCAGCTCGGTCTGCAGAAGAAATTCTTCACTGTCAAAGCTTTCTACATTTTTGACACCGGTCATGTCCAGCAGCTTGCGGCTGTGCAGCCGCATATCGTGCGGCTTGTTTTTTTGGTCAATCATGGCATGTACCCCTCCCTTATACCAACAGCATATGGGGACAGGGATGCAATTAGAACCGGAATGCTGGCTCCAAGCGAGCAGGTATCCTCCGGGCGGATGATAAAAAGACATCCTCTCCGCCGGCGGAGAGGATGTCTTGGACGGCGATGCCGTTATTGCCAGTTTAAATCGTTGTCTTTCGCGATCGGCTCTTCCTTAACCAGAGTGTAGAGGCTTGCAGCCTCATCCTTGCGGGTGGTGTCCACCAGGCGCTCTACCCGGACGGTGACCAGCTTCTGTCCGAACTGGACCGTAATCTCGTCTCCGACCTTGACCGTGCCGCTCGGCTTCGATTCACGGCCGTTAATATATACCCGGCCCTGCTCCGAAACGTCCTTCGCCACGGTGCGGCGCTTGATGAGTCTGGATACCTTAAGGAATTTATCGAGACGCATTAGTTGACAGCTTCTTTAAGCTTGTTGCCTGCCTTGAATGCAGGAACGTTGGATTCTGGAATTTCAATGGTGTTGCCGGTTTGCGGGTTACGGCCTGTGCGGCCTGCACGCTTGCGTGTTTCGAAGGTACCGAAGCCGATCAGCTGTACCTTGTCACCGCTTGCCAATGCATCTGTAATTTCACCGAGGAAACCGTTCAGAACGTTCTCCACGTCTTTTTTAGACAAACCGCTTTTACTGGAAATGTTGTTGACGAGATCTGTTTTGTTCATGAGTTAAAATCCTCCCAATATTTCGAAAAATAGAATGTGTGTAATAGCAAGCACCGTGATTCCATCTGTTTACTCGGGCTTGCCTATCAAGTGTAATTCTGGATGGGGGAGCGAATTCCTGCCTTTGGGGGCGATTTTTTTGAAAATCTGCCTATTTATCGGCAAATTTCACGCTCCTTTATGCCTTGTCCCTGCCCCCGGATGTCTTCGCGGACTGCCACAGCTCTTCCATGACGTTCACAGGCGTCTTGCGAATATCCTCGCCCCGGGCCGACAGCTGCTCCTCGATATAGTGAAAGCGCTCGGTAAACTTGCGGTTGGTTCGGGATAGAGCCTCCTCGGGATCAGCCTGGATAAAGCGCGCAGCATTGCAGGCTGCAAAGAGCAGGTCTCCCAGCTCAAGAGCCTGCTCCTCCGGAGACAGTCCCTGCTCTACGGCTTCCCGTAGCTCCGCCAGCTCTTCTTCAATCTTCTGGAACACCCCGGAGATGTCATCCCAGTCGAAGCCCACCTTGGCCGCCTTCTTCTGCAGCTTGTAGGCCTTCATCAGCGCCGGCAGATCCCGGGGAACGCCGTCTAGCACCGATGTGGAGGACGCGGTCTGTCCTTTTCTCAGCTTCTCCTCCGCCTTCATCTGCTCCCAATTCTGCAAGGCGTCCTCGGCATCCTTCGCAGAGGTGTCGCCAAATACATGCGGATGCCGGAAGATCAGCTTGTCATTCAAGGAGCCAATGACATCTCTGACGGTGAAGGTACCGATCTCTTCCTCCATCTGCGAGTGAAGCATAATCTGCAGCAGCAGATCTCCGAGCTCCTCCTGCATATGATCGGGATCATCCTCATCAATCGTTTCCAGCACTTCGTACGTTTCCTCAATGAGGTTCTTGCGGATGGATTGATGCGTCTGCTCCCGGTCCCACGGACAGCCCTCAGGACTGCGGAGCACGGCTACAATCTCATGCAGACGGTCAAAGCTGCGCCGGCGCAGCTGCTCATCATCGCTGCGGGGCACATAGACGAGAGACAGATTTCCATAGCCCTCTACACGGTCCAGCTCATACAGCGGAATGTGCTGAATGGATTCCTGTCCCTCCACGCCCAGCGCATGCCCGACGATGACCTCATAGTCATCCGGGTACACCTCCATCAGCGCAAGCTTCACCTCGGATGCGGTAAACATATCATACACCTGACCGATCAGGGTGTGCAGCTGGGGCTGAAGCCGTGAAGACGACAGCCCGCCGGCATCCAGCAGCTGAAAGCCTTCAATCGGGTCAAACCCGAGACGTACGAACGCTTCGTCGAGAAAGCTTTCGCCTCCCAGCACCTTCAGGGCAATGCCCTGCTCCGGACAACGCTCCCGCAGCAGCCGTACGGTTGCCTCCGCCACCATGGGATGGCCGGGAACGGCATACACAATCTCTCCTTCGCCGGCAAGAGCCAGCTTGATCAATGACGCAGCAATATGCTCATACACCTCCGGGAAGGTATCATAGCTTTCATATACGGAGTCAAAGGACTTCATCTCTATGCCTGTCTCACGCAAATCATCAATTACCGGGTGCTTCAGGGTGCGCACATATACCCTGTCAGCCCCTTGAAGAGTCTTGAACATGCCTAAGGTCAGTCTGTCGGCATTCCCCGAACCCAGTCCGACCACTGTAATCGCTGCACTCATGGGGCTTCCTCCGTCTTCGTCCGCTGATGCTTCTACAGCGGTAGTATCGTAGTCTACTATACCACAGGCGCCGGTGCAACTCACGTCCGCCGCTGCGGTAGGCGGTAAGGCGTAAGCAGCGGCAACGTGTAAGCAGGCGCGGGCGTGAAGCTGTCACAGACGTGCTGGCTGCTCGCTCGGATGGTGGAGCCGAGACGTGCACGCGGTGGCTTCCACAGCGCTCGGCGTGAGAGACAGCGCGTCAGCGCAGCAGCCGCAGGCGCGTAAGCAGGGCGGCCAGCGGCCGGCCGATCTTCGGCAGCAGGTGAAGCTCCTCCTCTGAGAGGAGCTTCGTCCAGACGGCGCCGGCCACAAAGGCGCCGGCCCCTGCCGCCACGCCGGCCAGGCTTGCGGCGGCGGCGCTCATGCGGCCGGTGCCCAGCCCGGCCGCGGCTGCCAGGCCGCCCGCCGCGGTTGACGCGGCCCAGGCGGCCAGCACCAGGCCCGCGGTCACCAGCGCGGGCCGCAGGAGCAGGTGTGCGGCGGATAGCCTGACACCTGCATGACGCACCAGCAGCGCGGTATTGAGCGCTGCTGCGGTGCCATGCGCGGCGACACCGGCAATCGCCGCGCCGGTAATGCCGAGCTGGGGCACAAGCGCCAGGTTCAGCCCCAGCTTGAGCAGGGCCGCCGCCAGCAAATGCAAAGCTGGCGCCCGGACCAGGCCCGCGCCCTGCAGCAGCGCGGCCGTAATAATGCTCACCGTGCCAAACACCGCGGTGAGCGCAACCCAGCGCAGCACATCGCTGCCTTCGGCATCCTCGTACAGCATCACATTGACAGGCTCGGCCAGCACCGCAAGTCCTGCGGACGCAGCCAGGCCGAGCAGCCAGAACCAGCGCAGGGCGAGCTCGCTCTGCCGGGCCGCCAGCTCATGCTGTCCCCGGTAGCGCGCTTCCGCCAGCGCCGGGATGAACAGCACCGACAACGACGCCGCCAGCATCGTGACCAGCTGGACAAGCGGCAGCCCCCGGTTGTAAATGCCGAACCGGGCCAGCATGCCGTCCTCCGACAACCCGCTGCTCAGCAGGGACCGGGGTACGGTGAAGGAGTCCACCAGGCCGATCAGCGGGATCGCCAGGGCGCTGAGGCACACGGGCAGCGCATAAGCAGCCAGCACCTTCAGAATCCTCAGGGCGCTGGTCTCGCCCAGATGGACCTCCCCCGTGCTCCGCTGGCTTTGCTGAAACCCGGCTTGCCGCGACCACGCTGGCTCTGTGAAACCGGGAGTTCCGGAATCCTTCGCCGCAGCCCTTTTCTTTCCACGGCTCTTGCGCCAGTACAGCAGCATCACAAGCAGGCCTGCGACTCCGCCGGCGGCCGAGCCGAGCATCGCCCCGGCCGTAATTTGCGGTGCAGACGCCCCCTGCTGAAGCATATACAGCAGCAGCGTAATCATGACGATGACCCGAATGCTCTGCTCTGCAATCTGGGATACCGCTGTCGGCACCACATTATGCAGCCCTTGAAAATAGCCGCGCAGCAGCGCCATCCACGGCACAAAAAGCAGCGCCAGCGCAGAGGCCTGCAGAGCCGGCACCACCTGCTCACTGCCGATCCAGCTTCCGAGCAGCGGAGCTGTTGTATACAGCAGCAGCCCCAGCACCAGCCCCAAGCTGATCAGGAACAGGCTCGATATCCGCAGCAGGCGCCGGCTGTCCTGAGGCCGGCCCGCCGCCTCGGCCTCCGCCACGAACTTGGACAGCGCAAGCGGAAATCCCGCTGCTGCGAGGGTAATCATCATGGTATACAGTGGATTCACCGTATTATAAATGCCGAACACGGCGTCTCCGCCTATATTCTGCAGCGGTATCTTTTGAAGCGTCCCGATCAGCTTCGAGCCGATCGCCGCCGCGCTCAGGATAAAGGCCCCCTTCAGAAGCCTTGCCCCCGCTTCCCCTGTTTTCATAAGCTGACCACCATTCCTTGCAGATCTCTCACTGAATTGTCATGTACAGCCCATTATACGCTCAAAGGACGGCTTGACTCAAAAGACATGCAATTTCCGGCACCGCCAATGCAGAACCCGATCATCAAAAAGCTCCCGCCGCATCCCGCTCTCCAAGGGAGAGCTTCGTTGCGAGCAGGAGCTGAGGTTGTGCAGTCATGCAGGGGGCTTTACACCGCCGGTTTACTGTTCCATTTGCTTGCCAAGGAAAGCAGCGGCGGTTTCCGCCATTTTCACTTCCATTTGGCCCATCTTGACAGACTCGTCCTTGTTCAGCATCAGCACACAGCCAATCGGGTCACCGCCGGCGACAATGGGAGCCGCAACAAAGGTGGAGAACTCCTCCGGATGATCCTTGCTGATTTCGTACGTGCCTTTGTTTTCTTCCAGGATGGTCTTGCGATTCTCCATCCCGGTCTCCAGCAGATTGCCCACCGGCTTGTCCATGTACTCCTTCTTGGAGCCTCCAGCTACAGCGACGAAGGAATCCCGGTCAGCAATAATGGTAATATGGCCGGTGCTTTCATACAGGGACTCTGCGTATTCCTTGGCGAAATCTCCAAGCTCTCCGATCGGCGAGTATTTCTTCAGGATGACTTCTCCATCCCGGTCTACAAAAATTTCGAGCGGATCTCCTTCTCGGATCCGTAGAGTACGACGAATTTCCTTGGGGATGACCACACGACCGAGGTCATCGATACGGCGAACGATTCCAGTAGCTTTCATTTCACATGCTGCCCCGCTTTCTTAAGAAGATTTTTCAACTACTGATCGGTATGGGAAGAGGATGTCCCCAGCCAGGTATGTTAAGTGAATGTCTGAGCTTAGTATTCATCCTTTCCTATAACCTTATACATCTTTGCCCTGAATTGGTTGCGTTAGAGGGTAAAAAAATCCATAACGCCATGGCGGCGTTATGGATTTACTGCGTCCAGAAGCCAAAAGACTGCCCCGGCCTGCGTTCTCCGGGACGAGTGCTCCCGGCATTGCCGGCGCCTTTAGCAGCTTACTTGCCGGTATCCTCTGCTGCAGGCTCCTTCGCTTCAGGCTCCTTGCTCTCCGCACCGGGATCGCTCGTGCCAGGATCGGCCTGTGGCGCTTGCTCCGCTCCGTTCTCCTGCTCCGTAGACGGCTCAGCCGGCGTCTCACTCTTTGGCAGCTGGATGCTCTCAATGATGCTGTCCAGCTCTGTATTCATGAACTCATCCACCTTACTGGAAGCCAGGTCACTGCGAATCTGATCCTTGCGCTCATCGCTGAGCTTGTCAAAGGTCATTTCCTCGCGGCTTTCGACCTTCATCACATGGTAGCCGTATTCGGTTTCCACCGGCTCGCTGACTTCATTCAGGGGCAGGCTGAGTGCCTTCTCCTTGAACTCGGGCACCCAATCCTTCACTTCATAGTTCTCATACAGACCGCCGTTAGACTGGGAGCCCGGATCCTCTGAATACTCCTTCGCAACCTCCGCGAAATCAGCCCCGCCATCCAGCTTGGACTTCACTTCATTTGCCAGCTTCAACGCATCTTCCTTCGTGCGCTCCTTGCCTTCACTATCGGTCAAGCGGATGAGCACATGGCGCAGCGTGACCACGGTGAAATCCTCCTGCTTCTCGTCAAAGGTGTTCTTGATCTCTTCATCAGTCACCTTGTTCTTCTGGTCTTCCATAACTGTCATGACGCGCAGCATGTAGCTTCTCAGGTCATCCTCGGTCAAGCCCTGAGCTGTGAGCGCCGCTTCCAGCGCCTCGGCTCCCATGGCCTCCTTGTTCTTATCGACCAGCTCGTCCGCCTGCTTCTTCGCGGCTTCCCTGGATTCCTCGCTGGCATCCACCGCCAGATACTCATAGGCTGCGCCCTGCTTCGCGAGATATTCTTTGAATTCGTCCATCTGCGCGAACTGTGCAAATTGCGGTGACATGAACTGCATCACCTTCTGCTCCAGCTCAAATTCTTTCTCTGTGATCTCCCCGCCCTTATACTTCACAACAATCTTGCTGTTGTCCTCCGGCGCAGGTGCTGCCGCGTTCTCGTTCCCGCAGGCAGCCAGTGATATAGACAACATGGCGCTCATCGTCACCATGAACAGCTTTCCCGACTTCTTATTTCTTGACGGCATTCTGTAAATCTCCCTTCCCGTTAAATGACTCCTTCGCAGCCTCAAGAAACTGTTCCAGCAGCTTCAACAGCTCCGGATCTTGAAGTCCTTTGCACTTCAGGCGTATCGACATGCCTGAGCCCTGCTCAAATTGTACACGCTTTTCGAAGGAACTTCCAATCTGTGAAAGGCTGTTCCTGTTCACTATTTTATCCTGTCCTTCGTAAAACTGCAAAACAAGGTCGTCCCCGCGCTGCGTAATGGAGTCGATTCCGTAGCTCCGTCCGTATATCTTCAGCCTCGACACGGCAAGCAGGTTCTGAACGGCCTCCGGCAGCTCACCGAAGCGGTCCAGCAGCTCATCCTCCAGCTCTGCAGCCTCCTCAAAGGATGCCACCGCCGCCACTTTTTTATAGATCTCAATCTTCTGAATGCTGTCATAAATATAGTCAGAAGGAAGATAGGCATCGATTCCAAGATCCAAGGAGGTGTTCCAATCCCGGGACGGCTCCTGCGGCTCGCCCAGCATAGTGACCTTCCGCTTCTGGATTTCCTCCGCCAGCATTTGGGAATACAGATCAAACCCGACGGAGGCGATGAAGCCGTGCTGCTCCGCCCCGAGCAGATTGCCCGCTCCCCGGATAGACAAATCCCGCATGGCAATCTTGAAGCCCGAGCCGAGCTCCGTAAATTCCTTGATGGACTGCAGCCGCTTCTCGGCAACCTCGGTTAACACCTTATCCCGCTGATACGTAAAATACGCATATGCGATCCGGTTGGAACGGCCTACCCGCCCTCTCAGCTGATAGAGCTGGGACAAGCCCATCTTATCCGCATCGTGCACGATCAGGGTGTTCACATTCGGGATATCTACGCCGGTCTCGATAATGCTCGTACTGACCAGCACGTCATACTCCCCATCCAGAAAATCCAGAATCGTCTTCTCAAGCTCTGTTTCACTCATCTGTCCGTGGCCCACGCCCACCTTGGCCTCAGGCACCAATTCTGAGATCTGGGCAGCCATTTCCTGAATTCCCTGCACCCGGTTATACAGATAGTAGACCTGTCCGCCTCGGGCCAGCTCCCGCTCAATCGCTTCGCGGACAAGCGTCTGGCTATGCTCCAGCACATAGGTCTGCACCGGAAACCGGTTTTCTGGCGGGGTTTCAATGACCGACAGATCACGAACGCCCAGCATGGACATATGCAGGGTCCGCGGAATCGGAGTGGCGGTGAGGGTCAGCACGTCCACGTTCGTCTTCAGCCGCTTCAGCTTCTCCTTATGAGTAACGCCAAACCGCTGCTCCTCATCGACAATCAAGAGGCCTAGATCCTTGAATACCAGGTCCTGCGACAGCAGGCGATGCGTTCCGATCAGAATATCAACCGTCCCCTGCTTGACCTTCTTAATCGTTTCATTCTGCTCCTTGCGGCTGCGGAAGCGGCTCAGCACCTCAATGTTCATCGGATAGGTTGAGAAGCGCTCCCGGAACGTTTCGTAGTGCTGCTGGGCCAGGATCGTCGTTGGCACCAGCACAGCCACCTGCTTCCCTTCAATCGCCGCTTTAAAGGCTGCACGGACAGCAACCTCGGTCTTGCCATAGCCGACGTCTCCGCACAGCAGGCGGTCCATCGGGCGGTTCTGCTCCATGTCCTTCTTAATTTCTGTAATCGCCCGCAGCTGGTCCGGCGTTTCGTCATATGGAAAAATATCCTCGAACTCCTGCTGCTCAGCCGTGTCCTTCTCAAAGCCGTAGCCCGGTGCGGACTGCCGCTCGGCATACAGCTTGATCAGATCATCCGCAATATCCTGGACGGAAGAGCGAACCTTGTTCTTCACTCGCGTCCATTCGTTGCCGCCCAGCTTGTAAATTTTCGGCTCCTTGTCCTCCGAGCCTACGTATTTCTGGATCAGATCAATCTGCTCAATCGGTACCGATAGCTTGTCACTGCCCGCATATAAAATATGCATATAGTCTTTATGAATGCCATTGATCTCCAGCGTACCAATGCCCAGATATTTGCCGATCCCGTGGTTTTGGTGCACAACATAATCGCCGACCTTCAGCTCGGTATAGCTCTTGATCCGCTCGGCATTATCCATATTACGGCTTGTTTTTCTCGTCTTCCGCTGCTTCTGCGAGAACATCTCTGCCTCGGTAATGACTGCTGCATGCACGGAAGGGAGCTCGAAGCCGTTCTGCAGGCTGCCTTCAAGCAGCATCGGCTCCTCAATGCTATAGTCGTGCAGCACCCGCTTCATCCGGTCCATACGCTCGGCATCGCCGCCGAGCATCATCACCTTGATCCCGGATTTCTTCCATCTTTCCATCTCGGCCTTCAGCACGTTCATTTGGCCATGGAAATCCTGCATGCCGCGGGTAATGAAATTGACGATATTTTTCGGCTGCATCCGCGGCACCTGACGCAAAAAGACCGAGATCAGCAGGCTTTGGTAGCGTTGCTGGTAAATGACCTCTTCATGCTCCAGCGAGAGCGGCAGGCTTGGCAGCGACTTCCCGTGCTGAATCAGGTGCAGGTTCCACTCCGCTTCATCGCGTTCCAGCTGACGGGCGGTTTCCAGCAGGCGTCCTGGCTCATCCAGCACCAGAATCGTATCCTCTGCCATGTAGTCATACAGATGAGCGTGCTCCGGATATAGCAGCGAAATGTATTTATACATTTCCGGGAAATAAATACGCTCCCGCAGCATTTCCGCCTCCCGGCCGATCTCTTCCTTCAGGCGCTGCTTCGCCTGCCGGTCTGTCATGCGCTCCAGCTGGGTATCCAGCAGACTCAGCACAGTATCCGCTGCACGATTCAGCGACTCCTGACTCGCGATAATTTCTTTGCAGGGCGTAATCAGCACCTCACGGACCTTGTCAATCGAGCGCTGATCACCGGGGTCAAAGGTGCGGATGGAGTCGATGTCTTCATCGAAGAGCTCCACCCGGTATGCATGACGGGCTGTCATGGGATAAAAGTCGATAATGCCGCCGCGGACGCTCATCTCTCCCCGGGATTCTACCCGCTCCACGCGCTCATAGCCCATCTCGATCATCTGGTTGAGGAAGGCATCGAGCGCAAGCAGACCTCCTTCCTGCAAAAGGATACGCGCATCCTTCATCGCCTCCGGAGCGGGAAGCAGCCGCCGCACCCCTGAAATCGGAGCCACGACAAGGCCCCGGAAGCCGCGAGCACAGCGATGCAGCACTTCAATTCGCTGGGCAAGGGCCTCCGGGCTGGATACGGCCGATTCGGCCGCCACAAGCTCATTCGCCGGGTACAGCAATACATCCTCCGGAGATAGAATCTCCTGAAGGTCATCGTAAATTTTCTGGGCCGAGAACATGTTGTGGGTCACAACCAGCACAGGACGCTGCTGATTCTGCATCACCCCTGCGATCATGACCTGCCTGGAGGAGCCGGTAAGCCCGGATATGAGCTGATCTCTCATCCCGGAAGCCAGTCCCGCTGTAATGGATTGAAAATCCTTATCCTCGGAAAAAACATCAATAAGTGCTTGTAGCAAAAGGGGCACCTCTCTTTATGCAAGCGAAATATAAAAAGCTCATCAGTAATTGAAAAGAAGCCTTCAGCATGTCTGCCAAGGCTCTTGTAGTCAGTGGTTCTGTCTGTCCTAGGAATCCGTCATGAAGAGATGTACAGGCTGCGTCATTTAGGACAGCGGCTGCATATAGGCCCCGTGCAGGCTGCATCATTGACTGCCCACTCTATTGAAGCGGGCTCGCCAGCAGGCTGAGCTCCGGATGCATCTCCAGCGCTTCCCGGCAATGATCGCAGGTCACGTTGACAATCATCTCTCCGTTAAAATCATACGCTATTATATCCCTGCGTTCCTCGGGGGTCAAGGCATCCAGCCCGAGCCTCGATTCGGAAATGCCGCGGGAATCAATCACGCCTTGATGGGTCCGGCAGTGTCTGCAAACATAATTTATCGCCATTGTATGCCTCCTGGGAATGGTTTATGTTCCTCAGTATGTCCCTATTCAGAGACTTTAAGACAAGCTTCCGTTGGCAATGAGAGAGAGATTCTCGAGTACTTCTAGCCGTTGAACCGCTGCATAGTCTGCTCGAAGGTATGGCTCAGGCTGTGCTCCAGAGCGTCGCAGGTGCTGTGGATCATTTGCTGCAGCGGCTCCTGCTCCTGCTTGGGAAAGGTCCCCAGCACATAGTCGACGACAGCCCGTCCCGGAGTCGGCCGGGAAATGCCCATGCGCACCCGGTTGAAGCTCTGCGTGCCTGTATGCTGAATGATCGACTTGATGCCGTTATGTCCACCGGCACTGCCCTGGTAGCGCAGACGAATTCTGCCGACGGCCGTATCCAGATCATCATAAACGACGATCATATCGTCCAGATGAACTTTATAATAATCCATATAAGCCCTGACGGCCTCGCCGGATAAGTTCATATACGTCATCGGCTTCATCAATACAGCCTTCTGACCGTTGATGATCCCTTCTGCGATCACGGATTTGCATTTGCTCTGATTAAAGGTGAAGCCATGCCGGGAGGCCAGCTCGTCCAGAGCCATAAACCCGACATTATGGCGGGTCTTCTCATAGGCGGGGCCCGGGTTGCCCAGGCCGACAATCCATTTCATGAGTAAACGTCCTTTCTGCAATTATGCTTTCCTCTTTCCCCTATTCTAAAGTACAATAGATGGACAAAGGACATGTGATAGTCATGTCATCATCCCGACATAAGAAGGTGGAGCGCTATTGGATCATACGAGGAAGATGTTGACGCACCACAGCCACTTCCAGTACCACATGAAGCATGGAATCCCCGTTCAGGTCTATGACCAGGGAGTTCATATTACACTGGGCTGCATCACAGCCGTGGAGCCGCAGTTTGTCGAGATTGAGGGCGCCGTATACAATCGGAACTGCTTCACGTTCGTATCCCGTCCCGGATATTGACGTTTCGCTGCCCTTCCCGCCCCTTATTGAAAGCGGTTACCCGCTATGGATAGGCTGTCATATGCAGTATCAGTCCATCGGCGTATAGCCGCTAAGGGTTACCGCTCCTTAGGAAGGTGCGGTAACCCTTAGCGCTGGCCTGATGCCGGTTATTCGATCTCGAACAGCTTGCTGATGGACAGCTCTTCATGGACACGGATAATAGCCTCGCCCATTAGCGGAGCTACGGACAATACTGTCAGCTTGCTGCTTGGGTTTGGATGGGTAATCGGAATCGTATCCGTCACAATGACTTCCTTCAGCGGCGAATTCTCCAGCCGCTCCATCGCCGGGCCGGAGAGCACCGGATGTGTACAGCAGGCGTATACTTCCTTCACGCCGCCCTCCATCAAGGCATTGGCTCCCAGCACAATGGTGCCGGCTGTATCAATAATATCATCGATCAGAATAGCGGTCTTGCCTTCAATATTACCGATAATGTTCATCACTTCGCTGACATTCGGCTCCGGACGGCGCTTGTCGATAATCGCCAGCGGGGCATTCAGGAAATCAGCGAGCTTGCGGGCGCGGACGACACCGCCATGGTCTGGAGATACGACCACCGGGTTCTCGATTTGCTTGGACCGGAAATACTGGGCAATGATTGGCACCCCCAGCAAATGGTCTACCGGAATATCGAAGAAGCCCTGGATCTGCATCGCATGCAAATCCATACAGATGACGCGGTGAGCACCAGCAGTTTCGATCAGGTTCGCTACGAGCTTTGCTGTGATTGGATCACGCGAGCGTGCCTTGCGGTCCTGCCGGGCATAGCCGTAGTAAGGAATAACAACGTTAATGCTCTTGGCCGATGCGCGCTTCAATGCATCCACCATAACGAGCAGCTCCATCAGGTTATCGTTGACCGGTCCGCAGGTAGACTGCACGATATATACATGACAGCCGCGGACGCTCTCGGAGAGCTTGACTTGAATTTCGCCGTCGCTGAAGCTGGTGGTCAGCGAATCGCCCATCGGAATGCCGATGTAGTCTGCGATTTGATGGGCCAGCTTGGGATTGGAGTTACAGGTGAAAATTTTTAATTTGGAATCAAGATAAGTCATAAAATAAAAACCCTCCGTGCTGGTTCAATTGTGTAGCTGCCTGATCACTCCGGCTTGGACGAGGAATTGCTGCTCTTCTTGGCCTTGGCGCGGGAGCGGATTTTCTCGGCGTATCCCGGCTTGTTCTCCTGGCGCACTCTGGCAATCGCCAGATCATTCTCCGCTACGGAATGCGTGATCGTGGAGCCGGCTACAACGAATGCGCCCTTGCCCACTTTTACCGGGGCTACAAGATTAACATTGCTGCCGATAAAGGCATCATCTTCAATTTCAGTAACAGATTTATTATAACCATCGTAGTTCACGGTTATCGCGCCGCAGCCGACATTTACGTTCTTGCCTACCGAGGCATCGCCGATGTAGCTGAGGTGAGAGACCTTGGAGCCATCATCAATGACGGCATTCTTCACTTCCACGAAGTCACCGATCTTGACGTTCTGGCCCAGCTTGGTGCCCGGACGAAGATACGCATAAGGCCCGACAGACGTTTCTGCCCCCACCTCTGCTTCGCACAGTACCGAATATTTCACGGTTACGCCGTCAGCGAGAGAAGAATCTTCAATCTCACTGTTAGGTCCCAGCGTACACTGACTTCCGACTGTCGTGCTTCCCTTCAGAAACGTTCCCGGATAAATCACGGTATCGCTGCCGATCTGAACATCTGCCCCGATGTACGTAGAGGACGGATCGATCAGCGTGACTCCGTTCAGCATATGACGTCTTGCAATGCGCTCCCGCATCAGAGCTTCGGCTTGCGAAAGAGCGAGACGGTCGTTCACGCCGATGGACTCTGCCTCATCCTCTGTCTGGTAGCCCAGCACCTTGTCGCCAGATTGCTTCAGGATGCTGATACAGTCGGTCAAATAATATTCCTGCTGAGCATTCTGGTTCGTGACCTTCTCCAGCGCGGCGAACAGCTTGGCATTATCGAAGCAATAGGTACCGGTGTTAATCTCGCACACCGCATCCTCTTCCGGACTGCAATCCTTCTGCTCTACAATGCGCAGCACATCGCCCTTCTCGCTGCGGATAATCCGTCCGTAGCCCTTCGGGTTGTCCATATGGGCTGTCAGAATGGTGACTGCCGCCTGATTGCTCTCATGCAGCTCCAGCAGTCCCTCAAGCGTCTCTGGTGTCACGAGCGGGGTATCACCGCAAATAACAATCGTAGAGCCTTCCTCCTGACCGATCAGCTCCTTGGCCTGCTTCACAGCATGACCAGTTCCAAGCTGCTGCTCCTGCAGCACATATTCCGCCGCATCACCCAGATAAGAGCGTACAGCTTCCGCGCCATGCCCGACCACGACGACGGTACGTTCCGATTTCACTTGTTCAACCGTTTGCAGCACATGACCCACCATCGGTTTCCCGCAGACGGGGTGCAGCACTTTATATAATTTGGATTTCATTCGTTTGCCCTGGCCAGCGGCGAGGACTACAGCTAATCTTTTCAAGGGCCCTGCCTCCTCCTCTTGAACTCACTACTGAATATATATCATTCTAGAAAAAAAGAAAAGAGAGCCACGGGTATGGCTCTCTTTTCTTCGAACCCCAATAGTAATCCTAAGCGCCTTCTTCAATGACTTCTTCCTCTTCCGTCGCAGCACGCTCGTATTCAGCCAGTACAGCAGACTGAATCTTCTCGCGGGTGCCGGAGGAAATCGGATGAGCAATATCGCGGAACTCCCCATCAGGAGTACGCTTGCTCGGCATAGCAACAAACATTCCGTTATTGCCGTCAATCACGCGAATGTCGTGAACGACAAACTCGTTATCGATGGTAATGGATGCGATTGCTTTCATTCTCCCCTCAGAGTTCACGCGGCGGAGTCTGACATCCGTAATTTGCATTGTGTGTTCACCACCTTTTTCCATCAGAGACTTGGTGTATAATTCCACACAGCAATTCCGAAATCCTTCTTTTTTTCTAACAAAATGTCCTAAAATCAGGAATTTTTTTCGAAATCAGATATTTTCGACAGACTTCGTCGGGATTCGTTTGAAAACGCTACAATATCGACAAATACAGCGCCCTTATTGTTGAAAGTAATTTCCGGGCCGAACCGTAATCATCTTGCTCCGCGCATCTACATCGTTCAGGCATGCAAGCGAAATATAATCCTGCAGCAGCCGCTCCTGCGATTCGATCGCACCGGACTCCACCAGCACACCTACGCCTGCAACCTCGGCATTAAATTCAGCCAGCAGATCCACCATGCCCTGAATCGTTCCGCCTGCCTTCATAAAATCATCCACGATCAAGACCCGGGACTGCTCCCGCAGCGCTCTCCGTGAGAGAGACATCGTATGAATGCTCTTATGGGAGCCGGATACATAGTTAATGCTAACCGCCGAGCCCTCGGTTACCTGATGGTCTCTTCGCACCAGGACCACCGGCAGGTTCAGCTGCGCTGCCGTCGCATAAGCGAGCGGAATGCCCTTGGTCTCTACCGTCATCACCACATCGATATCCCGATGCGCAAAGGCCGTAGCGATAATCTTGCCTGCCTCGTTCATTAGAGAGGGCTGTCCAAGAAGGTCGGACATATACAAATAGCCTCCCGGCAGGATCCGGTCAGACTGCTGCAGCTTGCCGCACAGCTCCTGAACAAAGTCCAGCGCACGCTCCTGGCTCAGCTTCGGAATATACCGCACACCGCCGGCAGCACCCGCCAGCGTCTGCAATTCACCGAGGCCCTCCTCCTCGAACACTTCCTTGATGATGGCCAGGTCCTCACTGATGGAGGACTTGGCTGCACCATACCGATCCGCAAAGGTCGTTAAGGGAATTAATGTATGGGGTTTAGCCAATAAGAACTGGGTCATATCGACCAGTCGTTCGCTGCGCTTTAATTTTTTCACGTCGTATCCTCACTAAATCCGAATATTATACAGTTAATATAACATTCTCGTACGTCTTTCCACAAGAACTTGTGGAATCGGCGCCCTTTTCTTGCTTATGTAAGCAGCCTAACCGCGTACACTTCCTTGCAGAAGCCGCGCAATCCGTTGTAGATCCGGGCCACCTTCGACTCCTTGGACACGAGCCCGAACACCGTCGGTCCGCTGCCGGACATGAGGGCGCCATCGGCTCCCAGCCTCAGCATCGCCTCCTTGAGCTGCTGCACCTCCGGGTGCAGCTTCGGTGTGACCTCTTCCAGCACGTTGCCAAGCTGCTCACACATCTCTGTGAAGCTTCCCTTGGCCAGCGCTGCAGTCATCTCCTTCGCGGAAGGGTGGAACTTTATCTGATCTGCCTTCAGCTTGCCGTACACCTCCGCCGTAGACACATTGATTGGCGGCTTGGCCACAATGGCCCAGCCCTGCGGCGGCGGGCTGACCGGGGTCAGAATCTCTCCCCGTCCCGTTGCCAGTGCTGTTCCCCCTGTCACACAGAAAGGAACATCTGAGCCCAGCTCTGCCCCGAAGGCGAGCATGTCCTCAAGCGGCATATTCAGTCCCCACAGCCGGTTCAGGCCGCGCAGCGCAGCCGCTGCGTCACTGCTTCCGCCTGCCAGCCCGGCAGCGACCGGAATGTTCTTGTCCAGGTGAATATGCACACCCTTGCGGACCCCGTAACGCTCCTTCACGAGCCTGGCCGCCTGAAAGGCCAGGTTCTTCTCATCCAGCGGAATGTAGCCCGCCTGGCTTGTAATCATAATCGTATCCCTTGGCTGCTCCTCCAGCTCCAGACGGTCTGCCAGATCGATCATGGTCATCACCATCTCCACCTCATGGAACCCGTCAGGCCTTTTGTGAAGCACATCTAGCATTAAATTAATTTTGGCCGGAGCCTTCTCGTATATTTTCAACACCGTTCACCTGTCCTTAGCA
Source organism: Paenibacillus algicola (assembly GCF_005577435.1). Lineage (NCBI taxonomy): Bacteria > Bacillati > Bacillota > Bacilli > Caryophanales > Paenibacillaceae > Paenibacillus > Paenibacillus algicola. The sequence goes on along the minus strand of NZ_CP040396.1, from coordinate 34,615 downwards.
TCTCCCATAAGCTCATACCTGACCCACAGGGGAAAAACATCTAATGCCTCTATATTAGCAAACCAGAACGTACAAGTCATTTATATGCGTCAAAAATGAAAAAGGCCTTCCCGAAGGAAGGCCGACGTTATAAGTGCCTTTGCTGCATTACTGCTGTGGTCCGCGGGCTGCGCGCTCGGCGAGCTCAATCGCTTTTTTGACCATATTGCCGGCGTCGCTGGCCTTGATCCCGCCCCAGCCCTCTTTTTGCACCGTGTCATAAAAACCGAGCTCCTTCGCCAGCTCATACTTCAGCTCTTCCGACATCATGCTTCTTCTTCTCCGGCTCACTGTTGAATCCGCCTCCTTGAACGTGATGTGGGGGTGACCGTCCTTAGTATGCTCCCGTTCTTCCTCCTCATGCCTTCCCATTCATGGAACGAACAGCAGCAATGCAACCGCTGCGCAAATAAAAACAGCCCCCTTCGGGAGCTGCCTGCACACAAAAGCTATGACTTGATATAGGTGATCTGCATCTGGCCTTCTTCATCCAGAACGACGATTTCAACCGTCTCTGTCAGTATATCAGCATAACTGTAAGACACACGTTTAAAGGTTTGCTGGTCCTGATCCAGCTTTACAATGAATACAGAAGGGTAGGTTTCTTCCAAAACACCAGTGCGCTCAACGGTCTTGCGGCGACCTCCGTTAGCCCGCAGCGCAATTTTTTGCCCCAAGTGGGCATCCAGACTGCGTTTGATATCCAACAGCGAATTTTTAGCCATTGTCAACGACCACCTCTTTCCTTGTCCATTATACCTATCAACCAGAAGACTGTCAAATCAAAACCATTAATTATATCAGCAACAAAAAATCATTGTCAATAACTTTTTTTGGGGCGGAAAAGTCTCATGCGTTGAGTCCTTATTATGCGCAACACAAACCAGCTGTATGCATTCGGATGACCGAATACATACAGCTGGTTTGCAGACATGATACAGGTGACAGGTGGACAGAGGTGACTGACTAGCTGATCGACGGCGTTACTTTGAGCGTGGACAGATCCTGCAGCCGGGGAGAACCGATCCGGTGGCTGCCCCGGGTCTCAATGCCGCCCAGCCCCTGCGTACCGCTAATGGTGTTATGCAGCACATCATTCATATTCATCGTTTCCCGAACCGACGTATAAGCCGCCTTGCAGGCGACATAGACGGGGTCCAGGGCATGGATCAGCACCCGGCCTGGCGAGCTGGCAAAATTGGCTCCGGTTTGCAGCATCGCCTCGAAATGCGACTGACAGGCGCCGGCAATGACGATCAGCGCATCCAGATTGCGCTCATACTGGCGCGCGGTTTCAATCGCCCGCACGAAATGGTGCGAATTTTTGTAGCTGTCCAGGCTGTACAAATCATAAGGCTGAGGGCGCTTTAACACCCCGTCATGGCCGGTTATGACGACGATATCAGGACGCACTCGCGGCAGCAGCCGATGCAGCGCATCAGCCATCGACGATTCATGCACATAATGCCCTTCCGCCGGGACTCTGAGCTGCTGATATAAAGCGAGGCTTTTTTTTAAATACATAGGGTCTCCATCCAGATGCAGCACTCTGCCCGGAACATCAAAATACCCCTTATCGCTGCTCGATCCCCATTCATCCCGTATTCCGTCCAGCCGCCGTGCACAATCCAGCTTCAGCCGGGTCAAGGATTCCTTCGCTTTAATTTGAGCCTGCTTGGTGCGCTCGCTGACCGCAGGCCGCGCAGCAGGCACCAGATCGCTCAGGGGTGCATCCGCCAGCAGCCGGAAATCTGTTCCCTTGATCACCGCTGCGTTGGGACGTACCGACTCGATCCGGAACGTCACATCCCCGCCATACGACCTGCGGACGACCAGGTCTCCTAAATTCATTTCAGCATCCCCCCTGACTTCATCCTATGGGCGCAGGCCGGGAAAGGTTCGCGCCAAGCACAAATAAACCGGGGAGCATCTCCCCGGTTTATTTGCAGCGTCTTGCAGGTATTTAAGAAAGCCCAATCCCGGCTTCCAGCAGCACATCACTGAGCCGTGCATACTCCTCCATACTTAGCGTCTCTCCGCGGCGGGTCGGCTCAATCCCGGCCTCCTGCAGCAGACCTTCCAGCTGCTCCCGCCCATCCTTCGGGAAATATTTGCTCTTCAGATTGTTCGCAATCGTCTTTCTGCGCTGGGCGAAGGAGGCCTGGATCACCTCGAAAAAGTGCTGCTCATTCTTCACCGCAACAGCAGGCTGATCCCGAACCTGAAGCCGGATGACCGCCGACTCTACGTTCGGCTGCGGAATAAAGACGGTGTGCGGCACCGTGCAGACCAGCCGCGGCTCTGCATAATACTGCACCGCAATGCTCAGGCTGCCATAATCCTTACTGCCCGGGGAGGCTGCCATGCGCTGCGCAACCTCCTTCTGGATCATGACCACAATATTCTCCAAGGGGAGCTTCTCCTCCAGCAGCTTCATCATAATCGGGGTCGTTACATAATACGGAAGGTTGGCAACGACGCTCACCTTGGATACCCCGTCAAAGCGCCTTGCAAACAGCTCCTTCAGATTCACCTTGAGCACGTCGCCATGCTCCACAGACACGTTGGGATACGGCTCCAGCACCTCCTCCAGGATGGGGATCAAGCGCTGGTCAATCTCCACTGCGGTGACCGTACCGGCCTGCTGAGCGAGCTTCTCGGTCAGTGCACCGATGCCCGGGCCGATTTCCAAAGCTCCCTTCTCCTTGGTCAGATCAGCAGCCTTCACGATATTGTGCAAAATATTCTGGTCAATCAGGAAATTCTGGCCGAGGCTTTTCTTAAATGAAAAACCGTGCCGGGCAATGATCTCCTTCGTTCGTTTCGGTGTTGATATATCTTCAGTTCCCATTAATGCTTCCCTCCGTCTTCAAGCGTAGCAGCCGCTGCCTGAAATTCCTCCGGTGTAATTTGAAACATGGCCAGCCGCTTCAGCAGCTGCTTGCCATTGCAATAGCCGATACCAAGCTGATTGCCGATCTGCATGCGTCTTGCCGCCGCATCTGGATGCAGCAGCAGCCCCGCCTCAATAACCTCCTCCATGGAGATCAGGCTGTCCGCTTTATCGAACGCTGTATGCACGCGAGAGAGGGCGTGCCGGATCGCCTCAACAGATGCATTCTCGACACCGATATCGCCCTTGCGGGTCGCATCAGCCTCCGGAATAAACGCGTGCTTGCAGCCCGGCACCTTGGCATCGATGATTTTGCGAATCCGCTCTCCCGCATGGTCGGGATCTGTCAGAATAATGACACCTCGCCGCTCCTGCGCAAGCTTCACCTTGGCAATGACCGCGCGGTTTACCGCAGAGCCTCCCGTCTCGATCGTATCGGCCTCTACAGCACGCTTCACCGCGACCGTATCATCCCGGCCCTCCACCACAATAACTTCCTTGATCATGCTTCATTCGTCCTTCCAAAAAAAAGAAGAGGATCATATCCTCTTCTTAGCATCTCATTATATTACATAAATAGTAGCCTATTTCTCATGGAAAAGTAAAACATTAGTTCGATTCAGGCTTGACGGGTCCAATGACATACACGGTATGCCCGTTCTTGCGTCCGAAGTTCAGTGCTGCACGCAGCGAGTCGTAATACACGTCAATCTTGTTGCCCTTGATCGCACCGCCTGTATCTTCGGCACGGCGGAAGCCAATGCCCTCAATATAAACCCACCAGCCAATCGGAATGACGTTAGGATCTACAGCGATGGTGCGGCCTTCCGTAACACGCGTACCGGAAGCGGTCTTCGTACCGATGCCCGGCTGCTCCGAGGAGTACGCCGTCATGGATACATTCTTCAGGACCTTCTTATATTCAAAATCAATACCGGCTTTAGAAACGACGTTGTTCTGCTTACTCTCTGAGCTTGAGCTCGACTGAACGGCGGCCTTTGGCTGAACGGCAGGCGTCTTCGCCGAGGTCTTAGTCGTCGTCTTGGCTACAGTCGTTGGCTTTACAGCCTGAACGACCGGCTCTTCCTTCACCGGCTCCGGCGGCTTCTTCGTGCCGACCGCGATCACTTTATCCATCGTCTTGCGTTCGACTTCCTTGGACACCACTTGTTTGGAAACCAGCTGTCCATCTTCATACACCTTCTCAATATGGTGAATGATCAATCCAGGCTCTCCCGCTTGAACCACCCGGTTATCACCCTTCAGAAGCGAAGGGTCTGACGTCTTGATGACCCGGTATTCGCGGACCTCTTCTTCTTGTACCTGCTGCTTACTTACGCGAACAACGCGAATGTCGGAAGCCTCGGACAGCTTGCTGTCCAGTGCAGGAGTTACTTTATCTTCATCCTGGACGGTAATGCCGGCTTTGTTCAGCACGTTCTGTACAGTGTCCTGGGTTGTAAATACCGTTTGCGTATTGCCGTCTGCGGTAACTGTAATAGGAACCGCACGTTGAATGACGATCCGGTCTCCATCCTGAAGACTTCCGTTTAGCGGCATGGATATTTCATCCTGCGGCTTCAGCGAGATCGAATGCTCTTCCAGCACATTTTGCAGCATGGCCTCATTCGTTTCCACCGTGGTCACCCGTCCATCGACCACCAGGTGAATTTCTTTGCCCGACTGGTTGTGTATAATCAGCAGTACGAGCAGCGTAATGGTGATGGTACCAAAGGCCGCCAGCATCAGTTGACGCAGAAAATCATGCTTCCATCGTAATGCGTATGACATGCTGGATGATTGTGAATCATGGGTCTGTTCTGGTTGTAAAACGCCCACTGCTTCATCCTCCTTCATAGCCCCGCCCTCTAGATCATGCATGAGTGTATATGACGCGACTATAGCAAATTTGTCTCACAGAGTGCCCCGCTATAGATGTGCACCCTGCGTTACGCCCCGTCTATTCGTGCATGTGTTCTGCCACCCCCCTTGTGTATCCCAGGGTATGATGGCGCTCTCTCCAATATTCTGAATATAAAAAAAGCCCGAAAAAGAGTATTAGAGACTCTTCTCGTGGCTTTTCCAGCTGTAGTCTTGGAAAGGATGCACGACCGTTGCCTCTCTTATTTACGCTTACGGGGTTAGCTGTCGGGTTCGGACGTAAGAGAGACGCCCTATCTCGAGTCAACCGCTCATGGCGGCTGCCCTCAAATTCACCCCAAAGACCCGAATTGAAATCAAATACAGTGCTCACAGCCCTTATGTATAGTTGCTCGTTGACCCTGTATCGGTTCCCCCGTTCTCCATGATCTGGAGATTAAGCGAGACGGTTTGTAAATGAATATGCTGCTGGTGTCAAACCAGCGCTTCATAAGTACTGAAAAGATGATACTCTCTTTACATGCAGGTTGTAAAGCAACGTTCAACCACATTTTTTCTGATAAATAGTTAAATTATTGTAATAATCGGACCATTTTTGATGATAAAATCTTAATTCATCGCAAATGCTCGCTTTTTCACCGCTTTTGCTCCCGATTTCATCAAATCCCAAATCGTTCCAGACCATTTCGGGTTGTAATCTCACTAATTTCTTCCAGAGACAACCCCTTCAATGCAGCGGCTTGCTCTGCCACATACTTCACGTAAGAGGACTCATTTCTTTTTCCCCGGAACGGGTGCGGTGTCAAATATGGCGCATCGGTTTCCAGTAAAAGGCGGTCCAGCGGCACCTGTGTCAGCACCTCTTTAGGCTGTTTGGCATTTTTGAACGTAATAGGTCCGCCGAAGGAAATATGAAAGCCCATATGCAGGCACTGCTTGGCCGTTTCCCAGCTGCCGGAGAAGGAGTGCATGACGCCGCCCACCTCCGACGCTTTTTCCTCCTTCAGAATTCGCAGGACATCCTCATGCGCATCCCGATTATGAATCACGATGGGCAGATTCAGCTCCTTCGCCAGCTGAATCTGCTGCCGGAACACCTTATGCTGTATCTCTTTGGGAGACGTGTCCCAATGGTAGTCCAGTCCAATTTCGCCAATGGCTACAACCTTCCGGTGAGCGGTCAGAGAAGCAATCCACTCCAGGTCCTCCTCCTTCATCGCAATGGCGTCTACCGGATGCCAGCCTACGGCTGCATATATAAAATCATATTTTTCCGCGAGCTGCATCGTCGTCGGGATGGTCTCACGATTGAAGCCAATGTTGATCATACGCGTAATTCCCTGGTCTACTGCCCGTTGAATGACGGCTTCACGGTCCTCATCAAAGGCTGCAGAATCCAAATGGGTATGAGTGTCGAATAACATAACGTGTAAAGCTCCCTTCCTGTCGAAAATAAATCAGCTTGACCTTTTTATCCATCATTCCAGCTCGATGGACATGAGAAACCACAAATTCCCTGTGCACTACCGTGCAAGCAGACTGGTGACGTCAGCGGGCAATATGTCCCACACCGTTCTCAGCTTGTCCTCCGGATAGTATAGATGGGAGCGTCCGCGGTGAATGCCGCTGATGGAGCGCACAATGTCTGATACCTCGGAGATTTCCCGCAGCTGATCAAACCGGTCCAGCAGTAAAATCTGCTTATGGCTTGCTGTAGAGCCTGAAGGAAATTCATCATAGGGCAGATCGGTCGGAAAATCAACCTCCAGATCATACTCCGGATTCAATCCCGCTTCCTGAAAGGCGTGGCGAAGCTCGTCGATCGTCTCTTTGTCGATATGATCGATTTCTACATATTTATACAATCGGCGGTGCATAAAGCGGCAGCAAAGATCCCGGAGCAGCTCGTCCTTTTCATAGGTCCATTGCAGAAAAGCGGTCTGTATAAGCGCTTCATCAAGGCGCAAATACTGATTGACATCAGGATTGCCCTCAAACAAAGCCGGCAGCGGCTCTACCATGAATTGAAAAGGATATCGATCCCGGAACAGCTCCTTCGCCCGGCGGAATATTTGCCGTAATATAATTTCGGAGCTTCTCGTCACAGGATGAAAATAGACCTGCCAGTACATCTGGTAACGTGACATCAAATAATCCTCGACCGCATGCATGCCGGACTGCTTAACCACCACCCGATCCTTATAGGGCCGAAGCAGCCTGAGAATCCGATCGGAATCAATCGTGCCATAGTTAACACCCGTATAGTACGCATCCCGAAGCAAATAATCCATGCGATCTGCATCCAACGGGCTCGTGACCAGATTACTGACAATGGGCTTGTCATAGCTCTTCTGAATGACAGCAGCGACCTTGCGAGGGAAATCCGGATCATGGCTGGTCAGCACCTCATTGACACAGGTATCCTCTGTCAGGATTCTGCAGGTCCAATCCTCATGATTCATATGAAAGGCTTCTTCTATAGAATGTGAAAAAGGACCATGGCCCAAATCATGCAGGAGCGCAGCACACAAGGCAACCAGCCGCTCTTCTTTTGGCCAATCCGGATAGCTGCCCCGTTCAAATTGAGAAATAATCTTTCTCGTAATTTCATAGACACCCAAGGAGTGGGAGAATCGGCTATGCTCCGCCCCGTGAAAGGTCAGAAAGGAGGTGCCTAGCTGCCGAATCCGGCGCAGCCGCTGGAACTCCGGCGTGTTAATCAGCCGCCAAATCAAATCGTCCTGGACATGAATATAGTTATGAACGGGGTCCTTGAATACCTTCTCTTCCGAAATGGAACGTCTCATGCATATCCTCTCCTTCTCAAGATCAATGTGATGGACTGAATGTTGAGCTTTCACTACTTTTGACGCATAATGTAGAATAATGTCGAATTAAGTAAAATAGCGACTTCCAAATCGACAAATCTGAATATTCCCTTAAAAATAACAGGTTTTTGAACTTTTTGTGATCATATAAAGCTTTTCTCACTATAATTTTGTTAATAGGTGTGATATTCTCAAATAAACAGGTTGACTGTTTTGGGAATCGTTGGTACTATAAATAACATAAAAGATAGAACTATGTCGAATAATGACTTTTTTAAATTATAGCGAGAGGGGCATGAATCAGTTATGATGAAATCAACAGGTATTGTAAGAAAGGTAGACGAGCTAGGACGGGTAGTTATTCCGATTGAGCTTCGCCGTACGCTGGGCATTGGTGAGAAGGACGCATTGGAGATCTATGTAGACGGCGAGCGCATTATGCTGAAGAAATACGAGCCAGCCTGCATTTTCTGTGGCAATGCCGAGAACGTAACCTACTTTAAGGGCAAGATCGTCTGCCATGAGTGTGTATCTGAGATTCCGTCACCGGTAGCCAACTAATTTCTATTTGAGATACAATCCATAGAATAAGTCATGCTGCTTGCATTAATTCTAACCTTTATATATCTCCTTTATGGCCTTCCAGCGCTTATGGCGCCGGAGGGTTCTTTTTTGTGTGCTCACGCCCGATACAGCAGCTTTGCGAAGCGCTCGGTGTTCCCGAACGCTTCAGCTCCTGCCGCTTTCCATCAATATAAAGGCTATAGCAGCGCATTATAAATGTCCCGCTTGGACACTCCCCGGTCGGATGCGACTTTCTTCATGGCATCCTTCCGGCTCAGACCAGTCTCTTCGTAATGCGCCACATGATCTTCTATAGACATGCTCTGCCACCAGGAGTCCCGCTCCTTCTGCTCCTCTTCTTGGCTGCCTCCCTCCAGAACCACGCAGTATTCTCCGATCGGGGGATGCTCCTCCAGCCACTCCATGCACTCCTGGAGCGTGCCGCGGGTAAATTCCTCATACCGCTTCGTCAGCTCCCGGGCCAGGACCGCTCGGCGATGACCGAGCGCTTCCTGCATGAAGGAGAGCGTCTTCTTGATCCGGTGAGGAGACTCATAAAACAGCAGTGAGCCTGCAGATGCCGGAAGAGACTGGAGCAGAGCCACCGCATCCTTCTTCTCTCGGGGGAGAAAACCGATGAACGTGAACCGCTCCGTTGAGAGCCCCGAGGCAATCAGCGCAGAAAGGGCCGCGTTCGCTCCGGGAACCGGAATGACGGGAATACCTTCTGCTATAGCGAGCCGAACCAGATCGCTTCCGGGGTCGGAAATGGCCGGCAGGCCGGCATCGCTGACGATGGCTGCATTTTTTCCTTCTATTATATACCTGATAATCTCAGGACCGCTCGCCCCTTTATTATGCTCGTGATAGCTAAACAGCTGCTTCGGCTGAATGTCAAAATGCGTCAGCAGCTTGCGGGTCTGCCGCGTATCCTCGGCTGCGATAATATCGCATTCTGAAAGGGTACGCACGGCGCGGTATGTCATATCCTCCAGATTGCCAATCGGTGTGGCAACCAGATATAGTGCGCCAGGGCCGCCTTCGGAGGCTGGCGACTGAAAGCTGCTCTGGGAGCTGATGCTCATGAGGTTTCCTCTTTTCCGTAATAGATTTCCAGCAGCTCCGGACAATACACACCCTGTTCATCATAAACAAGGAGCGGCGGCTGCAGCCGGACCTCTGGCTTTCCGTCCCGGAGACATTCGATCAGGACCATATTGGCCTCCACACCTGCTCGGGGATGCACGAACCGGATGATCTTGGGCTCCAGCCGGTATTGATGCAGCAGCACCATAATTTCTGCAAGCCGGTGAGGCTTGTGCACCATAGCCAGCTTTCCGCCGGAGCGCAGCAGCCGGGATGCGGCCTGAATGACCTCTTCCAGCGTACAGTGGATTTCATGGCGGGCAATCGCCTGATGCTCATTCAGCTTTCTATCACTGCCGTTAAGCGGCATATAGGGCGGGTTCACGGTAATATAGTCATATACGCCGTGGCCTGTTTCCAGGTAGAGCTCCCGCAGATCTCCTTCCCGCATGCTTACGCGTTCCTCCAGCCCATTCAAGGCAATGCTTCGGCGCGCCATGTCAGCAAGCCGTGGCTGAATTTCAATGCCCTCCAGGCTTGCTTCTGTGGCCGTGGACAGCAGGAGCGGAATGACGCCATTCCCGCTGCATAGATCCAGCAGCCTTCCCCGCCGCGGAACCCGGGCAAAGCGGGCCAGCAGCACGGCATCCATGGAGAAGCTGAATACCTCATCGCTTTGTATAATCCCCATATTATGGGTTAGCAAATCATCCACACGTTCAGATGGCTGTAGCTGTATCGGTTTCTTGATCATGATGAACATTCATTCCTTCTCTAATTTAACTTTAAACCTCCGCGGAATACAGATTACAAAAAAAGCCGTAGGCATCTGTACCCTCCTACGGCTTGTTGGATCTCTTGTATATAGTAATGACGGTTATACTCTACGGCTGACATTAGCTGTCACTTATTCAGGAACGACAGACAGAATAGACAATCGCCTTCGGTTCGCAGATGTCCGTAATAGACATTGCAAATATGAAAGCCCTCATGATACAAGCGCGCCAGATTATCATATCCCTCTCCAACCATATCCTCCGCGCCTGCCTGCACAGCAGCCCGGGATTTGGATGTCGAGGAAGCGGAGGCTGCAGGGTCTGCCGGCTGAACCTCTCTCTTCAGCACCTTGCGGAGCTGTTCATTTTCCAGGCCGAGACGATGGTTATCCTCCAGCAGCTCCTTGATGATCTGCTTCAGCTCACCCAGTTCACTGTTCATATGCCCCAGCTGGGACTCCATCTCTTGAATGCGCGTAAAAATGTTGTTCTTCTCCAAGATTACACCCCGAAAGTAACCATTCTATAGTCTACTTGATGACCACGTCATCCAGCGGAAGCTCCTTAACCTTGCCAATCTCGAACAGCTGTACATGTACGGTTCGTTTATCTGCGTTCACGCCGACAACCTTCCCGTCTCCGAGCGAGGTTACGACAAGCTTGCCCACAGAAGGCAGCTCTTCCTTGCTGCTTTCATAGTTATCATGCTCAAACTTCAAGCAGCACATTAATCTTCCGCAAAGACCGGAAATCTTCGTCGGGTTCAGCGACAAGCTCTGATCCTTGGCCATCTTGATCGATACGGGCTCGAAATCACCCAGCCAAGAGGAGCAGCAAAGCACTCGTCCGCAAGGTCCCAGACCGCCCAGCATCTTCGCCTCGTCACGTACGCCAATCTGGCGAAGCTCAATTCGAGTGCGGAAAATGCCTGCCAAATCCTTCACCAGCTCCCGGAAGTCTACGCGCCCTTCAGCTGTAAAGTAAAAAATAATCTTGTTGCGGTCAAAGGTGAATTCCACATCCACCAGCTTCATCTTCAGTCCGTGATCCCGGATTTTATTTAAACAGGTCGTGAAGGCATCCTTCGCCGCCAGCTTGTTCTCATCGACCACCTTAGCATCGTTGTCGCCGGCGATGCGGATCACTTTCTTCAGAGGAAGCACCACATCACATTCCTGAACCTCTTTCTTGCCAATCACTACATGTCCGTATTCAATCCCCCGAGCAGTTTCTACAATGACACATTGTTCCTTCTCTACGGGAAGATCCAGCGGATCAAAATAATATACCTTGCCCGCTTTCTTAAAGCGGACACCCACTACGCTGTACAAAAAATTAACCCCCTTGTTAGCCTTGCCTATTGGCCCTTACGGGTGTATGGGGTAATCTCACGCCGGAGCTTCGCCCATCCCCAATAACAATTGCTCGAGACAGAGCTGTCCGTTGACGTTGTAGCGTAATTTCTTCTGACACTCTGCGGCCAAATCCATGCAGGAGACCCATTGTGATGTGCTACGGGCTGAAGCATGACCGGTGATGAACTCAGCCTGATCTATAAAAACGAGGCAATCCTGCCTGCCGTACTGGACATTGATCATGTCTTTAAACCATAAATGAAACAGGCTGAAGAGCATGTCCAAATGCTCCGAGAGTCCGGTTCTGAACACCTTCTGGCTTGCTGTGATCATAGCCATGCCGGAGCGGTTCACAGACTCCTTCCCTAATTGTAACATTACGTTTCTAATTTCTGCAAACCAATTCTCATTTAAAATTGCTCTGCAGCCCTCTAATCCGGAGGCCAGATGAACGGCGCACCGGACAAGGGCTGCAGGATATTCCTCAGCAATCAGCACCTGTTCCATCATCGCGGAATCCAGCGCCCTGAAAGGGACCTTCTGCACCCGGGATTGAATCGTAGGCAGCAGTGCCTGTCCATTCTCGGCGATCAAAATGGCCACGGCAGGCAGCTGCGGCTCTTCCAGAAATTTCAGCAGGCTGTTGGCGGCTTGAACCGTCATTTTGTCAGCATGCTCGATAATATAAACCTTGGGATGATTCTGCTGCGAGCGGTATGAAAAAATCCGCTGAAGCTCGCGGATTTGGTCAATCTTTATGCTGGCGCCATCCGGCGAGATCATCGTCAGATCCGGATGGTTGCCATGATCGACCTTCCGGCACTCCAGGCACTTGCCGCAGGCATCATCACTCTCCTCTGTACAAAAGAGCGCTTTTGCAAACATCACGGCCATCTCCAGCTGTCCCGCACCCGTGGGCCCGCTGAACAAATAAGCGTGACTGATGGCCTTGCGCCGCATGGCATTTTGAAGCAGCTGCTTGGCAGCCTCCTGCCCCAATATATCGTTAAAAGACATAAGTCCTCTCACTTTCCCATTCATCTACTGCCAAACCTTTATGGATGGCATGCATGCTAAAAAGCTAAATTAATAAGCATTCCGCGGATTTCTCCGATCTTGCTCAACAGCTCAATCTTGCCCTGCTCACTCTCCAGCAGCTCGTCTGCCATCGCCAGCAGCAGGGAATCAATCTCATCAATTACGTTGTAACGCTTGCTTCTTCCCCGGCGGTCCCACCCGCGGGTTTCCTTCATCTTTACGCCCCGGCGGACGGTTTCTTCCAGAAATCGCTTCACCATGAATCGGTAGGCCTTTAATTCGCGGATCGTCATGACTCTCGCCAGGCGCTCGCCCTGCATTGCAATTTCCCGCATCTGCCGGCTTAATTCCTCATTCGTAGCCTTTTCTCCCTGCTGGTACATAATATCCGAGAAGGATTTCTGCTGCACCGGCTTGGCATTATTGTCCGCAGTGGTCAGCTCGCTTTTTAGAGGTCGAAAGCCTGGATTGATTTTCATGCCATTCACCGCCTTTTGGGGTATCATTTCTTATAGCTCCAGGAGCCTTTCTTACATATAGCTACCCGTTGAAGGGTGTAATCCGCCCAGCTTCATCATCTCATCATCAGCTGCCGAGTATATTGAACGAGAACAAGAAAGCCGCGTGCGGTTCTCATGCAAGCCTTCCGATTGAAGCATTCCCTCTTTATACTCGGCAGCGGGCTGTTCGTCGAGACATCAGGTGCAGATTAGAAATGCTCAAACCGCTCAACAGGAAGCACGAACACAGTAGCTCCGCCCACCTGCACCTCGACAGGAAGCGGCAGATACGAATCGGTCGTCCCGCTCATCGGGGTTACCGGCGTAACCAGCTGCTCACGTACCTTACAGCTATTGCGAATGACGTTCATCACGCTTTCTACCTGCGTATCATCGACCCCGATCATAAACGTCGTATTGCCCGCTTTCAGAAAGCCTCCGGTACTGGCCAGCTTCGTTGCCCGAAAATTTGCTTTAACCAGACCGGCCGACAGACGGTTGCTGTCCTTATCCTGTACAATCGCCACGATCAATTTCATATGCCATGTCCCTCCTTATTAATATCGGCATGTTTAGAAGCCGTATGTTTATTATTTGACAAAGCTGATCAAAAACCCTTTAATACTGTGCTTTCCAGCGCTCGTATGAGCTCTTTTTCAACGAGGGCCGGCGGCCTGGATGCATCAATAATCCGGATTCGTTCCGGATCTCTCTGCGCCACCTGTCGATACCCTTCCCTCACCTTGCGGTGAAATTCAAGGCTTTCCATATCCAGGCGGTTGTACTCACGCTCTTCATTGGCTGCAATGCGCGACAGTCCGGTCTCCGGGTCCAGATCGAGCAGCAGTGTCAGATCCGGCATGCGGTCTTCAATAGCAAACTGGTTCAGTCTCCATACCTCTTCCATCCCGATCCCTCGTCCAAGGCCTTGATATACCAGACTGCTATCTACGAAGCGATCACATAGTACGGTCAGACCGTTGGCTAAGGCTGGCTCTACCTTCTCGACGAGATGCTGCCTTCTGGCGGCTGCATACAACAGTGCCTCGGTCCGGGCATCCATCTCTGTATGGCTGGGATCCAGGATGAGTGATCGTATCTTCTCCGCAATCTCGATGCCTCCGGGCTCTCTGGTGATTAAATAAGGAATGGAATGGTTTTGAAAATAAGCTGCTAAACGGCCAACCATCGTTGTTTTTCCGGAGCCCTCACCTCCCTCAATCGTAATAAACATGGGTTTGCGGTTCATGACGTAACCTGCTTTCCTGAAGTATTTCGCACTAGGATGGTGCGCAGTGCCGGATCCGCCGCACCTTGGCATTTCGCTCCTAGATCTTTTAACCGGACAAGCCGCTTCGCCTGCTTCGGGGTAATCCGCTCCCCCGCATACAGCAGCGGAATTCCTGGCGGGTATGGGACGATCGTCTCTCCGGCAATCTCTCCAGCACACTGCTCCGGCGGCAAGGCTGTCAGTTCCTTCGGATCCAGTGTGCCCAGATGAAATGCCACCGGCTCACTATAGCTTTGGGCTTCAAAAATGTTCCACGTGGAAACATCGTGAGTCGCCGGGTGCCTAAGTTGAGGTGAGGAGTCAGCCGAACTGATCTGATCGGGCTCCTCATTGGAGTCTGTCCGTTGCAGCTCCTGCGGCGACTGCACCGGAGGTGAGGGCGCAGCCGAACTGATCTGAACGGGCTCCTCATTGGAGTCTAGCCGTTGCAGTTCCTGCGGCGACTGCACCGGAGGTGAGGAGTCAGCTGAACTGATCTGATCGGGCTCCTCATTGGAGTCTGTCCGTTGCAGCTCCTGCGGCGACTGCACCAGAGGTGAGGAGTCAGACGAGCTGAGCTGATCGGGCTCCTCATTGGAGTCTGCTGGCTGTTCGCCCAGGTCTTCCTCCACCATATGCTGCAGAGCCTGTAAGAGGTGCTTGGCATCCTCCTCCGTGGAGCCAAGCGTAAAGAGCAGAACGACGTGATGCTCGTCGCTCATCTCCGGCACACAGCCGCGCTCCTCTAGCGCGCGCTGAAGTGCAAAGCCGCTCAGGGCCCCCGTGCGGTCATATATGACCGCTTTGAAGGGGTCCTGATGCGTGTACGCCGCCGGCCCAGCTTGCGGCGGCGGGTCTTGTCCGCCGGCCGCGCTTGCGGCGGCGGGGGTGCGGGGCTGCGGCGGCTGCAGCAGCCCCAGGCGCGGCAGCTGTGCGAGGCCGCGCTTGAAGGTGTTCACGGCGGCGAGCCCCGCCGTGAAGGCACTTGGGCCCTGCGCATGGATCAGGCGCCGGGCCAGATCGAGCGAGCCCATTACCGGATAGGATGGGCTCGAGCTTTGCACCATGGCGAGGCGCTGGCGCAGCAGGGCGCGGTCCAACCGCGGTCCCTGCACGTGCAGCATGGCGCCCATCGTCATGGCGGCAAGCATTTTGTGCGTCGACTGCACAACGACATCTGCTCCGCATGACAAGGCGTGCCGAGGCAGATCAGGATGCTGGCCATAATGTGCGCCATGTGCTTCATCCACCAGCAAAGGGATCCCCGCCGCATGACAAAGCTCGCTCCATGCCGTCAGATCCGTACCCATACCATAATAATTGGGCATCGTCAGCAGCACACCCTTGGCCTTTGGGTAGGCAGACAGCGCAGCACTCCCTGCTGCCAGCGACGGGGCAATAGCCAGACCGCTCCCTGCATCCACCTCCGGATCCAGAAAAACAGCCTGTGCTCCTGCGAGCATCAGTCCGTTCAGCACTGACTTGTGCACATTGCGCTGAACCAGAATCAAATCCCCAGGCTGCGCGCATACCGTCAGAATCATCGCCAGATTACCGACCGTACTTCCCCCCACCAGAAAAAAACTCTCCTCCGCCCCAAAGCAATCCGCAGCTAGTCGTTGTGCTTCCAAAATAACACCGTCCGGCTGATGCAAATCATCGGTTCCCGTAATCTCTGTCACATCGACAGAAAGGACATCCATCAATAGATCAGCCCCAGTCACCCCCATATAGGCCTTTCCGTTCTTATGTCCCGGCACATGAAACGAGGCTCTTCCCTTCTGGCGGTAATTCTGCAAAGCCTCCCATAAGGGGGCACTCTCTTTATTTCGTAGTTGAGCATCCTTGTACTCTATCGACATCGTCTTAATCCTTCCAAGCCTGGTTTAACTACCTCTATTCTAACGTAAAATGCTTCTCACGCCTATGCCTCATGAAGACCGGATATTTACACTCAATAAAAAAAGGCCCCCAAAGGCCTCAATGTGTTACAGCAATTTGCTTCAAACGATGAATAAAGTACTGATACTTCGCATCCTCTGCGTTCGTATGCACGATTTCGGACTCACAATCTTCACAGACGAACTGAGAAACAATCGTGATTCCCTCCTGCTTGATCTGGCTGCATACGATGCACACTTGTCCCGCCATCTCTTCCATGAGCCAACCCACCTCCATTGATTTACTATTAGTATGACAGGTTTTCTAGTATTTTAAACCTTTTCATAGGTTGTGATTTCCATTTATGCCCTTTTCAACATATACTATGTGTAGTGCCTGGCGAAGGGTGTCTGTACCTACAAATCTTCACAAAATTTCATTGCCAGCCGATAAAACAAGTACATACTCTTTTCTATCGAAGCTACTAAAGGAGGGCCGTGAGCACGATGGCCGATCAATCTCATCAGAAAGCGACTTTTTATCAATACCGACTGCTCAAAAAAATCACATTCCCCCGCTGGATGTGGACTACCTACCTTCTCCTTCCCTGTGCTGCAGTCGCTTCCCAAATGGTCATCCTCTCCTGGGACAGCTTTATTTTCTTTCTCCTGGCAGGCATGCTCATTTTTTGGATACAATTTGTCATTGGCAGATCCGTTCTGCATTTGACCGGGTCCCTCTCCTCGCGTAAATGGCGGTTTAGCCTCCAAGCACCCTGGATCGGTTATATGCCTGAGCAGCATGTCAGCAGCTTCCGATTTATCAAGGTGCAATGGCATACGAGCTGGATCGGGTGCGTTCTCATCGCATTGATGGCATTCTGGTCTCCGCTTTCATTTACAATCTCAGCATACTTTTGGCATCTCTGGCTGGTAGGACCGCGCTATTATGCCTGGTACCGGTTAACGCGGCAGTATAAGGACGGCATGCTGAAGTTCGGACCGGATGATGTATCCTACTATTCTCAATAAACGATTAAAAAGACCTTTATCCATGTGGATAAAGGTCTATTTCTTACTTTCCAGCCCTTGCAGCTCTTTCTTAACAGGTGCCGGTATCGTAATTATCAATGAATCGTCGTGTACCGTGAGGTGGACGATATTTTTTCCTTTTTCAAAAATAATCGGTGATGTGCCTTCCTGATCTTCTTTCTCCTGCCAGCCCCATGATTTAATTTCTTCAAGATAAGGCTCGGGAAGACTTTCATCTTCCTTCAGGCCTGGCAAAACATATCTTACATAATCAAGCTCCCCCGTGCCCTTGGCCTGCTCTGTTCGATTGGCTTCTTTAGGCACCGGAAACGACTTCACATTCGCAGCTCCATCAAAAGATTCCCATGTAGGTTTGTCCGAAATACTACACCCAGACCCCATCAGCAAAATTGCTCCTGCGCAAATCCCCCCTGCAAGACGCATCCTGCTGTTCCGCATGAAATAACCTCCTTCCCAGCCGCATCCACATGTATTACCGGACTTCCCATGTTGATCTTGAATGTTGAGTGGTGGATAGGCTGTAATCCTAGACCGTTTAACCTATACATTACATATATCTGCATGTACGGAAATGACGTATGACCTGTTTTATACTATTCCTATTATACTGATTTCCCATAAGATTCGGTAACAAAATCTTCATCTGTTTCTGCCAGCACGGATGAAACAGACAAAATAAAAACCACCGTCGATGTCATCGACGATGGTTCTTCGCTTGGCGGCGTCCTACTCTCCCGGGACCCTGCGGTCCAAGTACCATCGGCGCTGGAAGGCTTAACGTTCGTGTTCGGGATGGGTACGCGTGGAACCCTTCCGCCATCACCACCAAACATGATTTTTCGGAGCATAGCTCTTCAAAATCGCTGCGAGAAAATATCAAACCTAGATATTCACCCTCAGTGTGCTCAGATGTTTGATCACCTGAAAACTAGATACGAAACGAATGTGCGTTGTTAGTTTGATCATTAGCGTAATGCTTCCGAAGCTAGCTTTACTTCGTAAAGCTTGTAGGATAAGCCCTCGACCGATTAGTATTGGTCAGCTCCATGCATTGCTGCACTTCCACCTCCAACCTATCTACCTCGTGGTCTTCAAGGGGTCTTACATACTGGGAAATCTCATCTTGAGGGGGGCTTCACGCTTAGATGCTTTCAGCGCTTATCCCTTCCGTACGTAGCTACCCAGCCATGCTCCTGGCGGAACAACTGGTGCACCAGCGGTACGTCCATCCCGGTCCTCTCGTACTAAGGACAGCTCCTCTCAAATTTCCTACGCCCACGACAGATAGGGACCGAACTGTCTCACGACGTTCTGAACCCAGCTCGCGTACCGCTTTAATGGGCGAACAGCCCAACCCTTGGGACCTACTTCAGCCCCAGGATGCGATGAGCCGACATCGAGGTGCCAAACCTCCCCGTCGATGTGGACTCTTGGGGGAGATAAGCCTGTTATCCCCAGGGTAGCTTTTATCCGTTGAGCGATGGCCCTTCCATGCGGTACCACCGGATCACTAAGCCCGACTTTCGTCCCTGCTCGACTTGTAGGTCTCGCAGTCAAGCTCCCTTATGCCTTTGCACTCTTCGAATGATTTCCAACCATTCTGAGGGAACCTTGGGGCGCCTCCGTTACTCTTTAGGAGGCGACCGCCCCAGTCAAACTGCCCGCCTGACACTGTCCTCGCACCGGATCACGGTACCAAGTTAGAACCTAGATACGATCAGGGTGGTATCCCAACGGCGCCTCCACAGAAGCTGGCGCTCCTGCTTCAACGGCTCCCACCTATCCTGTACAGATCGTACCCAAATCCAATATCAAGCTGCAGTAAAGCTCCATGGGGTCTTTCCGTCTTGTCGCGGGTAACCTGCATCTTCACAGGTATTAAAATTTCACCGGATCTCTCGTTGAGACAGCGCCCAAGTCGTTACGCCATTCGTGCGGGTCAGAATTTACCTGACAAGGAATTTCGCTACCTTAGGACCGTTATAGTTACGGCCGCCGTTTACTGGGGCTTCGGTTCACAGCTTCGGATTGCTCCTAACCGCTCCCCTTAACCTTCCAGCACCGGGCAGGCGTCAGCCCGTATACTTCGCCTTACGGCTTCGCACAGACCTGTGTTTTTGCTAAACAGTCGCTTGGGCCTTTTCACTGCGGCCCCCTCGTGCTATTCACACTACCGGGGCACCCCTTCTCCCGAAGTTACGGGGTCATTTTGCCGAGTTCCTTAACGAGAGTTCTTCCGCGCGCCTTAGAATTCTCTTCTCGCCTACCTGTGTCGGTTTGCGGTACGGGCACCTTCACCTGACTAGAGGCTTTTCTTGGCAGTGTGAGATCATGACCTTCGCTACTGTAATTTTCGCTCCCCATCACAGCCCAGCCTTAGAAGTGTGCGGATTTGCCTACACACCAGCCTCACTGCTTAGACGGACATCCATCAGTCCGCGTCACTACCCTC
>NZ_CP040396.1:0-10000 GCF_005577435.1 Paenibacillus algicola | reverse complement strand
TCGAAGGCTCGTCTCCTTCAAATGGAGCATCTTCATCCTCATCCTCAGCAGGCTCCTCGCTCTTATCTACACGGCAGACGGTCGCCACATGGTCATCCTCGCGAATGTTAATCAAGCGGACGCCTTGGGTGTATCTGCCCATGGTAGAGATGCCCTCCATGCTTGTACGGATAATCGTTCCGCTGGCGGTAATCACCATCAGGTCCTCTTCCGATTTCACGACCTTCAGGCTGACAACAGGACCGTTCTTCTCCGTTACATTAATCGTCTTGATGCCGCGTCCGCCACGGGTCTGGGAACGATAGTCTGAGACCGGTGTACGTTTGCCGTAGCCCTTGCTCGTAACGATCAGGATATCCAGCTCCTTGTCCACCACATCCATGCCGATGACAGAATCCCCGTCGCCCAGCGTAATGCCCTTGACTCCGGTTGCACTCCGTCCCATGGATCTGACGTCACTCTCTCCGAAGCGGATAGACATCCCGTGTGCGGTACCCATAATGATCTCCTGCTGGCCGTCGGTCAGCTTCACATCGATCAGAGAGTCCTCTTCCCGCAGATTAATGGCGATCAATCCGCCCTTGCGGATGTTCACATAATCCTCGAGCGGTGTTTTTTTCACGATACCTTCACGGGTGGCAAAGAACAGATAGTCATTGTTCTCAAAGCTCTCTACCGGAATAACAGCGTTAATGGTCTCTCCCTGTTCAATCTGGATCAGGTTGATGATCGGGGTTCCGCGTGCAGTCCGGCTCAGCTCTGGAATCTCATACGCCTTCAGGCGGTACGCCTTGCCCTTATCCGTGAAGAACATGAGATAGTGGTGTGAATTAGTACCGAACAGGTGCTCCACGAAATCCTCGCTCTTCGTCCCCATACCGACCACGCCCTTGCCGCCGCGCTTCTGACTCCGATAGGTGTTGGCAGGCAGACGCTTGATATAGCCAGTATGGCTGATCGTAATGATAACCTCTTCGCGTGGAATCAGGTCTTCATCCAAAATGCTGTCCTCGCCCACAATAATCTCTGTGCGACGATCATCATTAAAGCGTGACTTGATCTCTTCCAGCTCATCGCTGATGATCTGCAGCACAAGAGATTCATTAGCCAAAATTTCTTTCAGCTCGGCAATCTTGATCAACAGCTCCTGGTATTCATTCTCGATCTTCTCACGCTCGAGACCTGTCAGGCGCTGCAGACGCATATCCAGGATGGCCTGAGACTGCTCATGGCTAAGCCCAAAGCGCTCCATCAAGCCCTCGCGTGCCGCCTCTGTGGTCTGTGAAGCCCGGATTAAAGCAATAACCTCATCCAGATGATCCAGCGCAATACGGAGACCTTCGAGAATATGGGCTCGTGCTTCTGCTTTTCTTAATTCGAATTCTGTACGCCGGCGAATAACGATCACCTGATGATCCAGGTAATGGTGCAGCACATCGCGCAGGTTCAGGATCTTCGGCTCATTGTTCACGATCGCAAGCATGTTGATACCGAAATTAGACTGCATCGCAGTATGCTTATACAAGTTATTCAGCACCACGTTAGGATTCACATCGCGTCTGAGCTCGATCACAATACGCATCCCGTTACGGTCGGACTCATCGCGCAGATCTGTAATGCCGTCAATCCGCTTCTCACGCACCAGCTCTGCAATCTTCTCCACCAGCCGCGCCTTATTCACCTGATAAGGAATCTCATGCACCACGATCCGGGCCTTGTGATTGTTCTCCTCAATGGTAGCCTTCGCGCGCATCGTCACTGAGCCCCGGCCGGTCTGGTAAGCCTGGCGAATGCCGGCGCGCCCTACGATATAACCGGAGGTTGGGAAATCCGGGCCCTGAATGTAATCCATCAGCTCCAGCGGCGTAAGGTCCGGGTTCTTGATCAGTGCCTGAACGCCGTCGATGACTTCACCCAGATTATGCGGTGGAATATTGGTAGCCATTCCGACCGCGATCCCCGACACGCCGTTAACCAGCAGATTCGGATAGCGGGCCGGCAGCACAACCGGTTCATGCTCTTCTCCGTCATAGTTCGGTGCAAAATCAATCGTTTCTTTATTAATATCCCGCAGCATTTCCATTGCCAGCTTGGATAGACGGGCTTCGGTATAACGCATTGCAGCCGCCATATCTCCGTCAATGGAGCCAAAGTTACCGTGGCCGTCGACCAGCATATAGCGCATGGAGAAGTCCTGAGCCATCCGTACCATGGATTCATAGACCGCAGAATCACCGTGCGGATGATACTTACCAATGACCTCACCGACAATTCTTGCGGACTTCTTATAGGGTTTATCGGGTGCCATGCCAAGCTCGGACATCGCGTACAAAATACGGCGGTGTACCGGCTTCAGTCCGTCACGCACGTCTGGCAGAGCCCGGCTGACAATGATACTCATCGCGTAATCCATAAAGGATTCACGCATTTCCGTACCGATGTCACGATCTTTAATTTGGGAGAAATTTTCTTCCGCCATGCTGGGCCTCCTTCATTTTCCTATCAACCATGCCCTCATCTATGTGAAAAAAGCAGAAAAGTAACCATGAAAACGTCTGCATATACCCATAATTATATTACTTTCACAAAAAGAGTACAATTAAACGTCAACGCACTCCGGCCTATGAAAACTGTACTTTTTGGCTTCAGGCTAGGGATACGCCCTGCCTTCTGCATCCATCTTCACATACACTGCAAAGCAAGGGATTTGAATAATTCTTCGAAAAGAAATGCAAATCTTCGCATCTTTATATTATACCATTGTTTGCAGTCCTTGTCCTGACTTTTCAAGAGACCGGACCCCAATGAAACCGGAAAGGAATGAGCAAGGTTGACTGTACAACGCGTTTCCAGCAAATGGGCCAAAACAAAGATCCTGCTTCTTAACAAAGACCTGGCCTCCTATGTACCGGATACTCGAATTTACTCCTTGTCGGAACTGCAGCAGATGCTTGATGCGTACAATCTCGTATACATCAAACCGGATCAGGGCACGTACGGCAACGGGGTTATGTGTGCTGAAAAAGTTACAGTTCCGCTGTCAGAGCATTCCGGCGGCATTTCCGCCCAGTACATCCTTCGCTATGAAACCAGCACGGAAGCCTATAAAGAGCTCGACTCGCTGCACAGGGCGATCACCCAGCTTTGCGCCGGCAAAGAATATATTATTCAAAAGGGAATTCGGCTGCTGAAGCAGGGCGGAAGTCCTTTCGATCTAAGAGTGCTTACGCAAAAAACTCCTGACGGCGGCTGGGAAAGCACTGGAATCATCGGCCGGGTCGCCGCCCTCCAAAAAATCATCACCAATCATCACAGTGGGGGCACGACCGCCCATTTCAGAAGTCTGATGAAAGAGCATATGAACATGGAGGAAACCGAGCAGCTTCGCCGGAAGCTAAAGGACCTTGGTGTGCGGACCGCAAAGCAGCTACAGAAGAAATACCGAAACCTGAAGGAAATTGGCTTAGATATCGCAATTGATGAACGCTTTGATATCTGGATCCTGGAGGTCAACACCAAGCCGGCGCTATTCCCTTTTAAGAAGTTTTTTAAAAATCCTGCTGTCTACCGCAAGGTCAAAAAATACGCGCTTGCTTATGGGCGCCGCAAGCTCTGAGGCTGCAAAAAAGCGTGCCGCTTTCCATCTCGGGAAGGGCACGCTTTCCATATATTATTTAGATATCCAGGTTACGCACAGACTTGGCATGCTCCTGAATGAAGTCCCGCCGCGGCTCAACATTATCCCCCATGAGGGTATCAAAAATGCTGTCGGCAATAATAGCATCCTCAATCGTAACCTGAAGCATTGTGCGGCTCTCAGGGTCCATCGTCGTCTCCCACAGCTGCGCTGCATTCATCTCACCAAGGCCTTTATAGCGCTGAACGTTAAACTTGGCGTTCTCTCCGAATCCGGCGATGATTTCATCCCGCTCCCGCTCCGTGCCCGCATAACGGACCACCTTGTTACGCTCCACCTTAAACAGCGGCGGCTGCGCAATATAGATAAAGCCCGCTTCGACAATCTTGCGCATGTACCGGTAAAAGAATGTCAGCAGCAGGGTACGAATATGAGCTCCGTCTACGTCAGCATCCGTCATGATAATGATCTTGTGGTAACGAGCTTTATCCAGGTCGAAATCATCACCAATGCCGGTACCGAGTGCCGTAATAATCGCCCGGATCTCGGTATTGGACAAGATACGGTCCAGCCTCGCCTTTTCGACGTTTAGAATCTTGCCCCGCAGCGGCAAAATAGCCTGGAAATGGCGGTCTCTGCCCTGCTTGGCAGATCCGCCGGCGGAGTCGCCTTCGACGATGTACAGCTCACTGATCGAAGCATCCTTGGAGGAGCAGTCGGCCAGCTTGCCCGGCAGTGCACTGACCTCCAGGGCACTCTTACGGCGCGTCATCTCCCGCGCTTTACGGGCTGCTTCACGGGCACGAGATGCCTGCAGCGCTTTATCCAGAATCCGCCGGGATACCGACGGGTTCTCCTGCAGGAATTCCTGCAGCTTCTCTGAGAAGAGGGATTCCACGATGCCACGTGCCTCACTGTTGCCGAGCTTCGTCTTCGTCTGGCCTTCAAACTGCGGCTCCGGAATCTTGACCGAGATAATCGCGGTTAAGCCTTCACGCACATCGTCCCCGGTCAGATTACCGCTGTTGTCCTTGATCAGGCCGGCTTTGCGGGCATAATCATTAATAATCCGGGTGAGGGCGCTCTTGAAGCCGGATTCATGGGTTCCGCCCTCATGCGTGTTGATGTTGTTGGCGAAGGAATAAATATTCTCGGTATAGCTGTCATTGTACTGCAGGGACACCTCAACCTGAATATTGTCGCGGGAGCCCTCTACATAAATCGGATCCTCATGCAGCGCCTGCTTGTTCTCATTCAGAAATTTCACGTACTCAATGATGCCGCCGTCATATTTGAACCGGTTGCTGGCTCCCGTGCGTTCATCCATCAAGGAAAGGGCAATGCCCTTGTTCAGGAAGGCCAGCTCGCGGATGCGAGTCAGCAGTGTCTGGTAATTGTATTCTGTCGTTTCCGTAAAAATCTCGGGATCCGGCAGGAAGGTCACGGTAGTGCCATGCTCATCACTATCCCCGATCACCTGAATATCATATTGCGGAACACCCCGATGGTATTCCTGCTGATACACGTGGCCATCGCGTTTAACCTGAACGACCACCTTGCTCGACAAGGCGTTCACGACCGAGACGCCGACGCCATGCAGACCGCCGGACACCTTGTAGCCGCCGCCGCCGAATTTACCCCCGGCATGGAGCACTGTCATGACGACCTCCAGCGTGGATTTCTTCAGCTTGGCATTCTCACCGACCGGAATACCGCGACCGTTATCAATGACCGTAATACTGTTATCCTTATGGACGATAACCTCGATCTCATCACAGATGCCGGCCATCGCTTCATCAATGCTGTTATCCACCACTTCCCAGACCAGGTGGTGCAGCCCCTTCTCGCTGGTGGATCCGATATACATCCCCGGACGTTTGCGGACGGCCTCCAAGCCTTCCAGCACCTGAATCTGATTCTCATCATAAGCCGGTTGATTCATAGACATGCCTTCACCTACTTTTACAGATTGTTAAGCCAATAGCGATCGTTAAGCGTTCGCAACAAATAAGTTTGCTCGTTTCTTGAGCGTAGCCGAGGAAATAGGAGAATAGTAAACGATGCCCTTGGTCACGACAATGGATTTAGGATCCTCTTCGCCGATAAACTCAACCACCTTGTTCTGCCTGGCATGCGTAATGAACTGCTTGGAGACCTTTGAGGACTTCTCAATCGAAACATCAAAGATGCCAACCAGCTCCGAGGACCGGATAATCTTCTCGCCACCCAAATGAATATAGATTGAAATCCACTCCTTAGAGGTCCACTTGACCGCTGTGAACCGTATAAATGCGGGCATCCTTTAATTTATCAGCATTGAGGCTCTCTACGCCTGTCGCCGTAATGAACGTCTGTACCTTGCTTTGAAAGGTTTCAATCAGCTGTGTCTGACGGTACGGATCCAGCTCCGACAGCACATCATCCAGCAGCAGCACCGGATACTCTCCGATCTCCTCCTGAATAAGCTCGATTTCCGCGAGTTTAAGGGACAGCGCGGTTGTCCGCTGCTGACCCTGGGATCCATACGTCTGCACTTCCTTGCCGTTTATATAAAAGGCCAGGTCGTCTCGATGAGGACCTGCCAGCGTCATGCCGCGTCTGATTTCCTGATCTTTCACTTGTGATAATTTTATCATAAACGCCTCAAATAAGACAGCTTCATCTTCTTCCTCCGTATTGGAGAACGAAGGCAGGTATAGCAGCTGCAGCTCCTCCAGGCCGTTCGTAATCCCCTGATGGATGCTTTCCGCCCACTTTTGCAGCTTTTTTATAAATTGTTTCCTCTTCTTTACAATTTTAACACCGTGCTCAACAAGCTGGGCATTCCAAATATCCAGCATCCCCTGCTGGGAGGCATCCTTCCCCCATAAGCTCTTCAGCAGATTGTTGCGCTGCAGCAGCACCTTCTGATATTGCTGCAGATGAAACAGATAGCTTGGTGTTACCTGTCCGATCTCCATATCGAGAAACCGGCGGCGGATGCCGGGTGTACCTTTTACAATTTCGAGATCCTCCGGAGCAAACATAACCACATTCAGCGTTCCGATAAAATCGCTCAGCTTCCGCTGCTCCAGCCCGTTAATGCGTGCCTTCTTCCCCTGTGTGGAAAGCGACAGCTCCAGCTTCAGGCTGCCGTATTTCTTCTCCACCTCGGCGGCCATATGGGCATGGCTCTGATCAAAAGCGATCAGCTCCTTATCCTTGGAGGTGCGATGGCTTTTGCTCAGGGCAAGAACGAACAGGGCTTCCACCAGATTGGTTTTGCCCTGTGCATTTTGACCGATGATTAAATTAACGTCTCCGAAGGAATCCAGATGCAGGTGCTCATAGTTGCGATAGTGCTGTAAACGGATGTTTTTCACAAACAAGCGGATTCACTCCCTATTGTTGTCGCCGCATTTAGGTGTTTAGCAGCTTCCCTCTTATTGTGCAGCGACCTGGAAGCTTCCGCAATCCTCCACCTCGACCTGATCTCCCGGATACAGCTTCCGCCCTCGGCGCTCCTCGCTCTCTCCGTTTACCTTCACCATGCCCTCCTGCAAAAGAGCCTTGGCCATGCCGCCTGTGGATACACAATCCGCCAGCTTCAAAAATGTATCCAGCTTAATATATTCACTGTGGATAGTTATTAATTTCATATCTGATCCTTTCGGTCCCGCTGATCTGGGGATAACTTTTTAGTTGGTTGTGCGGTACGGCAGGATGATATACATGCTGCGGCTGTCATCCAGAGGCTTCAGAATAATCGGGCTCATCACACCGGTAAAGGCAATCATCAACTGCTCGCTCTCAACGACCTTCAGCACGTCCAGCATATATTTGGAGTTGAATGAGATTTTCAAAGGCTCGCCCTTGAATTCTGCCAGCTCGAGCTCTTCACGAACCTTCCCCAGCTCGGAGGAGCTCGATGAAATTTCAATGCCTCCATGCTCCATCGTCTGCATGCGCACAATATTTGTTTTCTCCTCTTTGGACAGCAAATAAGCACGGTCGATGGATTCGCTCAGCTTTTTGGTGTCAAGAATGAGTTCTGTTTTGTGCGTAGTCGGAATAATTCTAGTAGTGTCCGGGTAAATCCCGTCCAAAATACGCGAGTAAAAGAGCACGCGGTCGATTTTGAACAGCACTTGATTGTCAGCAACGACAATATCAACGAGGGTGTTCTGGTCTGGCACGATTTTGCTCAGCTCATTCAGCGTTTTGCCTGCAATGACGATATTGTTGAATTTCATCTCCTCAACGCCATCCAGCTTGGCAGAGCGGGTAGCCAGGCGGTGACGGTCCGTTGCCGTAAACTTCAGCTCTCCCTCTGACAAATTCCAGAGCACGCCGGTTAGAATCGGTGTCGTCTCGTGTGTGGAAATGGAGAAGACGGTCTGCTTGATCATATTTTTGAGCAGATCGCCAGGGACAGAGACACTTTGGCTGTCATCAATGCTTGGCAGTACCGGGAATTCTTCAGGGTCCAGGCCAACCATCTGAATTTCGGTAGCACCTGCAGAGATAAAGGTCTGGAAGTTCTCTTTAACCTCCATCTGCACCTCGGAAGAAGGCAGCTTCTTAATAATCTCCACGAAAAATTTAGCAGGCAGCACGACACTGCCGGGCTGGTCCACCTGCACAATGGTCTGCTTCTCATCCTCTGCCGGGATAAAGGATTGAATCGATATATCCGTATCGCTCGCGGTTAAGGTAACCCCCTGGCGGTTCACATCCAGCTTAATCCCGCTCAGAATCGGAATCGTCGTACGGCTGGAAATGGCTTTGGATACATGTTGAATGGATTCGTTCAAAAATGATTTGAGGATACTGATTTTCATAGTTTCACTCCTTGAGCAATTTGAAGAAGCACGGATGATTAAGCATTGCCGGAAAGCATCGTCTTCTCTATGGATATATCTTTATTAATTAATAGTATTAGTAGTAGGGGCACTGAATATGTGGATAAGCTCGATAAACCCCATAAAATTAAGCCTATCCACATGTGTACAGAGTGTGCATAGGCTTTGGACTTGTTCAGGTAGGGTTTTTGATTTTCTCTGTAATGTTGTTGATAACTTTAAAGAGCTCCTGGTCGGCCTTGATGGACTGCGTGATCTTCTCATGAGCATGGATGACGGTAGTATGATCACGTCCGCCAAAAGCCTCTCCGATCTTGGGCAGGGAGTAATCCGTCAGCTCGCGGGACAAGTACATGGCAATTTGCCGCGGAAATGCGACAGCCTTAGTTCTCTTGCGGGCCTTGAAATCCTCAAGCCTTAAATTATAGTACTCGCCAACCTTCTGCTGGATGTCCTGAATCGTGATGATTCTAGGACGGCTCGAAGGAATGATGTCCTTCAGCGCTTCGGCAGCCAGATGGGTCGTGACATCCTGATTCGTCAGAGAGGAATAGGCAACCACGCGAATAAGCGCGCCTTCCAGCTCGCGGATGTTCGTATCAATCTGATTGGCAATGTACATCATCGCCTCATTCGGAATGTCCAGGTTCTCGGCCTTGGCCTTCTTGCGGAGGATGGCGATCCGGGTCTCCAGATCCGGCGGCTGAATGTCGGTAATCAGTCCCCATTCGAAGCGGGAGCGCAGCCGTTCCTCCAGTGTCGGAATTTCCTTCGGCGGCCGGTCACTGGAAATAATAATCTGCTTCCGTTCCTCATGCAGCGCGTTAAACGTATGGAAAAATTCCTCCTGGGTCGATTCCTTCCCCGCCAGAAACTGAATATCGTCAATAAGCAAAATATCGACGTTGCGGTATTTGTTGCGGAAGCTCTCCGCCCGGTTGTCCCGGATGGAGTTGATGAACTCGTTGGTAAACTTCTCGGAGGAGATGTATACCACCTTACTGCTTGGATTGTGCTCCAGAATATAATGTCCGATCGCATGCATCAGATGGGTCTTCCCCAGCCCTACTCCCCCGTATAGAAAAAGAGGATTGTACGCCTTCGCCGGCGCTTCCGCGACAGCCAGTGAGGCAGCATGGGCAAAACGGTTCCCCGAGCCGATGACAAAGGTATCAAACGTGTATTTCTGGTTCAGCATATGCGACTGGATCTCATCGCTGGACACCTGCATAGCCGGTGCCGGCTGCTGTGGTGCAGGCTCCGCCGACTTGACCTCCTCAATCACAAAGCGTACATCCACCTCCTTGCCCAGCACTTCATACACCGTTGTGCTGACCAGCTTGGTGTATCTGCTTTCCAGCCATTCCACGGCAAAGGTGGTTGGGGCGGAGATGATGACGGAGTGATCGTTCAGCGTCATTGCTTTGGTGGCTTTAAACCAAGTGTCAAAGCTCGGCTTGCTCAGCTTGGTTTGTATGATCGATAAGATTTGCTGCCATAGTTCGGAAGTATGGCTTTCCAA